>JAIPEP010000049.1 GCA_021737085.1 Desulfohalobiaceae bacterium | reverse complement strand
CGTCGCCCCCTGCACGCGGGCGTGAATTGAAACACCTCAAAAGGAATTGTCTAACGAATGGCATCAAAGTCGCCCCCTGCACGGGGGCGTGAATTGAAACAAACGGGCAAAAGAGTTAGGTGCTGCTCTTGCCTGTCGCCCCCTGCACGGGGGCGTGAATTGAAACCCCGCAGGGCTTGCCCCATGGCCTCCACGTATTGTCGCCCCCTGCACGGGGGCGTGGATTGAAACCCGGCCCTGGTCTCCAGGAAGGGGATCCTCTTGGTCGCCCCCCACGCGGGGGCGTGGATAGAAACTCGATTTCCAGGGGCCAGGGTCAGGATGTCCATGAGTCGCCACCTGCGCGGGGGTGTGAATTGAAACTGTCGAGTGCGGACTGCAATCATTTAGGCGTGTTATAGGAAGGTCAAAATGAGCTGAATGCTGCAGAACCACTTTAGCTCCTCTAGGCAGAAAACCCCGCAAGAGCCGGTCGCCGGTTCTGCCTGGAGAGAAAGCTCATTTCTCCCGGTAGCGGATGTATTCCAGCATCCGGGCCAAGAGCGACTTTTCCCGTGATTCCGGCAGGGTGTCCAAGGCCTTATGTGCAGTCCGCAGATAGGGCTCCGCCTCCTCTTTGGCCCTTAAATGCAGTCCACTGGAACGAATGCGGCGCATGGCCCGGTCCAGCTCCTCTTCCGAGAGTGTCTTGTCCTTGGCCCTGGCCAAAAAGCTTTTCTGTTGCTCCGAATCGAGCTCCTGCAGGAAATGGATGAGGGGCATGGTGATTTTCCCCTCCCGTAGATCGCCGCCCATGGGCTTGCCCAGATCCGGGGCCGGGGTGTAGTCCAGAGCGTCGTCCACCAGCTGGAAGGCTACACCCAGATTGAGGCCCAGCTCCCTGGCTGCCCGCCGTTCCTCTTCACTGTTTCCTGCCAGAATAGCCCCGCTCTCGCAGGCGGCCTGGATCAGATAACCTGTCTTGCCCTTGATGATCTCCAGATATTCCGCCCGGCTCAGATTGGGCTGACACATCTTTTGTATCTCCAGAATCTCACCGGTAACTGTGCTGGAAATCGCCTCGGAGATGCAGCTGACCAGCTCCGTGTTCCCGTAGCCGGATATGATCTTGTTGGCCCGGGCCAAGAGGGCGTCTCCCGCCAGTCGCACACAACAGGCTCATTGTTAAAAAAAGCCGTATTTTGTTAATCTATCGAAAATCTTGACCAAAGTGTCAATCAAGGAGGAACTATGGCCCGGATTGCCTTGATGAGAGTTTTGGGCCTAACAAGCCGGATGCACGCGACGGCTTGCAGCCGCGCGTGATCCGCGACGTTCGCCCCGAGGAGACTTGACATTAGTCTGCCCTTGGTGTAATAAGATTTAATACAACTATGATAGAAGTAAGGGGGTAGACGCCATGAGGAGCACACTCACCATCAGCATTCCAGAAGATATCCGTCAGGACCTCGATAGGACGTCGCAGGAAGACGGCGTTTCTCGGAGCGTGATTGTCCAGCAATCGCTGCGTGACTACCTGTTCCTGCGACGATTCAGGGATCTGCGAGGCAGAATGGTCCAGGAGGCGGCCGAACGAGGGGTCTTCACAGACGAAGACGTATTCGATAAGATCTCTTGAAGCTTGTCATTGACACCAATGTCCTCATTGCCGCATTCATAGCTCGCGGCACCTGCCATGAACTGCTGGAGCACTGCGCTCTCAGACACACCATACTCATCTCAGACTTCATCCTCAACGAGTTCGAGACCAAACTGGTATCGAAGTTCGGGTTCTCGGCCGAAGAGTCTGCGGCCGCTACCGCGCTTGTTCGCACCCGCGCGGTTCTGCATTCACCGGAGCCGCTGGCTGAGCGAGTCTGCCGTGACCGCGATGACGACAACGTGTTGGCGCTAGCCGTAGCAACTTCAGCAAACTGTATCGTTACTGGGGACAAGGACCTACTCGATCTCGCGGAATATCGAGGGTTGCCTATCGTTGCTCCTGAACGGTTCTGGCAGTTCGACAGCTACATGCGATAGAGAATGGCCGAGTAGAGAGCAGGCGCGCGCATGCTAAGCATGAAGATCAGGAGCACATGGGGACAGGTTTGTTGTTGATTCTTTTTGAGACAGTAGTATAGACTGGTTATGGCTAGAAAAAAATTGGAGGCAATATCAATGATTGCTTGCGAAGTTTTGAAAATGATGCTTCCAGCGAATGCCGTGTACGATCATAGTTCTTTCTCCATTTCTTATCACGCAGAGTCGCAGCGATGCAGCATAATAAAAGAAGAAGAGAAGAAGTTGACAGGATTGACTGGATAAAGAGGATCATTAAAGGAAAAAAATTACTTTTGTTCAGCCCATGTTTGGATGTGTGCCAGAAATTCCTCGATGTCGGGCAGGGATCGGGAGAAGATGGAGAATACCACTGTCTGCTCAACCCCCTCATAGTGATGGACCAGGATGTTGCGGAATGCCGCGATCCTCTCATAGGTTGGCATTTTGTCATGGGGCAGGACATTGTTCTCACACAGGATCCTGAAAACATCCCTATAGGTGTTCGGCGCTCTGAATCCTTCGTCGGCGATGATGTGCTGGCCAGCGTCCACCATGGCTTCCACGATGATCTGTAGGACTCGTTCGACGAACCGCCTGGATCGATTGTCCTGATTGAATTTGTGCCAATCGATATCCCGAGCCTCGTAGAGCTCTCGCAGATATCCACGAATAGAGACACACAGGTTATCCAGAATCTCTTTATCCACCATGAGGAGATTTCAAGGCCTTTTTCATTCCCTGCATATAGATGGCGTGCAAGTGGAGAAAGTCCTGATAGAACTTGGTGCTCATTATTTCCCAGTGTTTTCTTCGCCTCGGATCACGATCGAAAACGATTCGCCCGTCCCGACGTACCTGGTGCTTGATGGGCTCACCTGAATGGTTCAATACCACAAGATCCACGTTTCTTTCCAGTTTCTTTTCCAGGTCAACCATGAATTGCAGGGAATCGAAATCCTTTTGCCCGTCTTCGTCCAATAAGACGGCCACGTCCACATCGCTGCGGGGGCCGGCTTCTCCCGTCGCTTGCGAGCCAAAGACGTAGGCGGCTACTATCTCCCTGTAAGAAAGGCAGAGCTCCTTGAGGGAATGGTCCGGGAAGGCGTCCTGGTGGTCAAAATCCTTTTTTGCGGAGGGCATGGCTGGTTTCTCGGAATTTGACGGTTTGTGCGAATAGCTTATTTGTCCAGGAACCGGGAGTCAAGGAGCAGGAGAGAAAAGAAATGGCTCGCGCGAAGGCGCAGTGGCGCGGAGAAGAGAAGAGTGAGTCGACAATAGACTGATAGCCTGGGACTCTATGCACTCTATGGAGTTCGCCCCCCATGCGCGTGTGTGAATTAGAACTGTCGAGTGCTGACTGCAATCATTTAGGCGTGTTATAGGAAGGTCAAAATTGGCTGGATGTTGCAGAACCACTTTAGCTCCTCTAGTGCCGTGTGTTATAAGTTCTGTCTCAAATAGTGGCAGTTTTTCATGTTGATTCTCTTTTTAAATTTGACCCACTCTTCAACGACACGGAAATTCAAAATTCGAATATCGAAATTCGAAACAAACTCGAATAATGACCAAAATGTCAAAGTCTAAGTCAGTTTTTTTAGTAATTGATGAATTCGAACTTGATATTTGTTTCGGATTTCGGATTTCAATATTAGAATTTAGTAAACTTATAAATGAAATAGAATCAATTGCCAAAAATTAAGACAACATTTTTGAGACACAGAACTAGGCAGAAAACCCTGCAAGAGCCGGTCGCCGGTTCTGCCTGGAGAGAAAGCTCAATTCTCCCGGTAACGGATGTATTCCAGCATCCGGGCCAAGAGAGACTTCTCCCGTGATTCCGGTAAGGTGTCCAAGGCCTTATGTGCAGTCCGCAGATAGGGCTCCGCCTCCTCTTTGGCCCTTAAATGCAGTCCACTGGAACGAATGCGGCGCATGGCCCGGTCCAGCTCCTCTTCCGAGAGTTCCTTGTCCTTGGCCCTGGCCAAAAAGCTTTTCTGTTGCTCCGAATCGAGCTCCTGCAGGAAATGGATGAGGGGCATGGTAATTTTCCCCTCCCGTAGATCACCGCCCATGGGCTTACCCAGATCCGTGGCCGGGGTGTAGTCCAGAGCGTCATCCACCAGCTGGAAGGCCACCCCCAGATTGAGGCCCAGCTCCCTGGCTGCCTCCCGTTCCGCGGCGCTGTTGCCAGCCAGGATGGCCCCGCTCTCGCAGGAGGCCTGGATCAGGTAGCCAGTCTTGCCCTTGATTATCTCCAGGTATTCCGCCCGGCTCAGATTGGGCTGGCACATCTTCTGGATCTCCAGGATCTCACCGCTCACTGTGCTGGAAATCGCCTCGGAGATGCAACTGACCAGATCCGTGTTCCCGTAACCGGATATGATCTTGTTGGCCCGGGCCAAGAGGGCGTCTCCCGCCAGAATGGTCTCCTTCATCCCGAAGACCAGATGGGCCGCCTGTCTTCCGCGCCGCAACTCGGAGTTGTCCAGGATGTCATCGTGCAGCAGGGTAGCGGAATGGACCAGCTCCAGGGAGCTGGCCAGGGGATAGACAGGGCTGCCCCTCTGGCCCATGGCTCCCGCCACCAGGAGGCAGAGCAGGGGGCGGAGGCGCTTGCCCCCGGAATCCAGAACATGGGAGGCCACGGGGAAAACGTGGCTGTTCAGGGAATTGAGATGCTCGCGAATACTGGACTCAATATCCGGGAGAACGCTTTGAAAGTACTCCTGAAGCTCCGGTTGTGTCTGCATAATCCTCAATCTTTGCCATGCGGGCTGCGAAGCGGACGGCGATACCCTGCCTTTCCACTCCCCGTCCGGGGCCGATCAGCCCATGGATTCCACCAGGGTCATCATTACACTGTTCAACTGCCCCAGAGCGCCCTGAATATCCCAGTCCCGGCTCAGCCTGGACCCCACGGGATTGGAGACGCAACGCACCTCCGCAAAGGGCACCCCGTACTTGAGGCAGGGCCAGGCCAGGGCAAAGCCCTCCATGTTTTCCAGGTCCGGGCTGTAGCGGCGCCGGTGTTCCCTCGCCAGCTCCGCGTCCCCGGTGGCCCCGGCCACAGTAAGGCTCCTGCCTTCTGGCCAGGGCAGGGGCCGCCGAACCCCGAGCCTTGCCAGGGCTAGTCCCGGGCTGAGCCCCACCCGATCGCGAACCTCTTGCCCTTCCAGGGTCCCCTGACCGTACTTAAGCCCCGCCGGATCAACCCCACCGGCGGTCCGTAGACCGAATTCGGGCCAGATCTCCTCGCGCACCACAACTGTGGAAAGCAGGGGCAGTGCTTCCGTATCAAAGCTGCCTGCAATCCCTATATTGAGGACACCGAGCAACTCCTGTCTGTGCTCCAGAAGCCTCCCCAGGCCCCAAGCGGCATTGACCGGTCCGGTTCCGCTAGTTACCAGAAAAAGGTCCAGGCCCCTCCACCGCCAGGCTACGGGCTCCGGGCTCGATATCCGGGGCGCCCCGTCAACCGCTGCCCGGAGCTCCTTTCCTGTGGCGGTTACGATGGCCAATCGCCGCAAATTCACCTCACTGTCCTGGATCGCGGGGCGAGCCGCGCACCCGGGGATTCCTATCCTGATCCGCAGCAGGAAACAAAAAACCGGGCGCTCTCCGGATTGCTCGCAAAATGCAAGTGGATGTAGGAACCCAGGACATTGTCTTGCACAAAGCCCTGGGGATCCCGCTGCACTCCCCGCCTGTCCCGGACCTGGTAGGCGCTGCCGGCCTCCCCGGCCCCGTTCCGCAGATAGGAGTAATGGAACTCGTGCCCGCGCAAAACGGTGCCCGCCTCACCTAGAGGAGTTTGCTGCAGCAACCGGACCTCCCTGTAGCCCAGGGCGCGGAAACGACCGCCCATAGCGGCCTGCAGGGAAAACACTCCGGCCATGGGATACTCTTGGCCCTTGGCATCGCAAAGGGACTGCAGCAAGTACATGAATCCCCCGCACTCTGCATACACCGGCTTACCCGAATCCGCCAGGGAGGCCACCTCGCGCAGCAGGCTCCGGTTCCGGCTCAGGGTCGCGGCATACAGCTCCGGATAGCCGCCTCCCAGATATAGGCCGTGCACCCCCTCGGGCAGGCTGCTATCCCGCAGGGGAGAAAAGAAGCACAGCCTCGCTCCTGCCTCCTGCAGCAGACGCAGATTTTCCCCGTAGTAGAAGCAAAAGGCCTCGTCCCTGGCCACAGCGATAGAAACCGAACCGGGTGTTACAGCTTCCCTACCAGTACGCTCTCCAGTTGAAAAGGACGGGGAGCCTGCGGAACACTCCCGCCACTCCCCTCCCGTCCGGATGCCGCATGGGGACAGGGCCTGCAGAAAACCATTACAGAGACCGGAGTCCATCCAATGGATCAGCCGCTGTAGGCGCGAGTTCTCCCAGTCCGTCTCTTCGGCTGTCACCAGCCCCAGATGACGGGAACCGAGACTGAGCTCCGGATCATGGGGGAGGAAGCCGAGACAGGCAAGGCCGGTTGCGCTGTGGACCGCGTCCCGCAGGATTTCCGCATGAGTAGGACTGCCGACACGGTTGAACAGCACTCCGGCCAGGGTCAGATCCGGATCGAACTCGGCATATCCCTTGACCAGCGCCGCGGCGGATCTGGCCATGGAGCCGGCCTCCGCGACCAGAAGCACGGGCAGGCCCAGCCATTTGGCCATTTCTGCGGTGGAGCCGGACTCTCCGGTTGCGGAGAATCCGTCGAAAAGGCCCATGACCCCTTCCACGATACATACGTCCGCCCCTTGGCCGTAGCGCAGGAAAATGTCCCGGTTTGTCGATCTAGAAAGCATCCAGCCATCGAGATTGTGCGAGGTCCTGCCGGTGACAACTCCGTGATGTCCAGGATCGATAAAGTCCGGCCCCACCTTGAAGGGCTGAACCTCCCATCCCTGACGCATAAACCAGGCCATAAGAGACAGGCTGACCAGGGTCTTGCCGCTTCCGCTGCTGACGCCGGCCACGACGAATCCGTGCATCTGGGCAAGATAGGAGCTATGCGGAAAAAAGTAAATCCCGATTGCTGCAGAGCGGGAAAAAACCCCCTTGCACTGCGGGTTGTACTCGAGCAGCAATCCCTTCCGGTTTGCATTGAGCCCAACAAAGCGCTAAAATGATTTTGCCATAGCAGGAGGATGCCGGCCAAGACAGCAAGAAAAGGGGGAGGCATGGAACGGCTACCCGTCAAGAGGGCTCTTTTAAGCGCCACGAACAAAAGCGGACTCACCGAGCTGGGTGGTTTTTTAGCAGAATACGGTGTGGAACTGGTCTCCACCGGAGGGACCTACCGGACACTGTCCGAGGCCGGGCTCGCGGTCACTCCGGTCAAGGAGGTGACCGGCTTCCCCGAGGTGCTGGGAGGACGGGTCAAGACCCTGCATCCCCACATCCATGCCGGCATTCTGGCGGACAAGGACGACCCGGAACATATTCGCGCCCTGAAGGAGCTGGACATTGCCCCCTTCGATCTGATCTGCGTCAATCTCTACGATTTCGCCGGTGCCCTGGAAAGGGGGCTCCAGGACAAGGAACTGGTGGAGGAGATCGATATCGGCGGGCCAACGCTCCTGCGCGCCGCGGCCAAGAACTACCACAGCGTAGCGGTCCTGCCCGATACCTCCTTTTATTCCCGCTTCCAGTCGGAGATGCGGGATCTGGAGGGCAGCATCGGGCTGGGCCTGCGTAAGGAGCTGGCTGCATATACCTTCTCCATGATCTCCCGGTATGACCGCTTGATAGCTACTGGCCTGGGAGGCTCCGAAGATGTCTCCACCGAATAGGCCTTAGGAGGAAATAAAACACCAAAAAGGAGGGACCCCTATAGCTGAAAGACTCTGGGGCAACACAACAGGGCTCAAGCCCAGTCAGACCAAGGCCCTCTCCCGGATCTACCGACGGCGATTCACTGATCTGGGAGGCTACAGTAAGGAACAGGCCCGCGAGCTGGCCGCCCTGAGCTGGGATATGGGCCGGCAAATCGGGGTGCTAGTGGATCGGCAGGGTCGCCCCCACATGGTGATCGTGGGAGACAGCGGCCGCATTGTCATTCCCGACCTGGGACGCCAGAGGGAACAATCCGCCAGGCTGCGCGGTCTCCGCCTGTTGCACACCCATCTCGGCCCGAACGGGATCACGGAGGAGGACCTCATGGATCTCGTCTTCCTCCGCCTGGACTCGATCTCCGTTTTGACCGTGAACGAGGAGGGCGGCCCGCAAACCTTCCAATGGGCGCATCTGATGCCCTACAGCTCCCGCAATCGACTCTACCACTTTTCCCCTCATCTGCCCTGGGACCAGGTGGATATCGACTTCTCCCGCGAAGTGGAGGGGCTGGAAAAGGAGCTCGCCCGTTCCGACTCCGAAGCCTTCCCTTCTCCGGACACGGAACGCGCCATCCTTCTCAGCGTGGACACGAGACCCAGAAGTATCCAGGGGAACTCCCTGCAGGAGCTCCGCGAGCTAGTCCATACCGCAGGTCTCCAGGTTACGGAAACCATGATCCAGAGGGTGAGTCGCGTCAATCCCAAACACATCCTGGGCAAAGGGAAGCTTGCCGAGCTGGAGATCCTCGCCCTGCAGACCTCCTCCTCCACTCTGGTTTTCGACCGGGAGCTTACCCCGGCCCAGATACGCCATCTCTCCCGCATCACGGAACGTAAGATCCTGGACCGGACCCAGGTCATCCTGGACATCTTCGCCCAGCACGCCTCTAGCAGAGCGGGAAAGCTCCAGGTGGAGCTGGCGCAGCTCAACTATACCCTTCCCCGGCTCACGGACACGCACCGGGCCTTCAGCCGCCTGAGCGGGGGAATCGGCGGCAGGGGCCCCGGAGAGACCAAGCTAGAAATGGACAGGCGGCGCATTGCGGAAAGAAAGAACAAGATCAAAAACGAGCTGGACAAAATCCGCAAAAACCGGGCCCACACCAGACAACGCCGCAATTCCGCCGGACTCCCCATAGTGGCCCTGGTGGGATACACCAACGCGGGCAAGTCGACCCTCATGAACACCCTGACCAACAGCGGAATCCACACTGCAGACAACCTCTTTGCCACCCTGGACCCCACCAGCCGCAGATTGCGCTTCCCGCGGGACCGGGAAATCATCCTCACGGACACTGTGGGCTTTATCAATTATCTACCGGACAATCTCCAGGAGGCCTTTTTGGCTACCCTGGAGGAGCTGCACTCCGCGGACCTGCTGGTCCAGGTGGCCGATGCAGGGCATCCTGAGCTGGAGAACCAGGTGCGGGCGGTGGAGAATATCCTGGAGGGCATGGAGCTTGGAGACACCCCGCGCATCCTGGCTCTGAACAAATGGGACACCGTTCCCCGGGAAACCAGGTATCCGCTTGGCAACCTCTATCCGGAAGGGATCCCCATATCCGCCCCTGACCGCTCCACCCTGGAACCGCTCATCCGTCACATCCTGCGCATGCTCCCCCCTTCTTCGCGGAAGAACAGGGAACACAGCGAGGGATCCTCCCTGCAGCAGGCCTTTCCCTGACTTGGCACGACACCTCTTTCTAAAACACTCTGAAGAAGAAAAAGGTCTGTCTCTGGTAGGGCAAGCTTTTACTGCGTTTCTGGGATGCAGTTTGTGCAGCTCCTTTGTATATGCCCGGCTTTTCTCATAGGAAAACCCGAACAGGAGAAAGACTTCTGCCCAGAAAGACCAAAGTAGCACCTAGCTAAGCTGCAAGCCAATGCATTATTCCCTGTCCGGAAAAGGAGTGGGTAAATGATGCCTTAGAAAAACCCACCAGAAACCACGGCTCCCCACACCAAGCAGTGCGATGTCCACCAGTCTCTCGGGTGGAATTTCCCGGAAGGGGTGCCGAAAGAAATGAAACTGCCTGAGACCTCATACTGGAAAACGTAGGAAATAGCAGGACAACTTTTGAAAAAAAAATAATATTCCTAATTGACATGCCTTGACGCAACAGATATGATAGTTAATAATAAACAATCAATATTCTTTGCTCACCTTCTCTGCTAGGAAAGGACTGTTGTCAAAAAAGTCTTTGCTGAACACCTTGGGGACTATACTTGGAGAAGACAGCACATAACTAAGGACAGCACACTTCATGTTTAAGGGCCCATGGGCCAAGCTGGTCACTGCACAACAACTTCTGGAGATCACCAACGACACTTGCGCGTCTGGGACAAAGGTCTTTACCAATGGATGCTTCGAGCTCTTGCACCGCGGGCATGTTGACTACCTACTGCGTTGCAAGGAATTAGGGGATCTATTAATCGTAGGTCTCAACACCGACGAATCCGTACGTCGGCTCAAGGGCGAAAACAGACCCGTCACCCGCGAGCAGGACAGGGCTTTTATCCTTGCTGCCTTGGAGTGTGTGGATTTCGTGGTTTTTTTTAGTGAGGACGATCCATTGCAGCTCATACAAGTCATTCAGCCCGAGGTTCTGGTCAAGGGTGGAGACTGGCCGGAGGAAAGGATAGTAGGACGGGAAGTGGTCCATCACCGCGGCGGATGGGTTTATAGTCTGCCCCTGTTGGAGGGCTACTCCACAACCGGCCTTATGCACAGGATTTCCGCTTCGGCCGCCAGGCAAGATCCCCACAACTCCCTGAACAACGCAGATATGCTGTAGGAGTCCAGAAGGAGAGAGCCATGGCCGAGATCCGCAAAATAATCTGCGCAGTCGACTTCGCCGAGTTCAGCCCGCAAGTAGCAGACTATGCGGGCACGCTTGCCAAGGCCTTCCAGGGCGAGATCCATGTCCTGTATATCGTTCCCACTATGTCCCAGTATGTGGGGCTTCAGGTGGCCCCGAGCTCCATTGAGAATTTCGTGGGCGAGATCATTTCCGGTGCGGAAGAGACCATGAATAAGTTCATCCAGGATCACTTCTCCGACGTCAGCGTGCAGGGCAAGGTAATCACCGGATATGCTGCGGAGGAGATCCTGAGATACGCGGATGAACAGAACATGGATCTCCTCGTCATGGGTACTCACGGGCGCAAGGGTATCGACCGGATCCTTTTCGGGTCTGTCGCGGAACGGGTTGTCAAAAGCTCCCCTATTCCAGTGCTCACTCTTCGACCCAAGCAATCTTAAACCTCAAGGCACTGATCTAAGGCATGCAAATTTTCAGCAGTAAAAAAGGTAGTGATGCCGGTCTGGATCTAGGGCAGCACTGGGCCAAGCTGGTTCAACTGCAGCCCAAGCGGAAACAAACGGTATTATCTCGCATCGGCCGCCTTGTCTGGGATAAGGAGGAGAAGGAGGACGACGCGAAGATGGCCGCCAAGTTGAGCCAGATGTGGGACAGCCTGGCAATCAAGGAAAAGAGGGTTATTAGCGCCCTCGCCGGTCACGGAGTTATCATCAAGTACATCGATCTCCCCGGCCAGACTCAGGATACGGAGGGCTATGTGCGGCAGCAAGCCCAGGAATACATTCCTTTCGACCTGAGCGAGGTCTACCTGGATCATCAGTTCCTGGATACGGATACAAGCGGCCAGTCCATGAAAACAGTGCTCGTGGCCAGCAAGAAAACGATGATCGACGAACTGCGCAATCTCTTCCGGTCTGCCTCTCTGTCTCTAGGTATTGTGGACGTGGAGGGATTCGCGCTAAGCAATTGCTTTGAGTTCAACTATCCGGAACAGGTGTCCGAATTATCCTATATCCTGGACATCGGCAGCACCAGCAGCATCTTTTGCGTTTATTCCCGGGGCTACCCTCTCTTCATCCGGGATCTCAGCATAGGAGGAGACCAGATAACGGAAAAGATCCGCAGGCATTTCAATGTGCAGCATTCCGAGGCGGAACAAATTAAGCTCCAGGGGTTGGACCAGACGGACAGGTCCGGGAAGGAACGTGTGGAAAAGGACATCAAAAACACCCTCGTATCTTGGACTCAGGATATCCAGAGGCTAATCACCCTGCACAAGAACTCGGAACAAGGGCAGGAGCAGGGAGCGGGCAAGCTCTATCTCGCCGGCGGCGGAAGCCTCTATCCCGGTCTGAAGGAGACCGTTGCCGAAGAGCTAAATATGACAGTACAACACTTGAACCCCTTGCGTAACATAACCTATGATGAACGCACTTTCGACGCGGCATATATACGCTCTTGCGCCCCACAATACGCTGTCGCCACTGGCTTGGCTATCCGGGGGCTAACCTAGCTTTTCTACAAAACCGGTGAGTTGTCCTTTCTCAGTTGTCGCAAAGCGGAATACAAAAGTATCTATCAGTAACAAAAATGAAGACGACAATTCACGATTGACAACACACTAATTGTGTTTCTTCTTCTAAAAAAGGGAAAAGAAGGGACTCATACCTTACTCCTGCACGGAGCGCGAAATGCTGAACATCAATCTCCTGCCAGGGCCGCGCAAGGCGATTTCCACCGGGCCGCCCAGGTTCACCTTTCTCTTGATCGTGCTCTTGGTGCTGCTCGCGATCGGGGGCCTCTTCCTGCAGAACAATCTTCAGTCCCGGATTGACCGGCTCGAGCAGACCCAAAATCGCAAGCAGGAGAAAAGGGATAATCTCAAAAAGAAACTTTCGGACATCCACTCCGTAAAGAACAAGCTTAAGGAGATTGACAACAAGCTTTCTGCCATTGAGGATATTCGTAAAAAACAAAAAAGGCCTTTGCACTATCTCAATGGCCTCATAGTAGCCCTGCCCCCGGAAAAAATCTGGTTCAATTCCATACGAATGCAACAGAACAAGAACATGAAGCTCCAGGGCATCGCTCTGGACAATCAGGCCTTCGCCCAATACGTGGGCTCTCTCCGTGAAACCGACTTTTTTAAGGGCATCACCCTAAAACAAACCAATCGGAAAAGCGTGTCCAATCTGGAGCTTGTCTCCTTTCAATTCACTCTGCTAACGAAATAGGCTCTTTCTACTATGGATATAAAGCAAGCCTTTTCCCAAATGGAAGACCTCTCCAGGTCCAAAAAGCTCGTGATACTGCTTGTGACCATCGCAGTCATAGGCGGCCTCTACTGGTACTTTATTTATCAGCCTGCAACAGAGCGAATTAAGGAAGTCAAAAACGATATTGAGTCCCTGAATCAACAAATCGCGAAATACGAAAAACAAGTAAAAAAGCTTCCTCAGCTTCGCGCTCGCCTGGATGAGAAAAAAGAAATCCTGGTCCGCGCCAGAGAACTGCTCCCCGAGAGCAAGCATGCCGTGGAGAAGCTGCTTGCGGAGATCGAAAAATTGGGGCAGGAGGAAAACGTGGAGTTCCTCTCCTTCAACCCTGGAGGAGTTAACAAGCACGATCTTTATGCCACAAGATCTCTGTCCATTGAGGTCAAGGCCCCCTTCCACAATCTCATGCATTTTTTCAGCCGCATTTCCAGCCTAGATACCCTGATCACCATTGAATCCCTGGACATGAGCCCGGTTAACCAGGAAAGTGCGGGTGAGGTCACCGTTTCCTCCTCGACTCGCCTCCTTGTCTACCGGGCCCTGGACGAGAAGAAATAACTATGCGATCTGACAAGATAACGCACTTTCCTCCTTGTACCGAGCCGGGCCACTCTGCGATATCTGCAATAATCGCCCCGCTCCTGATGATTGCTCTGATCCTTGGGCTGGGCCTTGAATGCAAAGCGCCCGCCTTCGCGGCCAACTCCAGCGGCTCCAATGCGTCCGTCTTAAATGCTTCCGAGAAGATCCCTTCCTGGATCAATCCCGAGCCCTTTGAGTACACCGCCAGGAACAAGCCGAATCCTTTCGAGCCGTTCATACGGCGTTCCCCGGGGACCGAGGAGGGCAACACCTCAAAGAACAAGACGCTTACCCCCCTGGAACGGATCTCTCCTTCTCAATTGAAACTGGAGGGCATTCTGAACCACGGCGCAGGCGCAGCCGAGATGTCTGCCCTGGTAGAGCTCCCCAACGGCAAAGGCTACATCCTGCGCAAAGGGATGCGCATCGGTACAGAGGGAGCACGCGTGGAGAGCATCCAAGAAAACAGTATAATCATTCAGCAACAGTATATCGATAGAATGGGTGAAAAAAAGACCAAACAGACCGTGCTGAAGCTTCCGCAAGAGGCAGGAGAAAAGAATGAGTAAGAAGAACGCGCCGCTAGAAAAATCTCTGGCGATGGGCCTCGCCCTGGCTCTAGTCCTAATGGGGCTCTCCCTGGGATGCGCCCAGAAAGGCGGACAGTCCCAGGACAAGAGCGCAGCCCAGCTCCCTGTGGCCAAGAATGCCAGCCTGGACCAAGGCGGATATGAATCCCCTGACCTTGCGCAACAAGGATCCGACACCCCACAGTCACGCCGGATACGGGTCGCCGCTCAGGGGGAGACGACACGGCTCGAGCTACCCCTCGGGCGCGAGGTGAAAGTTGAGGCTCAATACAAGGGTGCCCTTTTGGTTCTCACCTGTTCTCCGGCTGTAGAAGGACCCTTTGAGCACGGGCCCCTTTCGGGGACATTGGTGGATACCATCTCTTTCGGGCGTGCACAGGGAAGTAACCGTATAGAGGAATTCAAGCTCGCGCTGAAGCAGAGATGCCGCTACTCCCTGTCGCGCCTCGACGGCGAGACCATGGAGCTATCCTTGCAGCCCCAGCGACGAGGGCAACGAGATGATGATCAATTCTCCTCCATGCAGCGATTAACGGATATCGAGTTCTATGAGCCGGAGGCCGGGGGGCTGAAGATCGTTCTGAGCGGAGAGGGGAAGGTGAAGTACAAATTGCGCCCCGGCAAGGACAACGAGTTGAATCTGGCCCTACCGGGCACGCGGATCCCAAGCCCCCAAACCAAGCTCTACAACTTGGACAAATTCCAGTCCCCGGTTAAAAAGGCCCTTTTGAGCAACTCCAAGAGCGGGGGACGCCTGCATCTTTCCATGAGCCAGCGCATTCCGGTCAAGATAGACAGCAGAGGCAAGGACCTCATCCTGAAGGTCGCAGCGCGGGAATACGAGGAATCGGACCAGGCACAGCTCGATGTGGAGCCCTCAGAAGGAGGGGGAGCGGAAGGCAAGCAGGCGCAAACGGAACAGACCCTCCGTCAGAGCAACGAGTCCATCGCCCAGTTCCAGAACACCCTGGGAGACGGTCTAATTATCCCCGGAATGCAGAAGCAATATACCGGAAAACCTGTTTCCATAGATGTCCAGGATGCCGAGGTATCCCATGTCCTGAGGCTGCTTTCCCAGGTGGGCGATTTCAA
>JAIPEP010000048.1 GCA_021737085.1 Desulfohalobiaceae bacterium | reverse complement strand
GGAGATGATTTCCTGTATTAATACTTTTTTCAACCTAAACATCAAGTGCCCGGCGCTATTCATCGCACATCCCGCCGCACCGCGTCATCTCGCCGCATCGCGTCGCTCCGTTGCATGAGACAGGGCTGTTCACTTGCAAGGGAGCATTCGCATGAAACTCTACGTCGGCAACCTGCCTTTCAGTCACAACGATTCCGCACTGCAGGACCTTTTCACACCCTACGGCGACGTCGTGAGCGCACGGGTCATCACTGACCGTCAAAGCGGCCGTTCGCGCGGCTTCGGTTTTGTGGAGATGTCCGGTTCGGGCGAAGCCAACTCGGCCATGGAGGCCATGAATGGCGCAACCGTGGAGGGCCGCGCACTTCTGGTAAACGAAGCGCGAGAGGACCCCGCGCGCGCCCGGCGCTAAAACTTGAGCAACACCTCGGAAATCTAAAGGGGGCGGTCACGGACTGCCCCCTTTTTTCGGACGACCTCCGCGTTCTTGTTTCGCGGAGCCCCCCACGTTTTTCCCAGGACCCCGCACAGTTAACTGCAGCACAAGCACGCCCCAGTGGTTCGCTTGAGCAGCCCCCTGCGCGGGTCCCTCATTATCAATCATTTCAGTGTAAAGGATAGAACATGAATTTCACGGATTTTTCCCTCCACCCCAAAGTGCAGGCGGGCATCGACGCCTGCGGATACACTCAGCCCACGGCAATCCAGGAACAGGCCATCCCCTCCGCCCTGCAGGGCCGGGACCTCATGGGCCTGGCCCAGACCGGTACCGGCAAGACCGCCGCCTTCGTCCTGCCCCTTCTGGAACGGCTCCTGGCCGGGAAACGCAGTGGTGTGCGGGGCCTGATCCTGTCTCCGACCCGCGAATTGGCCGAACAGACCCTGGAATTCGTCCAGGCCCTGGGCAGGCGGACAGGCCTTAAAGGCGTCTCCGTCTATGGCGGGGTGAGCAGGGCCGGGCAGATCAAAAAGCTCCGCTCGGGAGCGGACATTGTTGTGGCCTGTCCCGGCAGGCTTCTGGATCTGGCCAGGGACAGGGCGGTGGATCTGTCCCGCGTGGAGACACTGGTTTTGGACGAAGGCGACCGCATGCTGGACATGGGCTTCATGCCGGATATCCGGAGCATAATCAAACAGTTGCCCGCGCGGCGGCAGAACATGCTCTTCTCGGCCACCATGCCCAAAACCATCCGCAGTCTGGCGGAGGAGATCCTAAACGACCCGGTAAGCCTCAAGATCGGCCAGGAACAGCCCCTGGAGGGTATCAGCCAGCATCTCTACCCTGTGGACCGACGCTCCAAACCGGAAATGCTGATCAATCTGCTGCGGGGCTGCTCCTCCGAGGCCACTCTCGTGTTCACCCGGACCAAACACACGGCAACGAAGCTGGCCCGCAAGCTCTGCTCCTCCGGGATGCGGGCAAAGGACCTCCAGGGAAACATGTCCCAGGCCAACCGCCGTCAAGTCCTGCAGGGCTTCCGGGAGGGCAGGTTCCCCATCCTGGTGGCAACGGACGTCGCCTCACGCGGGATAGACGTTACCCGCATAGGGCACGTAATCAACTACGACGTTCCGGACACCACGGAGGCCTACACCCATCGCCTGGGCCGCACCGGACGGGTGGACAGCACCGGCAGGGCCTCCACCTTTGTGGAGCCCGGGGACTTCGGGCTCATCAAGGCCATTGAACGGGCCCAGGGCCGGCGCATCCAAAGAGGGGCCCTCGGGGACCGGGCATAGACGGGGCAGGGCCAAAGGGTAGCTGAGTTGCTTTCGAAAATCCTGTGCGTGTGCGGCGCGGGGAAGCGGCAAAAAGTGTCCTACAGTCCCTTGTCGGCTATTAAGTTGACCAAATCGGCCACGCGGCAGGAATAACCCCACTCGTTGTCGTACCAAGACGCTACAGTGGCCAGATTGCCCTCCTGCACCCAGCTGAATTGGGGCTCGACTATTGCCGAGTGCGGGTCCATGATAAAGTCCGAGGAGACCAGGGGCTCGTCGTTGCAGGCCAGTATGCCCCGCAGCTCTTCCTGGGAGGCTCGCCGCAGCTCCCCGTTTAGCTCTTCCCGCGTCGTGTCCCGGCTCAGCGTTGCCGAGAGATGCACCATGGAAACCGTGGGCACGGGCACGCGCAGGGCGTAGCCGTCGATGCGACCCTCCAGCTCGGGTATGACCTTGCCCACAAGCTGGGCCGCCCCTGTGCTGGTGGGAATGATGTTGCAGGCCGCAGCCCTGGCCCTGCGGGGATCCTTGTGCGGCAGGTCCAGGATTCGCTGGTCGTTGGTGTAGGCGTGCACCGTGCTCATGCTCCCCTTTTCCAGGCCGAAGGCCCGGTGCAGGACATGGGCCACTGGCGCCAGGCAGTTGGTGGTGCAGGAGGCGTTGGAGATAATGTGGTGCCTCTGCGGATGGTACAAGTTGTCGTTGACGCCGAGGACGAGGGTAACGTCCTCCTCCTTGGCCGGGGCGGTGATGATCACCTTGCGCGCTCCTGCGTCCAGATGGGCCCGGGCCTGGGGACCTGTGCGGAATATGCCCGTGGATTCGATGACCACGTCCACCCCCATATCGCCCCAAGGGATCTGGCCCGGATCGCGCTCAGCAATACTACGGACCCTCCAGTCCCCGACGGTCATGACCTCCTCGCCCGCCTCCACGGATTCCCCGAAGCGGCCGTAGGTGGTATCGTACTGCAGAAGAGTGGCGTTCTTTTCCAGCTCGAACAGGTCGTTGACCGCGACCACCTCCATGCGATCGCGGTAGAGTTGATACATCGCTTTCAGGGTTTGGCGGCCGATGCGGCCGAATCCGTTGATACCGACACGTAGCTTGGCCATGGTAAAAAATACCTCCTTCCTGAGTATGCAGCGGTTTTCTTCCGGCGGCTGCCTTGTAGGGCGGGAGTGAGCTGTGCGGGACGGTGGATCAGTCCTCGAAGAGGCGGTACTCGTAGGCGCTCTGTAGCTCCTGGACCGTCTTGAGCCTGTTGTGGGCGGTTGCGTTATCTATGGCCAAAGCGCAGAGATCCGCAACTGCGTTCAGAAAGTCTGTCTCTTCGCTGTCGAACTCCCGCCGCTCCGCGGAGTAGACCCGCAGCACGCCGATAACGCGGCCTGCGGGCACACGAAGGGGAACGGCCAGGACAGAGGTGATCCCCTCCTTGCGCGCGGCCTCGGGATACTGGAACCTGGAGTCCTCACAGACCTCGCGGAGGGAAACGTTCTCTCCCCGCAGGACCTCCTGGTCGATCTGGCTCCCGGAGAGATCCACCCTGCCCTTGCGCAGATACCCCTCGCTCAATCCGTGGGAGGCCCCGGCCAGGAGATATTTCCCGTCCTCACTCAGCAGGCGGAGACTGCAGGCCTTGACCTGCATGGCCCGGCTGACGTTTTCCGTAATGCGCTGCAGCACGATCTGTGGATCGAGGCTGGAGTTTACCGCCCTGACCACCTCATACAGGGCCCTGTAATAGTCCTTGGTGTGGCTTCCCATGCCTTCCCCCCTGTTCCTTTTTTTTCCCTCCGAGGAGGCGTGCGCCGCTCCGGAAGGCATACCGAACGACTAGACGCTAGCGGCTTTTTTTACATCATAAAACATTGCCGGCAGATGTCCATAAGATGAGGGCCTTCCACTCCGACCGCTCACGCTCCGTCAGTCGAGTCTTGTTGATCCTACCTTCAAAAGCGATAAAAATAGAGGAGGTTGTAACAGAAGTGCAAAAGCACGGGGGGCAGAACGCTGTGATAACGATCCATGGCCCAGCCGAAGACCAGAGAGGGGAAAAACACGGAAAGGGCCCACAGGGGTGGCTGGTGGAGCAAATGCACCGCCGCGAATATCGAGGAGGTGGCGATATTGGCCAGGCTGAGCCCAGGCAGGAGTATAATCCCCCGCATCAGGCGGTGGATTTCTCCCTGCAGCAAAAGGCGGAAGACCACCTCCTCTGCCAGGGCGGAGAGGGCAAGGAAACGGAGGGAGAGTGTCAAACCCGGTTCTGGCAGCAGCCAGGCGCTGAAGCCAAGGATCAGGGCGGCGTAGAAGCGCGGGCAGGCGGCGGCCCGGAGGCCGAATAGGAATTGGTCCCGTAAAAAGAACCAGAGCTTCTGTCCAGCCAAGACATTATTTCCCTATACTCAATAGAGCGGTTTTGTCCCTGAGACTGTTTCCTTTTTTTCTACTCCATTCTCACCCTGGGGCTGGCCACAGTCCCTTGCAGGGCCAGCTCCAGCTTATTCCGGGTTAGGGTCTGCCGCACCATGGAGTTCTCCGGCTTACCGGCCAATCTGCCCGGATGAAACTCGAGCTCAGTCCGCAGGTCCAAGGCGCTTTTTTCCAGCTGTCCCTCAATCCGCATTTCACCGCTCAGGCTTGCCTCGATTCCCGGCGAATCCAATTTTGTCTCGGTCACTTGCAGTGTTTCGCCCTCCTTGTGCAGGCGGCAGTGTAGATTGGCGTCCTTGATTGCTAGCCCCTTTAGGAGGCCACGCACGAATTCAAGCCCAGCCTCATCGATTTTCACGGAGGCGTTGCCACTCATCTTTTCCACGCCTCCCCTCAGGTTCCGGGCTCTGACCTCGCCCTGGAGCCGGCCGTATACGTCCGAAATACGGTCGAGCTGCAGGGCAGTGGCGCACTCTTTCAAGGAGAGATCCCTAACCTCGAGAGACCCCGCGCCACTGTCCCGCAAAAACAGGGAGCTGAAGCGGACCGCAGCCACTATCCGGCCCCCGCAGGCAGAAGCTTGGCCGACAAAGCGCTGCTCACCGCCCAGCAAAGCCCAGGGTCGCCACTGCAGATCTATACCTGTGAGCTGTAAAGAGATCTTCCGGGAGTCGTGGCTCACAATTGCCCTGTCCGCGCTCAACCCAAAAGGGGGGCTGTATCCGGTCTCCGCCAGGCGGAGACTGGCTTCGGTTCGCTCCTGCAAAGAATCTTCCAGGCGTGCTTCCAGGGCCTTATAAGGAAAAAAGACGATAGCGGTCAACAAGGCCACGATCAGCGCAGCTGCGGCATAAACCAATCCGAGTGCGAATTTCCTACCTCGCACGGTCACCTCGGCTCTTATCCCTTTAGCACGGAGACCCGCAGATCCACCTGCAGTCCCTGCCCGGATTTCTGTTGTGAGCGTATAGTCATGTCCTCCACCCGGACTGGCGAGTCCGCATGGTCCAAGTGATACAGATAGGGAACCAGTTGGCTCATGCCCACACCCCCAAGGCGCAAGCGCACGATCTCGCGCGTGAGCCCCCCGGAGAGCTGCTCGGTCTGGGGCCGCATGAAGACGATCCTGCCCTTGAGGTCCTGCTGCTCCGCAAGCCGGTCCAGGAAGGAGTACAGGGAGAAATCCGCGGCCTCCGCTCCGGAGTTTTTATTCTCGCCGGATCTGCTTCGAACCAGTTCGTATTCCTGCCGCAGCTCAATTACCCGCTGCAGGCGCTGCCGACTAGTGGAGATATCCTTCTCCACCCCGTTGTAATAGGACGCCAGAGGCATGACGCCCCATTGCAACAGTGCGGCAAGACAGATAACCGAGGCGGCGGCAGCGAGAATCATGTGTCTTTTGGTCATAAAACAAAGTCCTGCTTAGCAGCGAGGCAAAAATCCTTGCAAAAACTCAGTCACCTGCTTTCACCCGGAGGGTAAAGCGAACAGTGTCTTCGCCCTGATTCGCTGTTACCCCCTGAATCTGGACGGTGTCCACTCCCTGTTCGGAAAGCAGGGCCTCCCTTATGCGATTGACCGTGTCGTAGCTTCCGGCGTTGCCCACCAAAAGGGCCTCTTGATTCTCCATGGTGAGCCTCTTCAACTGGAAGCCCTCCTCATCCGGGGCGCTTTTGCTGACGAAGAGCAAAAGATCCAAGGGGGGCAAGCCAGCCGCATTTCGCGGCGCATTCTCCGTTTGTTCCCGGAAGGAGTTGATCCTGTTTTGGAGCACGCTCTCATATTGGGCGGGCCGCAGGGATTCTGAGGCTTCGGGCACAGTCTCCCGGAAGACCTGTTCCGTTTTGGTCTGGATTCTTTGCAGCTCCTGCTTTTTTAGCTGGAGGTGAAAGGAGAAGGCGGCTACGGCGCATATAAGCAGCACACCCAACCCCACTCCACCGTAAAGGGCGGTTCGTCTCCAGCTCTTGTCGCTGCGGTAGGCGAGCTCTCCTTTGCGGAAATTCCACCCGGAGCCGCTCTTGCCTTGGAGGAGGGCAGCATACGCCGCAGGGGAGATCTCGGAAATCTCCCCTTCCGGAACAGGTGATGAGCTTAGGAAGGGAAGGGACAGATCCTGCACCGCATGGAAGCGGATTCCGCTCCGTGAGGACAGGGCGGAGATAAATCCCCTCAGATTGGCGCCCGGACCGGTGAGCAAAACATCCTCTACCGTGGCCTCCGGGGATTCGTTCTGCAAGGCCCAGACCGCGCGCATCAGCTCCCTGTATGCCTCCAGAACGCAGTCTCCCGGATCAGTGCCTTCCGCGGTGTCCGGACCAGCTCCGGACTCCGAATCACGCGCGGAGAAAGCGGCCTCCTCCAAGCTCTTCAGGGCGTCTTCCGCGGTGTCGCCGGTCCTCTCAGCAGCCATCCCAGCCAGGTCTCTAGTGCCCATCCGGAAACAGCGCGTCTGCACAATATTCTCGTTTTGCAGCACAGCTACCGCGCTCCTGTTGCGGCCCAAATGCCACACAGCAGTGCAGGGTCCGGAAATTAGGTCCGCGGCGTAGGAGGCAAGCCCGGACAAGGGGCTCAAGTCCAGATCTATCCGGGCCGGATCCAGCCCCTGCTCCTGCAGGGGGCGTATCCATTGCCCCACCTCCGTTTTGGGCATGGCGGCCCCCAGGACCTTGCAGCCTCCAGAGGAGCTTCTAACCATATAACTGAAGTCAAAGAGTAGCTCCTCCTTGGGCAGGGGCAGGGAAGGCTCCATCTCGAAGGGCAGTGCCTGCTCGATCTTCTCCCGGGAGGAAAAGGGGAATGCGATCCTGCGCACATAGGACCGCTCTGCGCCTAGGCACAGGACCACCCGGTCACCTGCCAAGCCCGCCTCCCGGACGCTTGCAGCTGCGAAGCGGGCGATCTCCTCCGGACCTTCCGTTTCGGAGGGCAGTGGGAGCAAAAGCCGGTCCTGCAACCGAGACCAGCCCCAGTGTCTCTCCATCAGCACTGCTGCCAGCCGGTTGTCAGATATATCCAGGCAAAGCACCCTCTGGCTCATTGTCTCAGATCCCTGTTCCTACCCTCTGCGGGAAGGGTGTTCCCGTTTGTGGTATCCATCGCTCATCTCACCTCGTAACGGATACGTTCCATGCGCGGTGGCTTGTCGGATTCGGATCCGTTTCTGCTTAGCACTGCGTAGCTTTGGGAGGACAAGGCGCCAGCCTGTGCAGTGATCCGCACGGAAAACACGGAGCTTGTGGTCACTGTTATAGGGTGCATCTGCACGGAAAGGGCCCCGGCCACATCTGTCCACCACTGCGCCTCCGCGAGACGGTCCCAGTGCATGCGGTCCTCTCGGTAGAGGATCATGTTTCCGGCGAAGCGTCTCGCCTCGGACCAGGCCATTCCGGACTCCCGCTGCTTGAGCAAAGCGGCCAGGAGGGGCTCGGGGGCGGTATTGATGTTTATACCGCCGTCCCCGTGCACTGTGACCAGCTCCTTGAGACCCGGTGTCTTCTCCTCCCCGGAATAGAGATCCTGCGAGACCCCTCGGATAAGGCGAAGCTCGGCCACGGATTTAAGGGGTGCGTTGCGGCAGGTCCAGGTTTTGTCCTCCTGGCGATAGTACACGGACTCCGCTCCCCGGGTGCCACTTGGCTCCTGGTCCGAGTCCATCCAGTCCTTGAGGCTAAAAAGCACCGTCTCCGCTTGGGACTCGGACAAATGGAAATGTCCGGTCAACAGGTTGAAAAACACCCTGCGATACGCGGAACGCCAGTTCCCTTTCTCGTTCAAGAGCGAGTTCAGGGGGAACTTCCCCTGCTCGTCCACTATTTCGCCCTCGAGCTCGCCAGTTTCTAACTCGGGAAGGAGCACTTCCCTGTTTTCCGGAAAGCGGCCCCATGCTTCCCCGGGATGATCCACCCTCTTTTGCTCCCGGTCCTGTTGCAGATCGTTTTGCAGTAGGAATTTGGCCAGCCGAACCCCGGACTCGCTCAGAGCCCTTCCCTGCATGCTCTGTTCTACAATCTTGGCCCCGGTGCTCTCCACCTGAGCCATGCGAAGGCCGTACACAGAGATAGTGACCACCACGCCCATGAGCAATAATACCAGGACCAGTATGGAACCCTGCTCGCCTTGGGAAATGAAGGGCTCAGCCGTTTTCATCCTCGCCGTTCCCGCTGAGAGCGAACTGCATTTCATAGGTGCGCTTGGCCCCGTCCTTGCTTTGCAAGGTCAATTCGAGGAATATCCTTCTCGGTAGGGGAGGCTTATCCTCCTGCTCGAGCCTGGCCAAGCTGTCCCAGGAGCTTTGTTCCCTGCCCGAGGAATCGATAAAGGTGAGGGAGAAATCGCTCACCTGATTCGACAAGGCGAGGCGCGAAGGTTCCTCGCGGATTTCCGGGAAGGCCAGCTGCGAGCGGATCAGGATGTTCGGGCCTTCACCTTCCGGTCCGGCTTCACGCAGGATGTAGCGCACCCGAAAGAGCCTCTTTTCCGGAAATGATTCCTCACGGAAGTCGAGGGCCGTGGTGCTGCCGAAGCGCAAAAGTGGCGACCCTTTGCGGGGCTCCTGCCGGCTCATTCCTGACTGCTCTCCGCCGCGGAAGCTGTACGGCCCAGGGGAGGATGCATTTTGGGAGGGTCTGTAATAAAGGCCCTCCAGGTCCCTGTGCAGCTGAGAAAAGATCATGCGGGCGCTTTGTTCCAGCCCGGCCTGGGCTTTTATTTGTTCCCCGGTTTCCAGGGTCTGGTTGTACACGGCAAAAAGGCAGGCGACGACGATTCCGGAGATAGCCAGGGCGATCATGATCTCCAGCAGGGTGAAACCTTGCCAGCCGCCCCTGCGTTCCGCCCCGGGTATCCCCTCGGCACAGGGAGGGTCAAGCGCGTCGCGGCAGTCGCTTTTCACTCCGCTCATTCCCCGGAGTCTCTTCTGAAAAAGGCCTCTCTGCGGGCCAGGACATTTTCTTCCTCCCGCTGCCGCACCTCTACTCGCACCCGGGACAACCCTTCAGCCGCAGTCCGCTCTATGCGGACACGCCAGGAAAAGGCCAGCTCGGATTGCTTCTTACGGCCGCTGTATCTGGACCACCGGCTTACACCCTTCGACTCGACCCGGGCCAGAAGATCCGAGGCCAGCAGCGTGGCGGCTGTTTGTAGCCGGGAGGACAGGATGCTGTCCTGCACCTGGAGGTTGGCCCGCAGGACAGCGGTAAAGGCAATTGCCAGAATGGCCAGGGCAGCCAGCACCTCGATCAGGGTGAATCCCCGCTGGTCCTGAACAGTAAACGTTGACTGCGGTGTTGGGCAGTTCCCGGAAAAGGTCCTCATTGCCCCAGCGCTCCGTATCCGACAGCAGTCTCTCCAGTGCGGGGTGTCTTCCTGGGCATCCCTCCCCCGCGGCCGGGGTGCCCCTGCAAGACCTGGGGGTGGGGTTGAAAGGGACGCACGCGCAGGGTGCGTTTCCGATCACCCTTTTGCAGATATATGAGGCCCGGCTGGATCAGACCGCTGGGGAGGACCGCGAACCGGGCCGTCCCCTCCCCCCGGGCATCTTGCTGTGTCTCTACCCCTACTATACGGATTCCGTAGGGAAAGCACCCAGTTGCAGCATTCCCCCCGCTCTCGGCAATACCCTCCTCTGTTGCCGCGTCCTCGTTGGCGGAGAGCAGCCGGTAGCAAACACGGTTTCCGGAACCCTGCCGGGAATAGTCCACAAGAAGCATCTGCCGTTCCCCGGAGCTCATGGCCCGGTTGCGGGCCTGGGCCAGGATTGCGCTGAAGCGGCGGATGCCGGTCTTCATGCTGTCCGTGAACCGTTCCGGGCTCAGACCCGGGGCCACTAAGGCCACGCACACGGAGAGAATGGCCATAACCACGATAAGCTCCAGCAGGGAGAATCCGGGTCCCCTACTCGATCTCCCAGCTGTTGACATCCGCGTTATTGCCCTGTCCACCTTCCTCTCCGTCCGCGCCATAGGAGATGATGTCGAAGTCCCCGTGCTCTCCGGGGCAGATATACACGTACTCGTTTCTCCAGGGGTCCTTGGGGATCTTGTCCATGTACCCATTAGTGGGATAGTTGCGCGGAGTTTGGCCCACTGCGGGCTTTTCCACCAGGGCCTGCAGCCCCTGTTCCGTGCTGGGATAGAAGCCGTTGTCGATCTTGAACTCCTTGAGAGCGCTGGAGATCTCCTGAATCTGCAATTTGGCCTTGACCCGCCTGGCCTCCTCCGGTTTTTCCGTGATCCTGGGCACCACCAGCCCGGCCAGAATCCCCAGGATCACGATGACCACCATCAGCTCGATCAGGGTGAATCCGGCTGCCCGCACTGCATGCATTTCTCGACTGCTCCGGAAAAGGGAAATTATCCGTTGCTGCCTCATGGTAAGGTCCTGTTGGTTTACCGGTATCTGTTAATTGTTACGAGGATCTATTGATCCCTGCTGCCGCTTTCTCCGTTCATCATCCCACCACCCGGCTCATTTCGAAGATGGGAAGCAGGACGGCTATGACCACGAACCCCACAACTGAGCCCAGGAGCAGAATCATACAGGGCTCCAGAAGCGATGTGGCCACCGAGAGGCTGGCGGCAAGACTGCCCTCCATACTGTCCGCCACCTTGAGCAGCATGGTGCCCAGGGTGCCGCTCTGCTCCCCGGAATCGATCATCTGTACCGTGGTGGCGGGGAATACGCCGCTACGGGCCAGCGGCTCGGACATGCTCTCCCCCTGGCGCACCCTCTCTGCAACTGTGTCCACCGCCTCGGCCAGAACGGAGTTGGTCACCACGTTGCGCACGATAAGAAGGGCCTGAAAAAGCGGCACCCCATTGCAGAGAAGGGTCCCCAGGGTCCTGGCGAAGCGCGATATGGCCGAATCCTGGACCAGCTTTCCTATCAAGGGGAGCTTGAGGGCGTAGCGATCCGCCAGCTCCTTTCCCCGCCTGGTGCGCAGCAAGCGGTAGGAGAGAGCGAGCAAGAGCAGGACCCCCGGAATATAGATCCACCAGTACTGCTGCAGCACCTCGCTGACCTGGATCAGCAAAAGTGTGGGCCAAGGCAGGGCCTGCTCCATCTCGAAAAAGATCCGGGTCACCTTGGGAATAACATAGGTCATGAGGAAAAAAAGGACCACAATTCCCGTGGTCAGCATGAGCAGCGGGTAGGCCAGGCTGGAGAGCACCTTGCGCCGCAACTCGATCTGTTGCTCCCCGAAATCCGCCAGCCTCTCCATGACCAGTTCCAGGGTTCCGGATTCCTCCCCTGCCTCTACCAAGGCCACAGTGGTCTGATCGAAAACCTTGGGGTGTTCCCGCAGGGACTCGGCCAGACTCGTTCCTTCGTTTATCCGCTCCCTCACCCTGGCCAGGACCTTGTTCAGGGTTCCCCCTTTCATCTGGCTCAGGATGGCGTCGAAAGCGGATATCAAGGGAAGCCCGGCGGAGAGGAGAGTGGCGAGCTGTCTTATGGCAGGGATCAGCTCGGAATAGCGCACTCTCCCCCAGAGGGAGAGCCTTTTTGTGGCAAGACCGCCACCACCACCCGAGGCCTCTTGCCCGGAGACCTCGGCGATCCTGCTGGGATACAGGCCCTGGCTGCGCAGTTTCTGTCCGGCAGCAGAGTGACTGTCCGCATTGACGATCCCCTTCTTCTCCTTTCCCCGGGCGTCAAAGCCCGTGTATTCATACACCGGCATAGTCAGCTCCGGGCCGCATCACTCACGTCCAATCTCCACGATTTACAGCCTTTGGTCCCTGGCATTTGATACTCGCCGTCTTCTGCCCTCTGCTGTCTGTCCTCTGTCCTCTGATCTCTGATCTCTGTCCTCTGACCTCTGATCTCTGTCCTCTGACCTCTGATCTCTGTCCTCTGACCTCTGATCTCTGCTATATCTGGGTCACCCGCAGCACTTCGTCGATGCTGGTCAGGCCACGGGAGACCTTGGCGAATCCGTTGTCCCTCAGGGTGGTCATCCCGGAGGTGATCGCCTCGCGGCGAATGCTGTTAGAGTCGGAGGTGCGAAGGATCAGGGATTGCAGTGCCTCGTCCAGCTCCAGGATCTCGAACAGGGCTGTACGCCCCTTGTATCCGGTGTGCAGGCAGTGCTCGCATCCGGCAGGAGAGTAGAGCACCTGCTCCGGGTCCACATGCTTTTCCAGCCCCTGCTTGGAGATCTCCTCCTCAGGCAGGGAGTAGGGCTGCTTGCATGCGGGACAAAGAAGCCGGACCAAGCGCTGAGCCACGATAGCCCGCAGGGAGGAGGAGGCCAGAAAGGGCTCGATGCCCATATTGATCAACCGGGTAATGCCGCTGGAGGCGTCGTTGGTGTGCAGGGTGGAGAAGACCAGATGCCCGGTGAGAGCGGCCTGGACAGCTATCTCCGCGGTTTCCAGGTCCCGTATCTCGCCCACCAGGATCACGTCCGGATCCTGCCGCAGCATGGAGCGCAGGGAATTGGCGAAGGTCAGGCCCACTCCGGTATTGATCTGCATTTGCCCCACGCCTTCAAGTTGATACTCCACCGGATCCTCCACGGTGAGGATGTTCTTGTCCGGGGTGTTGATATAGTTGAGCGCGGAATAGAGGGAAGTGGTCTTGCCGCTGCCGGTGGGGCCGGTGACCAGGATAATGCCGTGGCTCATGCTGACCAGCTTCCGCGTGGTCTGCAGCTCTCCCCGATCCAGGCCGATCTCCTCCAGGCTGAGTAGCCGGGCGTCTTTCTCCAGCAGGCGCATGACCACCCTTTCCCCGTAAATTGTGGGCAGGCAGGAAATGCGCAGATCAATCCGTCGGTTCCCTATGCGTATCTCGATACGGCCGTCCTGGGGGACTCTCTTCTCCGCGATATTCAGCCCGGCCATGACCTTGACCCTGGATATGACCGGGGCGTGCAGCTTTCGGGAAAGGGTGTAGAAGGTATACAATACGCCGTCCAGCCGAAGGCGGACAAAGAGCTTGTCCTCGTAGGGCTCCAGGTGGATGTCGCTCGCCCCGCTACGCACCGCCCTGGCCAGGACGTGGTTCACCAGTCGCACCACAGGCGCGTCGCTGGTCTCCTCCAGGAGGTCCCCGCTTTTCTGCGGCTCCAGGCGGGAGAAATCCTCCTCATCCTGGTCCACATCCCGAATGATCTCATCGGATACGCTCTCCGTCTCCCCGAAGGACCTGTTGATTGCGGAGAGCACCTCGTCCGAGGGGGCGAGCACGGGAATGGGGCGGGCCTGTAACAGGGTACCCATCTCGTCCAGGGATTGCAGGGCGAAGGGATTGCTCAGGGCGAGATGCAGCTTGCCGTTGTCCTTTTGCAGGGGATAGAGGTAATGCCTTTTTAGATACTGGATGGGCAGGTCCTTGATCAGCTCCTGATCCGCGTCCGCATCGGTGAGGGTGGAGCGGTAGGGCAGATTACACTCCTCGGATACCGCCCGCAAAAAGGAGTCCTCGCTTATCCTGCGGCTCTGCAGAACAAGCTCATACACGGAGCATCCCTTCTGCTCGGCATCCCTGTTAAAGCCCTCCACTTCCTCAGAGTCGATGAATCCTCTGGATACCAGGAAATCTAGCAGGGATCTCACTTTCCGCTCCCCACTTCAACGCGTACTGGAGCTGACACCTGGAAGGGAGCGCTCAGGGCCTCCACCCTGCCCTTGACCCCGTAGCTCAGCCTGCTCATCCGTTGCTTCCTTTCGGACCAGATGCCTTGCATATCCTGCTCCGAGCGCACCACGTGCGGGGTAAGAAAGACCATAAGGTTCTTTTTGGTATCGGATTGGGTCCTTTGTTTAAACAGCCAACCCAGGCCGGGGATCCGGCTCAGCAACGGGACGCCGCTATCGGTTTGGGTGGATTTTTCCTCGATGAGGCCGGCGATCACAGCGGTCTGGCCGTCCCGGACCTCCACCCGGGTCTCTGCGGTTCGCTTGCTGGTCACCGGAGTCTTGGCCCCGATCTCTTCCAGGACCCTTCTCTCCACTCTACTGACCTCCTGGAAGATATTCATCTTCACCGAGCCCTTTTCGTTGATCTGCGGGGTCACCTTGAGGGTCACTCCCACATCCTTGTACTCGATGTTATTGAACTCGCGGTCGGTGTCATCGGTTATCTCCCTGCTGGTAATGAAGGGCCTGTTCTGCGCAACCACTACCTTGGCCTGCTCGTTCTCCATGGTCAGAAGCTGCGGAGTGGAGATAATATCCACCTGATTGTCCGTCTGGGAGGCCTGAATGAAGGAGGAGAGGTTGTAGTAGGTCTCGTCATCGAAGGTAAAGGGGAAGGAAAGGATGCCCAGGGAGACGCCGGAGCCGCCCAATTGGCTAGTATTTTCCGTAGGATTAAGCACTGGTCCGCCGATTGTACCGAAGCCAATTCCTTCCTCTCCGAGCTCGAATGCTCCCTGCCAGTTGATACCCACATTGAGGCTTGTGTCCGTGCTTACCTCCATGATCGCCGCCTCAACATAGACCTGAGCCCGCGGCTGGTCCAGCTCCTCAATCACGGACTCCAGTGCCTGATACTCCTCCTTTTTAGCGGTGATCACCAGGCTGTTGCTGGCCTTGTCCGCTGCCACCTGGACATTTTCGGAAATAAGGGGCTTCCCCTTTTGCTCCTTGGAGGTGGCTAGATTGGTGAGGACCTTGGCCAGATCGGTTGCCACCGCATTATCCAGATGAACCACGTGCACTTTTGCTTCACCCTTGGGAGTGGGCTGATCCAACTTGTGGATGAGCTTTTCCGTTTCCGGAAACATCTTTTTTTCCCCAAGGACAATCACAGAGTTGAGCCGTTTGTTCGCCACTGCGTGGATAAAAGGGGCTCTCGCTTTGCCCTGCATTTGTTGACGCGCCTTCTTGGTGGTATTCACCAACTCGGCGATACGGCTTGCCTCGGCGTGTTGCAGTCGGTAGATCTCGAGCTGGGTTTGCACGCTCTTTCGGTCCACGCTATTCACGATTTGAAGGATTTTCTGAATATTGGATTGGTAATCCGTGAGAATAAGTGCAGATCTCTGACCCCTCAATTTTTCCTGCAAGGTAATTCAGTGAAATAATTGAACATATGAGTGAGCCTCGCATAATTGGACACATCACTACCTTATAAAAATACAAGATGGTCTTGTAAGATATCTAATTCTCCAA
>JAIPEP010000047.1 GCA_021737085.1 Desulfohalobiaceae bacterium | reverse complement strand
GGCACGCTTGGCCGGTCGGGACTTACACCCGCTGGGTCCCGACAAGGAGTTTCTGTGTCTTACACGTCCCCTCCTTCCAGGTTTTGCCTGGCGCACTGAGAGTTTGAACTTTTTGAAGCAACGCAGGAATTGGAAGATTGGGGGCGCCCTGCTAGGGCTGCAGAGGGGTCCTCGGATCACTCCGGAGCCACCGCAAGGAGGCGGTATATGGAACGCGATTCGGACGTGGACCTACAGGTAACGGCGAGTCTGTTTTATCTCCCAGCAGTGGGGCATTTCGCCAAGGCCTTGTTCTCCAAGCACCCCCTGCTTCAGGAAGACGAAGGTTATCTGGCCTACAACATGGAGCTGGTGGTCTACGAGGCCTGCGCCAACGTGATTCGTCACGCCTACAAGGAAACGGATTCCGGCTCGTTGCGGCTGCGGATCTGGTTTTACCCGGACAGGTTGGCCATCCGGGTAGTGGATTTCGGGCAGGGTTTTGATCCGGGGAGGATCCCCCTGCCGGATCCCCATGATCCCGGGGAGGGGGGCTTGGGCCTGTTCATCATCCGCACCGCGATGGACTGGTTCACCTATACCTACTCCCGGGCAGAGGAGGGCAACGTCCTGCATATGGAAAAGGGCTTCACCGAGCCGGTTGCCCCGTGCGAAATCCTCTAGCGGAACCAGCCGCGGCCTTTCCCCAGCTCTCTCTCCAACTGCGGAAGAGCCGCCTCCGCCGCTTCCCTGCCCGCCTGGACCATCTCCCGGATCCGTTGCATCTCGTGCCACTGCACATCCCCGATCTCCGGATATACGGCGACGTTTGCCCGCTGCATCAGGCGGGAGGTAAAATAGTGCATGTTTACCTCTTCGGCCCGCAACATGATATCGATGGCGTTTTCCGGCTCCATTTTCCTGTTCAGGCTGGTGGGGACCGCCACCCCCATGGTGACCGCGTCCTCTGCGTATTCGGCGTAGGGCACCGGCAGGGGACAACAGATGGCCCCGTCGCTCAGGTAGAGACCCTCGTGCTCCACAGGGATGAAAAAGCCGGGTATTGCGGCGCTGGCAGTGACCGCCCTGACCAGGTTCCCCGTGCAGAGGGGTATCTCCCGGCCCCAGGAGATGTCCGTGCTCAGGGCCACGAAGGGGATGCGGCATTCGGAGAAGTCCCGAATGCGGATCAGATTTTCCAGGGGCCGCTCCAGCCGTTCCGACTTGAGCAGACCGCGCCGAGTTTGGGCCAGGTTCAGGGCGACCGTGCCCATGATCTTGGCCCCGACCATGTCCCAGAAACTGGCCTCCCGCTTTTCCCCTCGGGAAAAGCGCTTCAGGCCCAGCCGTGCAAACTCCTCTTGTTCTACGAGTTGTTCGAAACGCTCCTGGACCAGATAGGGGTCCAGGGTCTCGGCGTACATGGCCCCCACTACCGCTCCCATGCTCGTTCCCGCTATGTGCTCCACCCGGAGGCCGCTGTCCTGCAGGACCTGGAGCACGCCGATGTGGGCCAGCCCCCTTGCGCCGCCCTCGCCCAGGGCCAGGCCGAGCCCTCTTTTGCTCATAAACCACTCCGTGAGGCGGAACAGGCCTTTCCAGGCGCATTCCGTGGGGTAAGATTAGATTTTGAGCTGTCCTCCGCGCAGCCGGGAAGGTGGGGAGAAGCGACGGACCCGCCTACGGAGGGAGCGCAGGGTGTTTCTGTCCCCCTGTCCGGCGTAGCGGAGCTCTATATACTCCTGCAGGATCTTTCGGCAGGCAGGGGACAGATCCGGCCGTTCCGCCTCGATCCGCCGGTCCAAAGATAGCGGGCCCTCGCAGGAACGGGGTTCTATGCCGGCCCGGCGCAGCTTTTTCAGAAAGCGGGTGTAGGCCCTGGCTATGCCGTCCTCTCCTCTCCTTCTTCCCAATAAAGCCGCCATCAGGATAAGCATAAAAGCCAGAAAAAGAAAGGTCAGCAACAGAGTGGCCCTGGGCAGGGCCTGTTCCAGGCTGTCCCCCAGCCGTAGCCTGGCAAGTAGATTGAGCTGGCGCTCTTGGGTGAAGCCGAGGACCCAGTAGTTCCATCCGAAATAGGCCGCGTCCCAGGCGAGCCCGGCATAGCCCAGAGCACGTTCCAGCAGGCCGCCCCGGGGCCTCGGCCCGCCCTCAAGCTCATCTGCGGCGGTTGTGTCCCCTTGTTCACCGGAGACGATTTGGTCCGGGGAAAGACTCCGGGTGGGGTCCTTGCGGACCCAGCCGGCACCGGAAAAATAGACCTCTACCCAGGCGTGGGCGTCGGATTGGCGCAGGATCCAGTAGTCGCCCAAGGGGTTCCGTGTGCCGCCCAGGTATCCGGTCACCACGCGGGCCGGAATGCCCGCGGCCCTGGCGGCCCAGGCCAGGGCCTGGGCGTAGTGCCCGCAGAAGCCCTGCTTGGTTTGGAAGAGGAAGTGGTCCACGGGATCTTCCTCCCGTAGCAGGGGAGGATTCCGGGTATAGAGGTATTCCCCCTCGGCGAAGCGATGCATGACTGCGTCTACCAGCTCGCGCGGACCGGAGGTTTCTCGCTCCAGACGCCGTACCAGGGCCTGGGTACGGGGATTGGCCCGCTCCTCGATCTCGAGGGCCGCCTCCCGAACATCGCTCCGCGGGGCAGCGGTGCTATAGCGTGTGGCCGAGCGCAGGCCGTACTGGATCCGGGAGGTGACTTTTTCCTTTCGGTGCAGGGAGTATCCCTGCCGCATCTGGGCATCCTCCGGCGCCGCTAGGGGCAGATCCAGGGCGGGGAGGTATTTCCTCCCCGTGGGCTGCAGGTCCACCCTGTACTCCGCGATGTTGCCGCGGGGCTCGACCGGGGCGGGCGGGGCCGCGAGGTCCTCCGCGACACGCCACCTGGAGCCGTCGTAGCGGGTCAGAACCAGGGACCGCCAGTAAAGCTCCTCCTGATCCGGTATGCCCTTTTGGAACTTGACCCGGAAGGCCACCTCCCGGGAGGTGGCCAGGTGGGCCACGTCCCCTGGGGCGAGGGTTTGGGAGAGACCGGTGTACGCGGTTTGCGCGGACGGGGTCAGGGAAAGGAGCCCTCCGCCCACGCGGGGGAAGAGAAGGAAGAGAACTGCGGCCAGGGGCAGGGCCTGCACAAGCAGTCGTCCGGTGCGGGCCAGGACCTGCCCCGCGGTCGCGGACCCGCGCTGCAGCCGTTGCAGAATGAACAGGACCGTTCCCAGCAGGAGGAGGTTGTAGAGGAAAAGGCCCAGGCTCTGGGAAAACAGGGTTCCCGCCAGCGGCAGGAAGCAGCAGAGCAGGACGGTCATCTCCCGGTCCCGGGCAGAGTTCTGTTCGAAGCTCTTGAGGGCGATCATCAAAAGGAACAGGGCGCTTCCCGGACGAAGCCCGAAAGGGCCTCCCCAGGCGGCGAACACCGCAGCCAGCCCCGCCAGGGCCAGGAGGATACGCCAGGGTCGGGAGGGTAGGGGCCGCTGGGATAGCTCCAGCCAGGCCCGGAGGCCGAGCAAGGCCAAAAAGGAGCCGCTGACCCAGAGGGGCATCCACAGGGCGAAAGGGGCGAAGACCGCCGCCAGGAGCAGGATGATTTCCAGGTTTCGCGTGGGCTCCCGTATTTGTCTCGGCCGGATCAAGTGGTTTCCTCCCTTTCCTGTTCGCTTGGCTGGAAGAGGGCCAGCTCGGCCAGGCAGGCGTGCATGTGTTCCGGGCCGCTGTCCGGGGCGAGGCTGGAGCCGGGGAGCTTTAGCCCGTACATTGTCCCCGCCTCTTCCTGATCGAGGATCATGCGGGCCAGCAGGGCCAGCCTGGCTTCCACTCCGACTTCCGGCAGGGCTTCGAAGTCCAGCCAGACCGAGGCCCGATCCGCTCCGGAGAACTGTTTACTGACCAGACCCCGCCCCCTGGCGTAAGCCTTCCAGTCGATGCGCTTATAGGATTCCCCGCTGCGATACTCACGCAGGGAATCCAGATCCTCCTCTCCAGTCGCGTTCCATTTTCGCCGGATGCCGGGTCCTTCCGGACGCAAAACGCCGGACTCCTCAGCCTCCGGTGCGGGACGAGGATAGACCAGGCAGTCCTCGCTGAACCGCATTTTGGACCAGGCCTGGAAAAGGCCCAGAGGGTGGCGGGTGCGGACCACGAGCTCCGGGGAGGGTAATATACCCCGGGCTTGCGTGGGAAGTCCGGGCCAGGCCGAGGTCCCCCCGCTGGGGGGTATATCCAGGGACTGCACCTCGGCCCCGACTGCCCCGATCTCCACAGCGAGCCTGGGGACGCCCCTTTGCTCCGTCAGCCTTACCGGAAAGCCGGCTCCCTGACCGGCGAAAACCGGGGGAGGTGTGCCCGGGGACAGGGTGATTCCGGCCAGGTTGGCGTAGGTGTGCAGCGCGGAGGTCAGCGCCGCAGAGACGGCCAGGAAGGTCAGGGCGTAGGCCAGGTTGTTCTGATAGTTCATCGCGGTGAAAAGCATGGCCAGGAGCAGAAAGCCGAACCACATCCCCAGGCGGGTGGGGAGGATGAATATCCGCCGGTGGCCCAGATGCACGCTGGAGGCGGAGCGGGGTGCCCCGAAAAGGAGCAGGCGGAGACCGGGAAAGCGCATGACTGGTCCCTCAAGGGATGGGGATATCCGCAAGCCGCTCCTGCAGGTGCCGGACCGGATCGGGCTGTTGCTGGATATCGCGGGGGTGGAGACGGTGCGCGGCTACCCAGGGGGTTACGGCCTGCACATCCTCGGGAAGGACGTATTCCCTGCCCTGGATAAGGGCCCAGGCCCTGGAGCAGGCAAGCAAGGCGAGTCCGGCCCGGGGAGAGAGGCCGCTTCGGAACTCACTAAAATTCCGGGTATCCTGCAGGATGTTCTGGATATAGCCATAAATGGCGTCCGCAACGTGGATTTCCCCCAGATGGGCCTGCATGCGCCGGAGCTCCTCCGGGGTGAGGGCGGGCTCCAGCTCGCGGAGCATTTGGGAGCGGTCCCTTCCCTGCAGGAGTTCCATCTCCGCCCGCTGGGAAGGTAGCCCCAGGGTGATGCGCATTAGGAAGCGATCCAGCTGCGAGTCCGGCAGTGGATAGGTGCCTGCGGCGTCCGAGGGGTTCTGTGTGGCGATTACGAAGAAGGGGCTGGGCAAGGGGTGGGTTTTCCCGTCTATGCTTACCCGCTGCTCGGCCATGGCCTGCATGAGCCCGCTCTGGGTCTTGGGAGTGGTGCGGTTGATCTCGTCCAGAAGGATGAACTGGGAGAAGATGGGCCCGGAATGGAAGGAGAAGCGGCCCGTATCCTTGTCGAAGACGTTGACCCCCAGGATGTCTCCGGGCAGCAGGTCGCTGGTGCACTGGATGCGCTGGAAATCCAGGCCCAGGAGCACGGACATGGCCCTGGCAAGAGTGGTCTTGCCCGTGCCGGGCTCGTCCTCGATGAGCAGGTGTCCGCCCGCCAGAAGGCAGGCGAGGGTGCAGCGAAGCTGCTCTGGCTTGTCCAGGATGACCTTGCGGGCCTGATCCAGGACACGGGCGAGGGCGTTGTGCATAACTGGCCAGAATCCCCGGATACGGAGCTTGTTTTCCCTAAGGGATTAATTTAGCCTGCTTGGGCGTTTGTGGTCAACATGCTCGGGAATTGACAAGGCCCCATGGAGTGGGAGGCGGATCAAGGGAGAACGGGAGAATGATGCGCGGAAAAGAGGGGCAGCAGCCCCGGCGGTGGCGACTGGAAAACGGTATGCAGGTCCTGATCCAGGAGGACGAGCGCTTTCCCCTGGCGGTCATGCGCCTGTACATCCGGGCGGGATCGGCTCTGGAAAAGGAGGAAGAGGCCGGCCTGACCCATCTGCTGGAGCACATGGCCTTTCGGTCCGGGCAGAGCGAAAACGGGGCTGCCTCGGAGATAGAGTCCTTGGGGGGCAGGATTAATGCGGCCACCGGCTTTGACCACACGGCATACATGCTCGATCTGCCCGCTGACGCCTGGCGAAAGGGTCTGGAGACTCTGCGCCGGCTTTGTTTCCGGCCGGAGTGGGACGACTCCGATCTGGCCACGGAAAAGGAGGTGGTTCTCTCCGAGTTGGAGCGAAACCGCGACGACCCGGGCCGGGTCCTTTTCGAGCAGATGCAGTCCCGGATCTGGGCCGGAACGGCCTACGCCAGACCTATAGTGGGCAGCAGGGAGACCATCCGGGAGCTGGGTTCGCGGGATGTTAAAGACTACGTGGAGAGGCTCTATCAGCCTCAGGCCATGCTGCTCGTGGTTTGCGGACAGGTGGATGCGGAGGAGGTTTTGCTGGAGGCGCAGCGTCAGCTAGGCGGGTACAGAAACGACCGTCCCCTGGCGGATGCCGCGGAACCCCTCGTCCCCAGGCCACCGGCTGGACCGGAAGTGGAGGTGGTGCCCACACCCTGGAACAAAGTCTACGCCGGATTCGGGTTTCCCGCTCCAGGGCTGGCCTCAGTGCAAGCCCCGAAACTGGAAGTCCTGGGCTACATGCTCGGAGGAGACCACAGCAGTCTGCTTCCCAGGAGGTTCAAGTACGAGGAGGGGCTGGTGGACGAGATCGCCGCCTCCCCTGTCCTGTTGCGGGACGCAGGGATGATCCTGGTTCAAGCCTGTCTGGATCCGGACCAGGTGGAGGCCTTCGTTGCCAGGTGCTTGGAAAGTCTTACCCGTCTGGGCCCGGAGGACTTCGGCGCCAAGGACATGGAGCGGGCCACAGTCAATATCCAGGATTCCCTGTTCCAGAGCAAGGAGACCTTGTCCGGTCTGGCGGCGAAGCTGGGCTATTTCCAGTTCTTCGAGGGCGGGCTGGAGGCGGAGGAGCGCTATATACACGCCCTAGATCGTCTTCGGCCGGAGGATCTGCGGGAGCCCATCCGGTCCCATTTCACCCCGGAGAACGCCTACCTCGGCCTGCTGGTCGGCTCGGACCGGGCCGAGGAATTTCGTGGATTGCGGAACAGGCTGCCCTGCGGCGCTCCCGGCCGCTCCCCGGAACGCAGAGCCTCCCAGGACGACCTGGGCGGCACCCGGGTCAGGGAGCTGGCCAACGGGTGCCGGCTGGTCCTTATCCCGGACAGCACCATGCCCTATCAGGCCGTGGACATCACCTGGCCCGGCGGGGATCTGCTGCTTAGCGAGGAAGAACAGGGCTTGGCCTCCCTTGCGGCGGGCGGCCTGCTGCGGGGGACTGGCACGCGCAGTCACGCCCGGATCCGGGAGATGCTCTCCAACAGGGCCGCATCCCTCGACGCGGCGGCAGGGAGGGATCAATTCAGCCTGACCGCCAAGTTCCCCAGCAGGTATCAAAGAGAGATCCTGGACCTTCTGCAGGAAACAATTACCGACCCAGCCTTTTCCGGGGAGGAAACCGCTCGGGCGGTTGCGGAGCAGAAGGCCCAGCTAATGGAGCGGTCGGATCACCCCATGGGCCTCTTGGCCAGGGAGGTCTTTCCCTTCCTGTTCCGGGAACATCCCTACGCCTACTACCACTTGGGGCAGCCGGAGGAGCTGGAGGGTTTCGGGCCGCAGCCCCTGCGCGACTTCTGGTCCAGGCAGCTGCGGTGTCCTTTTGTTCTCAGTGTCTGCGGTCAGGCAAACAGCGAGGCGATAGAGGAACAGGCGCAGAGCCTGGCGGAAAAGGTGGGGGGACAACTGGGAGCGGACCCGGGGGAGCCGGTTTGGAACCGGCAGAGGCAGCTGGATCTGGGACTCTCCCAGCGGAATCAGGCCCATGTGCTGATCGTTTTCCCCGTGCCCGGGCTCTTCAGCGAGGTCTATCCCCATCTCGCCCTGTGGAAGAAGATCCTTGCCGGACAGGACGGAATACTCTTCCGCGAGCTGCGGGACAGGCAGGGACTGGGGTATGCGGTCAACCCCCTGCTCTGGACATCCCCGAGCTGCGGCTTTCTGGGCTTTTATCTGGGGACCTACCCGGACAAGGTGGAGAGCGCTCTGGAGAGCTTCCAAAAGATCGTGGACGACTTGGGATCTAGCGGTGTTCCCCAGCAGGAGATGGAGCGGGCCAAGAAAATCTACCAAGCGGACTACTACAGGGGTCAGCAGCCTCTGATGGCGAGAAGCGGCGAGGCCTCCGAGCTTTTGGCTTACGGCCTGCCCCTGGATTTTCAGCGCGATACAGCCAGGCGGGTGGCCGGTCTGGAGTGGGCGAGTCTGCGTGAGGCCGCGTCCCTGTATCTTCACTGGGAAAGGGCCTACACCATCCTCCTGCGGCCGGAATAGGGGGCTGGGAGCCCGGGCCTACTCCTCGGCCCCGAGACGGAGATGCCGGGCTTCCTCCTCCTTGCCCCGTGAGATCAGGATCTCCTCCAGCAGACGGAGGTGCTCCTCCAGATCCGGGCGGAGGCTATAGCTCCGCTTGGCCAGTGATTCCACCAGCTCCGGATCCTCTCCAGCTTCCAGGTAGATGCGGGCCATGAGGTGGAGCGCCTCGGCGTCCCAGGGATTGGCCTGCACCGCCTTTTGCAGATTGTCCCGCGCGGTGCGGAGGTCCCCGTGGAGGTGGTCCAGCCGGGCCAGGTGCTTGTAGGCATAACGCGGCCCCTGCGGCGTGTGGTTCGCCCTCTGGTAGTAGTCCCTTGCCCCCTGAATGTCTCCCTTCCTTTCCCGGATCTGACCCAGGCGTATCAGGCAGAAGTGCTGCTCGGGCTGGAGCTCTAGGCAACGCTGCAGGTTTTCTTCCGCCGCCTCCAGCTGCTCCATTTTCAGGCTCAGGCAGGCGTGGTTGTACAGGGCGATGATATGGTCCGGGTCCCTGGCCAGCAGATCCTGAAACTCCTGCTGCGCCCGGGAGTTCCTGCCCAGGTGGGCGTGGCAGATGGCCAGCGAGTTCCGGGCCAGGTGGTTCTCCGGATCCAGGAGCAGGGCCTGTTGGTAGTCCGTGATTGCCTCGGCCAGATCACCGCGGGCATAGTGCCTGTCCGCGCTCACCGTCAGGCTCAGGGAGTCGAAGACAGTCACCGCGTTACCGGACAGGAGCTCGGCGTGCTCCAGGGCGTTTCTGGCGGTTTCCGCCACATCGAGGCGGGTGTAGTTCAGGCAGGGGTAGTACCCTATGCCGGCCCGGAAGACGTAGGTGTTCCCCTTTGCGTCCGGACGGGGCAGGCTGTGCAACAGCTCCCTGGCCTCTTCCGGGCCGGTCCCCGGCAAATAGAGGATAAAGCAGGCGGAGCCGTAGCTTCCCGCCAGTCCCTGCGGGGGCATCTTTTGCTCCAGAGTGTCCAGAAGTCGCCGCAGGTAGCCGTTTTCCGCGTCAAATTCGCGGCCGTGGGGGGCATCCTCCTTCCTTATCCGGCACAGGGCGAGGCAGAAGGCCTCCTTCTTTTGGCAGCGCCGACGCCAGGCGGTTAAAAAGCGGGGAAGGGAAAGCAGGCAGCTTTGGCCTGCCTCCTCCGGAGCAAGTGCTCCTCCCTGATCCAAGGAGTAATCTTCGGGGTGGGGCTGATGGATCAGCCTGTCTCCTGGAACGACTTGCGCGCCGGGCCTTTGATGCAGGATCTGGGCCAGGGAGCTTTCCTTGTCCGTGTCTATGAGCATCAGCTCCGCCTTGTCCCTACCGTCTCCGGAGGGCCAGGGCGAGGATCCCTCTCGCTGGGGCGGGCGGACAGAGAATATCTGGCCCTCCCGGGCCCGGTCCCTGCGCCCCAGGTCCACCAGGGCCCTGTCCTGGGTGAGGGTGTTGCGAATCCTGCCTCCCTCGGTTAGTATGCTGGAGAAAAAGAAGAGACTTCCCTCGCCCTTGTGGCTCGATGCCGCTTCCAGCGCACGCAGGGAGTTGACCAGAAGGACCCTGGCCTGCTCCCGCGGCGGAGCGGAGGCTGCCGGGCCGAAGAGGTCCTGAGGATAGACGGTGAGCCCCAGGTCCACTCTTATTGCTGTTTCTTCCCCGGTTACCGGATCCTGCAGGGAAAAGGCTGCCAGGTCGGACTGGATCCGCTCCGCTGTTTTGCGGATGGACGTGGGTCCCGTGCGGGGCAGCATCACCCCTAGACGGTGATTGTCCAATCTTCCCACGGAGCAGGAAGGAGGGCAGCAATCGGCCAGCTTCCGGGCCAGACTGAGCAGTAGCTCTTCGGCCCACCCATATCCTTTGGCTTCGCATAGCTGCTGCATACCTGTGACCTGGATGGCAAGCAGGGCCACCTCCCCCCGGTATTCCGGGCCGCCGGGCTCTGTTTCCCTGTCGGAGGGGAGGATGTTCTCCGCGATGGTCTCGATCTCCTGCTCCAGATCCTCCAACAGGGCCTCCTGCTGCAACAGTCCGGTGAGGGCATCCGAGCGCCTTTGCCTGGCGAGGGCGAGGGCCTCCAGGCAGCGCTCCATATAAGGCACCAGCGTCCTTAGCCAGAGGGGGCTCGGCTCGGCCGGAGTCTCTTCCAGGAAGAGGACACCGAGCAGGCCATGGCAGTGGATCAGGGGGATGAACAGCTTGTCCTCCCCTGCCAAGGGCACCGCTCTGTACTCCCCTTCCTGGTTCATCCCCTCCGGGAGGTCTCGGGGGAAGGTGACGTGCCCGGAACGAAAAGGGCAGATACGGGCCGCCTGCTCCAGGAGTTGGGCTTCGTGGAGAAGAAGATCCACGGGACGCAGGGGAGCTGTTTCCGCCATGCGCTCTCTCTTTGTCTTGTCTGAGGTGAGAAAAAGGATCGCTTCCTTGGGGTCCTTACCCTGAGATACGCGCTTCTTTTTTCTCACGACCCTCATGTCTGCGCAGACGCAGGCACAATCAAGCATGAAAATTTCGCGAGCGAACCGGGGGGAGCGCTTCACTCTGCACCCATTCAAAGAATGGGTGTATGTGTTCGCTGGGTTCCATAATGAAACTAACTGTTGGCTAACTGATTGGCAAGAGCGGGAGAAAAAGTATGAGTGTTGAGCACAACGAGGTTTTGCAAGCCCTTTTCCAACGTCGCAGCATCCGGTCCTTCACCCGGGAGGCAGTGGACCGGGAAAAGGTGGAGACAGTGCTACAGGCGGGCAGGTGGGCCCCTAGCGGTCTGAACAATCAGCCCTGGCGCTTCATGGTCCTTTTTGCAGGGGATTCCCGTCAACAGGGGTTGGCGGAGTGCACCCGCTACGGGGGTATTGTTCGCAGGGCCCCGGTCCTGATCGCGGTGCTTATTGACAAGGCGAGTATGTATAGTGCAACGAAGGACCATCAGAGCGTGGGCGCCTGTATGCAGAACATGCTCCTTGCGGTCCACTCCCTGGGGCTGGGCGGAGTCTGGCTCGGGGAGATCCTGAATCAGGAGGAGCGCGCCCTGGAAGTCTTGGGGCTGGATAGCGGAGAGTACGGCCTGATGGCCCTGCTGGCTTTCGGCCATCCAGCGGAGAAGGGCTCCTCCGAGCGGAAGCCCTTGCAGGAACTGTTATTGGAGGAATGGTAACATGGTACAAGTGATCGATTTTCAGCTCGGCCCTATGCAGACCAACTGCTACTTGGTTACGAACGGTAGCGAAGCGATCGTGATCGACCCCGGAGGCGATCCGGATAGCCTTTTGAACTACCTAAAGCGCAACGGGATCGAACCGAGCCTTATCCTGAATACCCACTTCCATCTGGACCACATTTTGGGGAACAATGCCTTGCAGCAGGCCACGGGATTGTCCATTCTGGCCAGCCCGGAGGATGGCTTCCTTCTCCAGGACCAGATAGGAGGAGGCGGATTCGGCTTTCCCAAGGTGGAGCCCTTCGACTACGAGGGACTGACCCCAGGCGAGCGGGAATGGCTGGGCGAAACCTGTCGGATACTGTCCACTCCGGGACACAGTCCGGGAAGCCTCAGCTTTCACTTTCCGGAATCCGGCAAGCTCTTTTCCGGGGATCTATTGTTCGCCGGGTCCGTGGGCCGTACCGATCTGCCGGGGGGTAGCATGGAGCAACTGCTGACCAAGGTTAAGGAGAATGTTTTCGTCCTGCCCGAATCCACTGTGATCTATCCCGGCCACGGCCCGGAGACCACAGTGGGGCAGGAGATGAAAACCAATCCCTTCTTTCAGGGCGGGGGCTTCCTTTAACGTAATCCTTCACGGGGCATTTTTTCACTTCGAACCTACGGTTCTGGATTTTCTAACGCTCGTCACGCGAGGGCATCCCTGCCCCCACCCGACTCTCAATTGTTGCAGATTTCCTGGGCATTGCTGAATTACACAAAAATGAGCTTTTTCTCAGGGTGTGTGTCTTGTCACGGTCGGGTTTCCCCCACGTGACGAGCGAAGAAAATCAACAGAACCTGCGCTAAATCGTTCAAAAATACCCCGTGAAGGATTACCATTACCCTTTAACGGCTCCCAGGTACCGTTCCAGTGGGAGCGACGAACAAGGGGCCGCCAGGTATGGGGAGTCTCGAGGCCGTTGCGGCCCGGCTCAAGAGCGGTGGTGGTCGTGTACTGCAGGGCGCTCTGCGGAAGGCGGGAACGCGCTGCATGTTCTGCGGCCGGGCGATGCGTGGGGTGGCCTCGGAGTCCTGCTGTCCGGAATGCACTCATGCCCTGGCCCCTCGCAGCAGCGGATTTTGTCCCCTCTGCGGCGAGCCGTATGCCGCGCAAGGCGAAGCGATCGACCTGTGCGGTCCCTGCAGGATTTTGCGTCGACCCTGGAGCGGGTTCGGGTTCTACGCTGTGTACCAGGGTGCGCTGCGCGAGGCGATCACCGCCTTTAAGTACGGGACGGATTTCGGCTACCTCCGGCTGCTGCAGTATTGCCTTTTACAGGCGTGGCAGCGGCATCTAGCCGGATCCGGATGCGATATCCTGGTCCCTGTACCGTTGCACTACCGCAGGCTGGGCCGGAGGGGATTCAATCAGAGCCTGGAGATCTGCCGCCCTCTCGCCCCGCGCTTGAAAGCGGCCTTGGCTCCCAAAGCCCTTTGCCGGCTGCGGGACACCGTCTCGCAAAGCGGCCTGGACAGGCCGCAGCGACGCCGGAATATGAGCTGGGCCGTTTCCGGGGATCCGGCTATGGTCCGTTCCCGCCGTATACTGCTCGTGGACGATGTCTACACCACCGGTGTTACCGCAGAGGTCTGCACCCGGGCACTGCTTCGGGCCGGAGCTCGGCGGGTGGACCTCCTGGTCCTGGCCAGGGTGGCAGAGGCCTAGACTCTTTTGTAGGCTATTGACGACCCCCGTTTCTGTGTTTATAAGACATTTGCCGTTGATTTGAGAGTATTCCTCTTCCGCATACAACGCACTTCCGCTTACGCCCCAGACACTGCAGAAATATACCACCAGTCAAGGGAAGAACCCCGATCCGTTTTAGGGGTCGGCGCCCCAAGAACCCGGGGCAAGGCCGTTTGGGGAGATCCCGTCCAGTTAAGCAGCGGCAGTTGCCTGTATGAAAGTGGTAGCGGGAGTATGGTAGGACACTAATTTCACCCGGCAAAAGAACCGCTGCCGGAAGAACGAGCCGAGGGAGGCGCAAATGGCCCGTATTACAGTTGAGGACGCCCTGAGCCAGGTAAACAATCGTTTTGTCGTGGCTCAGCTTGCCTTTAAGAGAGTGAAGATGTACCGCGAAGGATACAAGCCGCTGTTTACCACGAACAACAAGGAAGTAGTCACTGCTCTGCGGGAGATCGCAGCAGGAAAGGTCAAACTGAAGCAATCCATTCCAGAAGTCGGGATCAAGGTCGAATAGGTATGGCCAAGCGCGACTACTACGAAGTACTCGGAGTTTCTGCCCAGGCCAGTGGAGAGGAGATCAAGAAGGCCTATCGCAAGATCGCCTTCGAGAACCATCCGGACCGCAATCCCAACGATCCGGATGCGGAGCAGGTCTTCAAGGAGGCCTCCGAGGCCTACGAAGTCTTAAGCGATCCGCAAAAGCGGGAGTCCTACGACCGTTTCGGACACGAAGGCATGAACGGCTCCCAGTTTGGAGGATACGGCTCCGCAGAGGATATCTTCAGCACATTCAGCGATATCTTCGACAGCTTCTTCGGTTTCGGCGGTTCCCGCGGCCGAAGCAGGGGGCCCAGGCCGCAGCCGGGATCCGATCTGCGCTATAACCTGACCATCTCCTTTGAAGAGGCGGTCACGGGCACTGATGTGGAGTTGCAGATCCCTAAAGAGGAAAACTGCGAGACTTGCGGCGGATCCGGTGCCGAGCCCGGGCACTCCCCAGAGACCTGCAAGCACTGCGGCGGGCAGGGGCAGGTGGTGCAGAAACAGGGACTCTTCCGCATTGCCACCCCCTGCCCGGTTTGTAAGGGCGAGGGCAGGGTAATTAGCCATCCCTGCAAGCAGTGCAAGGGCAAGGGCACTGTCCATGAGACAAAGAATCTCAACGTAACCATTCCTGCGGGGGTGGATCACGGCAATCATCTCAGGCTGCAGGGCGAGGGTGAAGCCGGGTCCCACGGAGGACCCCACGGTGATCTATACGTGGTCATCTACGTGGAGGAGCACCCCCAGTTCAGCAGAAAAGGCCAGGACCTGCATACCGAAGTGGAGATCGATTTCACCCAGGCCGCACTGGGAGACAAAATCGAAGTGCCCACCATCCAGGACAGCGTCAACCTGGAGATCCCCAAGGGGACCCAGAGCGGGCAGTCCTTCCGTCTCAAGGGATTGGGGGTCCCCTATGTGAACAGCAATAAGACGGGCAGCCTCATGGTCCACGTTCAGGTGAAGACCCCCACCCATCTGAGCAAAAAACAGGAGGAGCTCCTGCGGGAATTTGCCAGCCTGGAGGAACAGAAGGGCAAGAACAAAGTCAGCTCCTTCTTCAAACGGGCCATGGGTGAGCATGAATAACGACTTGACTCATCTGAACGAAGACGGCTCTGTGCACATGGTCGATGTGGGGGAAAAACCCCAGACCGAGCGCAGGGCTGTTTTTCAGAGCAGGGTCCGCATGGGTAAGGTCCTGTTCGAGAAACTGGAGCAGAGCGCCCTGCCCAAGGGGGACGCGCTCAATACCGCCCGCATTGCCGGCATTCAGGCCGCCAAGCGCACCGCCCATCTTATCCCTCTATGTCATCCGGTTTTTTTGACCAGCATCGAGGTTCGCTTTGAGCTGGAGAAGGAGACGCACTCCGTGCGCATCGAGGCGGAAGCCCGGACTGTCTCCGCCACCGGGGTGGAGATGGAGGCCCTGGTCGCGGCCCAGACTGCGGCGATGACCCTCTACGACATGGGTAAGGCTGTGGAACGCGGCATGGTCATTACGGACAGCCGCCTGCTCCATAAGTCGGGCGGCAAGAGCGGTACCTACCAGGCGGAGAAATAAAGGCTCAGACATGAAAGAGCCGCCCCTCTAAGCAGGGGCGGCTCTTTTTTCTACATCGCTTTTGCGGTGTCTGCACGGCTGTGCCGTGCCAGAGGCAACAAGGCCCCTTCCGGGGAAGGGACCTTCCGGATAGGATCTGCTTTTATTGACGCGGCTTGGCTTCGTTTACCTTGAGCGTGCGCCCTCCGAACTTAGATCCGTCCAGATTGCTCATGGCTTCCTCGGCCTGATCCTGGCCCATCTCCACAAAGCCGAAGCCTCTGGATTTTCCTGTCTCTCTGTCCCGTACTACGTTGACATCGCCAACATCTCCGTACTGCGAAAACAGATCCCTCACATCGTCCTCCGACGAGGAATAAGGCAGATTGCCCACATACATCCTCTTCATGAAACCTCTCTCCCTTTCACTAAGCTTTAACTTCTCTTCCGCCCCAACGTACAGGCGGAACCTGAGGCCGAATTATTCCGGGTTCGGAAAGGATTGTCAAGAAAAAAAATGCATTTTATATGA
>JAIPEP010000046.1 GCA_021737085.1 Desulfohalobiaceae bacterium | reverse complement strand
CCGAAGGCATGACCCTGCCCGTCCTGCTCAAGGCGGAGGACGACATTACCACGGACCATATCCTTCCCGGCGGCCCGGAGGTGACTGCACTGCGCTCCAATGTGCCGGCAATCAGCGAATACCTTTTTCAGCGGGTGGATCCGGAATTCCTGGCGCGGGCCAGGGAACACGGGCAGGGAATCATTGTGGGCGGGGAGAACTACGGCCAGGGCTCCAGCAGGGAACACGCCGCGCTCGCTCCCAGATACCTCGGTGTCCGCGCCGTTCTGGCCAAGTCCTTGGCCCGGATACACAGGGCCAATCTGATCAACTTCGGGATCCTGCCCTTGCTTTTTGGGAACAAGGCGGACTATGCTGCACTGGAGCTGGGAGAGCGCATAGGGATTAGGAGCAACGATTTGAGCCCGGGAGGGACAGCGGAGCTGTCTCTTTTGGATCGTGGGGAGCGCATCCAGGCAGACAACGACCTGAGCCGCCAGGAGCTGGACATCGTCCTGGCCGGAGGCAGGCTGGAATACGTGCGATCCAAGGGCGCTTAGCCAGCATCCGTAATCGTTTTGGAGGAAGAAAAAGAGATAGAACCGGGCAATAGGCAAACAGCCCGGAACAAAACCGCAGAGGACTTCTATGCTGGACGGAATGCGGCGAAATGCCCAATCATGGGGGATCAAGGTCTTATTCGGGATCATCGTGCTGGTTTTTGTTTTCTGGGGAGTAGGCGGTTTTCAGGGAAGCGAGAAGGCCATTCTGGCCACTGTGGATGGAGAGCGCATCGAAACCAGACAGTTCCAGAAGCGCTATCAAAAGCGCTTGGAATCCCTGCGCCGGCAGCGCGAAGATTTGGACAGGAGAGATCTGAGGGAGATGGATTTCAAGCGCCAGGTCTTCCAGCAGATGGTGGACAAGAAACTACTGTTGGACAAGGCAGCTGAGTTGGGCCTGGTTATGCCCAAGTCCCTGCTCAGGAAGAGGATTGAAGGAATGGAGGTCTTCCAAGGGAAGGACAAGTCCTTCAACGCCACACGCTACGTCTCCCTGCTCCGGGCCAACCGGATGTCCCCGGCCCAGTTCGAGGCCAGCCTGCGGCGCGACGTCCTGGTCCAGAAAATGAGCGACCTTTTGACAGGGCCTGTGGAAACCGCCCCCGGCCAGGCCAAGGAGTTCTTCCAGTATGTCGCTCTCCGGGGAAGGGTACAGTATCTGTCTTTTGCGGCACAGGATTACCTGGACGAGGCGGAGGTGAGCTCGCAGGAGATCCAAGAATACTACCAAGAGAACAAGGACTCCTTCCAGAAGCCGGCCCGGATGAAAATGGACTACCTCCGGCTCACTCCCAGGTCCCTGGCACGCTATCAGGAGGTTCCGGAAGAGGATATCCGGCGCTACTATGAGCGCAACAAACAGGACTTTCAGCAGAAAGAGGAGGTCAAGGTTCGGCATATCCTCTTTTCCCTGCAGGGGAACGCTACCGAGGAAACCGCCCAAGAGGCCCGGCAGCGTATGCTTCGTTTGCGGGAGCGCATTCAGGCAGGAGAAATGGATTTCGCCTCTGCCGCCAAGAAGCATTCCCAGGGCCCGAGTGCCTCTCAGGGCGGCAGTCTGGGATGGGTGGCCCAAGGGGAGACACTGGCCCCCTTCCAGAAAGCGGCATTCTCCCTGGAGCCGGGTCAGATCAGTGACCCCGTCCGGACCCGGAAAGGCTGGCATCTGATCAAGGTCGAGGACCGCCGCGAAGGCGGTGTCAAACCCCTTGACCAGGTCAAGAACGAGGTCAGGGAGCGGGTTGCCCGGGACATGGCAGCGCAGGAGATCGACAAGACCCTGGACAAGGTCCTGGAGGAGGTCTTCAGCGGGAAGGACCTGGCTGCGGCTAGCAAGGAAATGGGGCTGGAGGTGAAAACAAGCGGGTGGTTTACCAGGAAGAAGGGCCCCAAGGACCTAGAGCTGCGGGACCAGCATATGCAGCAGCTCTTTGATCTTAAGCCGCAACAGGTGACGGAGGTTCCCCTTATTCTGGACTCTGGTTATCTCCTGGCCCAGAAGGTCGATGAGGTAAAGGCCCGCACTCCGGATCTCTCCGAGGTTCGCGGGACCATCGCGGAGAGGCTGCGGCGGGAGAAAGCCGCGGAAATGGCCAGGGCCCAGGCGAAGGAGACTCTTCAGGAGCTGCGCAATAGCGCAGAGGTTCCCCAGTCCCTGCAGGGCAGGATGGAGTTGAGCGGGGAGTTCAGCCGCAAGGGACGCATCCCGGGGCTGGGAGCAAATCAGGAGCTGGCCAGTGATGCCTTTGTTGCCGAGGAAGGTGAGTGGCTGCCGAAGATTTATTCCTTTGCCAACACATACGTGGCGGCGCGGGTGGAGGAAGTGATCCCGCCCTCGGACAAGGAGTGGCAGCAGCAAAAGGCCTTGTGGATCCGGCGTATCAGTTCCTCCCGGAAGCAGGGCCTGATGGACAGCTTGATTCAAACCCTGCGCGAAAAGGCGGAAATCGATATCAAGTCCCCGGAGATCCTTCGGTATTAGCAGGCCCCAATGCCTTGACAGGAACAATATAGGAGTATAAAAGTACTATTTTTCCTTGCCCCGGTCAGGTGGAGCGGGGCCTAAGCCCATAAGGAGGTGCCGCATTGCGACACTACGAGACACTGATCCTGTTCAGTCCGGATCTCAATGCCGAGGAACGGCAGAATATCCTGGAAGAAGTGAGCAAAATCATTCGCAGCGATTTTGGAGAAGACCCCCTGATTGACGACTGGGGGATGCGTCAGCTGGCCTACCCTGTGCGCAAGTACACCCGGGGCCACTATGTGCGGGTGGAATACGGATCCAATGGCGAGATCATTCCCGAGCTGGAGCGCAAGCTCCGCATTTACGAAGGCGTGTTGAAGTTCCTTACCGTGAAGCTATCGGAGGAGTACAAAGCGGCCTGAGCTATTTGGGGACCGGTAGCGAATCCTTCCGGCTTGGGCCGAGCCGTGATGTGGATGCGGTCTAGGATGGGGGTAGGGCCCTCAAATACAAAAATCACTCCCACGAGGTGGAAATATGGCTTTCAAGTTTACTCCGAGAAAGAAGTTTTGCCGTTTTTGCGCGGACAAGGATTTGCCGCTGGATTATAAGCGTCCGGATATCTTGGGCAACTTTGTCACGGACAGGGGAAAGATCATCGCCCGCAGGATCACCGGCACCTGCGCCAAGCATCAGAGGCGGCTGACCCGGGAGATCAAGAAATCCAGACAAATGGCCCTGCTCTACTATACCGCCACGCACAGCACCGAAGTAAGGAAGAGAACCGTCTAGTGCTTGGACGTAAACTCACCCACCTACTTCGTCGCTACAAAATTTTGAAATCCTCATGTATTAATATACACTGCGGTTTCAAAATTTCGCCTCCTTGTATCTGGGCAAGTTTACGTCCAATCACGATTTTCGGTTAGACACTGTCTAGGTTTGTTTCTTTTTCAGAAAAAGAAACAAAAAATGTGATATAATTCTTTTAGTTCCATTCATTCGGAAAAGCCGCTCGCGGCTGCAATCGCGGGGAATAGAGTCAGGAGCGAGACAATGCAGGTTATCTTGAGAACGGATATAGAGGGCTTAGGCAAGCTGGGCGATGTGGTCCGGGTCAAGCCCGGGTACGCCCGGAACTATCTCTTGCCCCGGAATCTGGCCATGGAGGCCACACCGGGCAATCTGAAGGAATTCGAGAATCAGCGCCGTAAGCTGCAGGAAAAGCTGGACAAGGATCGTTTCGACGCGGAGCGTCTGGCGGAGCAGTTGCAGGATCTGGAGGTGCGTATCCCGGTCCGCGTCGGCGAGGGAGACAAGCTCTACGGCTCGGTTACTACGGCCATGATCGCCAATGCCCTTGCGGAGCAAGGATTCGACCTGGACAAGAAAAAGATCGAGTTGGACAAGCCCATCCGATCCCTTGGGGAGTTCAGCGTGCCGGTAAAGGTCTATCCCGAGGTGAGACCGGAAATCAAGGTGGTCGTTGTCCGACATGGCGAGGAACATGTCCAAGACGAGCAGGAAGCCGAGCAGCAAAGCGCGGAATAACCGTCACGGTGACGCCTCGTTGTCCCAGCAGAACAGCGAACTAGCGAATAAGCGCCCCCCTCAAAACCAGGAGGCAGAACAGGCGGTTTTGGGGGGGGTTTTTTTGCGCAACACCGTCTTCCATTCCCTTGTGGACATGCTGAGGGAGGAGGATTTCTATTATCCCTCCCACAGGATAATCTTCCGCTCCTTCCGCGAGCTCTACTCCCAGAACAGCCCCATCGATCTGGTCACCGTCTCCGAGCATCTGCAGAAAACCGGGCTTTTGGAAAACGCCGGGGGTGCGGTTTATCTGAGCTCCCTCACGGAGTCCGTGGCCAGCGCTGCCAACGCCCTGAGCTATGCGGAGATCGTCCAGGAGAAGGCGGTGCGGAGGGAGCTCATCCAGCGATCCTCGGAGATCATCACCTCCGCCTTCGAGTCTGACTCTGAGGCGGAGAGCCTGCTGGACCAGGCAGAGTCGGAGATCTTTCAGATCTCCGAGTCCCGTATACAGCCCCGCTTTAAATCGAGCAAGGAGCTGGTGGATCAGGTCTTCGAATACCTGGAGAAGCGCTTTGAGCAGAGCGAGCTGATCACGGGGGTGCCCACAGAGTACCATGATTTCGACAAGCTAACCGCCGGGCTGCAGCGAACGGATCTGATTGTTGTCGCAGGGCGACCCAGCATGGGCAAGACCGCTTTCGGCCTGAACTTGGCCATGCGCTCCGCGGTGAAGCACCAGACCGCTACGGCTGTCTTCTCCCTGGAGATGTCCATGGATCAGCTCATGATGCGCATGCTCTGCGCCTGGGGGCATGTGGGGCTCTCCCGGATGCGCAGCGGATTCCTCACGGACGAGGACTGGGCCAGGCTCTACCAGGCGGCGGAGGACATCTCCCAGGCCCCGATCTACATCGACGATACCCCCTCTCTGGATCCCCTGGAGCTCAGGGCCCGCTGCCGACGCCTCAAGGGAGAGAAGGGGCTGGGCATGGTGGTGGTGGACTATCTGCAGCTCATGCACCTCAATCAGCGCAAGGAGTCCCGCGAACAGGAGATCTCTCATATATCGCGCAATCTGAAGTCCCTGGCCAAGGAGATCGACGTCCCCGTCATCGCCCTGGCTCAGCTCAACCGCAAGGTGGAGGATCGCACGGACAAGCGGCCCATGCTGTCGGATCTGCGCGAGTCAGGCGCCATCGAGCAGGATGCGGATCTCATCGTTTTCCTTTATCGGGACGAGGTCTACAACAAGCGCGAGGACAATCCCAATCAGGGCATCGCGGAGATCATCGTGGGCAAGCAGCGCAACGGCCCCGTGGGAACGGTCAAGCTGTCCTACCTGAGCAGCAGCACCGCCTTCGAGAATCTTTCCCAGATTCCCGCCCCTTCGGAGGAGGCGGCCTCCGGCCACGGTTGAGCCCCCTGCCCCAGGGCGGAAAGAGAAATATAGCAGAGTAGCGCACAGGACAAGGAACGGTTTATGAGCACGGAGTTTTTCCATCCCGAGGAGGGTCTTTCCCGGGAGGAGATCGCCTCGCTTCAGACACAGCGGCTGCGCGAAACTTTGGAGCGGGCCAAGCATTCCCCCTTCTACAGCGAGAGGCTGCAAGGCATCGATCCGGAGTCGCTGAACAGCCCGGAGGACATCAGGCACCTGCCGTTGACCAGCAAGGAAGACCTCAGAGCCTTTTATCCCTGGGGCTTTCTGACCGAGCCAGTGGAGAACATGGTGCGCCTGCACGCCTCCTCTGGCACCACGGGCAGCCCCATCGCCATTCTCTATACCAGGCAGGACCTGGCCAACTGGGCCGAGCTGGTGGCCAGGTGCATGAATATGGTCGGGGTCCGCTCCGGGGACATCTTCCAGAATCTGAGCGGCTACGGCCTGTTCACCGGTGGCCTGGGAATCCATTACGGGGCGGAGCGGCTGGGGTGTTTGACCATTCCCGCGGGAGCGGGCAACAGCAAGCGGCAGATCAAGCTGTTGCAGGACTTTCGCGTGAGCGTGGTGCACATCATCCCCTCCTACGCCATGCATTTATCCACGGTAATCCGGGAAACCGGCATGGATCCGGCGGATCTGCCCCTGCGCATCGCCCTGATCGGAGCAGAGCCACACACGGAAGAGATCCGGCAGCGCATCGAGGAGATGTATAAGGTTAGCGCCTACAACTCCTACGGCCTATCGGAAATGAACGGCCCGGGGGTTGCCTTCGAGTGCCCGGAGCAGAAGGGAATGCACCTCTGGGAGGATTCCTACATCATGGAAATTCTGGATCCCCGGACCCTGGAACCGGTGGAGGAAGGGGAATACGGGGAGCTGGTCATGACTACGCTGAACCGGGAGGGCATGCCGCTCATCCGCTACCGAACCAAGGACCTGACCCGGCTCGTGCCCGGAGCCTGCCCCTGTGGCCGGACACACCGCCGCATCGAGCGAATCGCCGGCCGGACGGACGATATGATCATCCTCAAGGGGGTGAATATCTATCCCATGCAGGTGGAGAAGATCCTCATGGGCATTCCCGAGGTGGGTCAGAATTATCAAATCGTGCTGGAACGCTCCGGATATATTGATCACATGCGGGTGCGGGTGGAGATTAAGGACGAATACTTCGTGGAGGATATGCGGGTCCTCAAAGGGCTGGAGCAGAAGATCGCCCGCAGCCTGCGGGAGGAGCTTTTGGTGAGCCCCAGGGTGGAGCTGGTGGAGCACCGCAGCCTGCCCCGAAACGAGGGCAAGGCGGAGAGGGTGGTGGACATGCGTCAATCCGAGAATTGAGGCGGTTTGATAATAATCCTTCACGAGGAATTTTTTCACTTAGTACCTACGGTTCTGGATTTTCTAACTCTCGCCAAGCGGGGGCATCCCTGCCCCCACCCTGCACCCACTTTTGCGCAAAAGTGGGTGCAGGGTTTCCCCCGCTTGGCGAGCGAAGAAAATCAACAGAACCTTCGGTAAACAGGTTCAAAAATACCCGTGAAGGATTATGCATGATCTATTTTGCCGCCGCGCTTCTCCTGCTGCTCATGCTCCTGGCCTGGGCCTCCATATTCTTCAGCCTGCCGGGCAACTGGATCAACGTTGCCCTTCTGGGCCTGTGGAAGCTCTTTTATCCGGAAATGCCCGCGGGATGGTGGTTCTTTCTGGGACTCCTTCTGTTGGCCGCGATCGGCGAGGCCCTGGAGTTCGCCAGCCAGTGGTGGGGAGGCAAGCGCTACGGGGGAAGCTCCAGAGGCAACTGGGGGTCCCTCGCAGGCGCCCTTGTTGGTGCCATCGTAGGAGCACCCTTTTTCCTCGGCGTGGGGGCACTTGTGGGCGCCGTAGCCGGTGCCTTCCTGGGAAGCCTGATCCTGGAGCTCGTTTCCGGGAAGGAGGTCGCCCGGGCCATCCACGCCTCCAAAGGGGCCATGCTGGGCCGGGTGCTGGGCTTTGCGGCCAAGGCCGGGCTGGGGATGGTGCTGATCGTTCTGGCCCTGCCCAAGGTCTGGCCTTAGCAGGCCGTTGAAAATCTTCCAATTGCGGCGTTGCTTCAAAAATTTCAAGCTCTCACGTAGGCTCACTACGCTACGAGCTTGAAATTTTTTCGCGCCTTGCACTTGAAATTTTTCAACGGCCTGGCATGTACATAGTTTTGTAACGGCTTGCTCGTGTAACTAGCGACTGTGAAAATAGTCCCCGTAGAAATTTGAAGTGCTGTCTTTTCGTTCCGGATATTTGTTTATTCTTTTTTTAGGACGCCATACTTGAGGAACGAGAGAAATGGGGCGTAAAGGAGACGGTTTCCCCGCCTACCGGGGAGAGATGGAATACGTGTGCCAGGGATGCGGGAGCCGCTTTCCCGCGGCTGAGCTCCACTACACCTGTCCGGACTGCAGCGGGGTCTTCCTCCTGGAGGACAGGCGCTTTGCGGAGCTGGCCGAGACCTCGGGCGAGACCTGGCGAGAGATCTTCGACGCCAGGGCGGCCTCCAAGCACCCCGCCCTGCAGGGGATCTTTCGCTTCTACGAGCTCGTGGCCCCCATCCTGGAACCGGAAGATATTGTGAGCCCCGGCGAGGGGCAGACCCCGGTGGTCCGGGCCAACCCGGACCTGGAAGAGCGGGTGGGCCGGCCCCTGGCCTTCAAGAACGAGGGGCAGAACCCCAGCGCCTCCTTTAAGGACCGGGGCATGGCCTGCGCCTTCAGCTATCTGAAGTCCTTGCTCCGCCACAAGCAGTGGGAGCGCCTGCTCACCGTCTGCGCCTCCACAGGCGATACGTCGGCTTCGGCTGCCATGTATGCCGCCTATGTGGGCCATCCGGTCACCTCGGTGGTCCTCCTGCCCCAGGGCAAGGTGACCCCACAGCAGCTGGCCCAGCCCTTGGGCAGCGGGGCCCGGGTCCTGGAGCTCCCCGGAGTGTTCGACGACTGCATGAAGGTGGTGGAGTATCTGGCGGACAACTACCCTGTGGCCCTGCTCAATTCCAAGAACAGCTGGCGGATCCTGGGACAGGAGACCTACGCCTTCGAGGTGGCCCAGTGGGCGGATTGGCAAACAGGGGACAAGACGGTTTTCGTCCCCGTGGGCAACGCGGGCAACATCTCCGCGATCATGGCCGGGTTCCTCAAGCTCCACCGCCTGGGGATAATTGGAGAGTTGCCCCAGATCTTCGGGGTGCAGTCCTCTCACGCGGATCCGGTGTACCGTTACTACAGCGCCCCGAGAGGGCAGCGCCGCTACGAACCGGTCTCCGTGAGCCCCAGTGTGGCCCAGGCCGCCATGATCGGGAATCCGGTCTCCTTCCCCCGCGTACGGGCTTTGGCGGAGCAATACAGGTCACAGGCCGGGGAATCCGGCTTCCAGGTGGTCCAGGTCTCGGAGCAGGAAATCGTGGAGGGCATGCTCGAAGCGAACAGACAAGGGCACATCGCCTGCACCCAGGGCGGGGAGAGCCTTGCCGGGCTCCTCCGTGCCGTTCGGGAGGGGGCCGTTTCCCGGGAAAAGACAGCTGTGCTCAATGCTACGGCCCATTCCCTGAAGTTCCAGTCTTTTCAGCAGATGTACTTCCAGGACAGCTTTTCACCGGAGTACGATATAGAGCCCAGATCAGAACTGATCAACCAACCGCAGCGGATTCAGGGCGGGGATGCCTCCCCGGAGGCGGACCGCGAGGTATTCGTTTCCCAGGCGGCGGCGGAAATCATGGATAAGCTCGGCTTGTCAGGGGCTTGAGTTTAAGCGCTTCTTCAGTTCCTGCAGCAGCATTTTATCCGTGAAGTCGAAGGTCAGAGGGGTCAGGGTGATGTGGCCCTGGGTGAGCAGGGTCCTGTCCGTTTCCGGCTCCAGGTTTTTCTCCAGGATCTCGCCACAGAGCCAGTAGTAGTCCCGCCCCCTGGGGTCCGTCCGAGTCTCGTACCAGTCCTCGTACACAGCCCGCGTCTGGGGGCAGCACTTAAGGCCCCGGCTTTCTTCCAGGGCACAGTTGGGGAAGTTGAGGTTGAGCACCCTGCTGGCCGGAAGGCTGGGCCAGTCGATCTGCTCCAGTAATCTGGCGGTATAGCGGGCCTGTTCCGTAAGGTCGCCCGGATGGAAATGATCCACGGAAACCGCCATGGAGGGGGTTCCCACCAGAGCGGCCTCGGTTGCCGCGGCGACGGTCCCCGAATAGAGGACATCCACTCCCACGTTGGCCCCGCCGTTTATCCCGGATATAAGCAGGTCCGGCTGGAAGCGGAATACGGTGCCCAGGGCCATTTTGACGCAATCTACCGGCGTGCCGGACACCCCAGTGCCCTGGAAGTGGTCCTCCTGCACCTCCCGGATGCGCAGGGGCACGCTCAGGGTCACCGCGTGCCCCACCGCGGACTGTTCCGTGAGCGGGGCCACTATATGCACGCTGTGCCCGGCCCGCTGGAGCTCGCGGGCTAGACAACGCAGTCCCACAGCCCAGATGCCGTCGTCGTTGGTCAGGATAATGTTCATGGTCTCGTCCTTGTGACGTTTCCCATCCCGCTGGTGAAGAGCCCCCGGTGGTTGAACCGCGCCGGTGATGCGGGCTTTGAAAAAAAAGCGGAATCAGGCTAGACTGATCTGGCTTCATATAAAAAAAGAAATGCTGGCTCGGGCTTGTGCCGGAACGAGACTTGTATAACCAAAACCGGAGTGCATGACAAGGCGCGATGTACAGAAAGACCTGTTTAATCCGCGATTTCCGGACCGGCCAGGAGGTGGAGGACGTATTCGTCCTGACCCAGGCCAGGCAGGCTGCTTCCCGCAACGGCCCCTACTGGGATCTGCGTTTGCAGGACGCCACTGGACAGATTGAGGGCAAGATCTGGTCCCCGCTGAGCAGTGAGTACACCGACCTCAGAGCGGAACAGGTAGTGAGGGTGCGGGCTCAGGTCCGGACTTTCCGGGAACAGCAACAACTGGTCATCTCCGACCTGACCCGGATAGAAGAGAGCGATGTGGATTGGTCGGATCTTTTGCCCAGCAGCGATCCTCCGCCGCAGGATCTCCTGCAGGAGCTGCAGGGGTTGTGCCGCAAAGAGCTGGCCCATCCGGGCTGGAAAAAGCTCTGCCGCGAAGTGTTGGGGGATAAGCCCACGCGGGAGAGGCTGCTCGCCGCCCCCGCTGCCAAGGTTATCCATCACGCCTATCGGGGCGGCCTGCTGGAGCACACACTGAACGTGGCCCAAACCTGCCTGGCCCAGTGCGATCTACGTCCAGACCTGGATCGGGAGACCCTGCTGGTGGGGGCAGTGGTGCACGACTTGGGCAAGGCCTGGGAACTCGAATGCGGCGTGGCCCCGGAATACACCGATTCTGGGCGGCTGCTGGGCCATATCATTCTGGGGCTTCAGGTCCTGGAACCCATCATGAGCCGCACCGAGGAGCTAGACTCTCAGCTGCTTTTGCATTTGCGGCATCTTATCCTGAGCCACCACGGGGAGTTCGAATATGGGTCCCCCAAGCGGCCCAAGACGAAAGAGGCCTTTGTGCTGCATTTCGCGGACAACCTGGATGCCAAGCTGAATACTGTGGACGCCGCCCTGGAAGGGAAGGACGAGGAGGAGAGCTGGTCCGCGTATCAGCGCTCCCTGGAGCGGAAGGTATATCAGGCCAGCAGAACTAACGATTTCCAGAAAGGCAGTGATTCTTCTCCCAGAAGCGCGGGTAGACAATGCTTATTACCTTTGAAGGAATAGAGGGCTCGGGCAAGAGCACCCAAGCCGAGCATCTGGAAGCTAATCTGCGTCAGCGGGGCCTGGACCCGCTGTTGAGCCGAGAGCCCGGGGGCAGCCCTCTGGGCCGGGAGCTGCGGCGGATTCTCCTGAATTCCGGAAGCACCGATCTTACTGACGAGGCGGAGCTTTTTCTCTACCTTGCGGACCGGGCCCAGCATGTGGCCTGGATAATCTCCCCTGCCCTGCGACAGGGACGTATCGTGATCGTGGATCGCTATATCGACTCTACCGTGGCCTATCAGGGATGCGGCAGGGGAGTGCATCCGGAGGTGATCCCGGAGCTGAACCGCATCGCCACGCGCGGAGTCTACCCGGACCTTACCTTCGTTCTGGATGTGGAGGAACAGACCGGGCTGGAGCGGGCCAAGGGGCGCAATGCGGCGAGCGGATCCCAGGAGGCGGAAGGGCGCTTTGAGGCGGAAGCTCTCGCCTTTCATCAAAGGGTCCGCCAGGAGTACAGACGGATGGCCGCCGCAGAGCCGCAACGGATTCGGCTTCTGGACGGGAGCGACTCTGCCGATCGGATCCAGGCCCGTATCCTGGAAGAGGTAGAGGCGGGGCTGGCGGAAAGGACCTTTGATGCAGGCAATTTCACGGAAGGGAATACTTAGGGCCGGGACCCTGGGTCCTGAGAGGATTGGGTTGCCTTGCCCCAGCTGGGGCGGGAAAATCAGTTTTTTTTACGCAGCGATTTGACATTGGAAGGGAAATGGCTACTATTATAATAGTGGAGCAGTATTCGACAAGCCAAGACAATGAGCAAGGAGAGCGTTATGGGGGATAAGGTTAAGCTATATGCCCTTAGTACCTGTGGTCACTGCAAAAGGACCAAGGAGCTGTTGCAAAACAAGGGTGTGGATTACGATGTCACAGATGTGGATCAGCTCGAGGGAGAAGAGCGACAAGAGGCGATCGAGGAGGTGAAGCAATACAACCCTTCCCTCTCCTTTCCTACACTTGTGATAGGGGATAAGTGTATCGTGGGATACAAAAAGGATGAAATCGAGGAGGCCCTGCAGGAACATGTATGACGTGGATTCCCTGTATGCCAAGCTAAAAGAGCTTCAGGAGCCCAAGGGACTTTATTTCAACAGGGACGAAGAGCTGGTGCGGGACCTGTTAAACAGCCTGCTGATAAACAAGGACCGCTACGGATACATGGCCTGTCCCTGCCGGCTGGCCAGCGGGATATACGAGATGGATAAAGACATTATTTGTCCCTGTAGTTATGCTTGGCCGGATATCCAGGAATATGGTAGCTGCTACTGCGGGCTCTATGTATCTCCGGAGTGGAACGAGGGGACCATTCCCCATGTGCACGTACCCGAAAGGAGGCCGCCGGAAAAGCTCCTCGCGGCCCTCGGGGCGGGTGGTTGATCTGGCCCCTTGTCCAGGGCTTTTTGCCGACTGGTAACAGGCTGGATGATAAGTGGATAGAGATGGACATAAGGAGATGATCATGAAGGAAAAGGTTCAGGAAACTTTAGAAAAGATTAGGCCTCAATTGCAGGCCGACGGCGGTGATGTGGAACTGGTGGATATCACCGAGAATAGTGTGGTGCAGGTCAGGCTGCAAGGAGCCTGTGCCGGATGCCCCATGTCCCAGATGACGCTCAAGAACGGCATCGAGCAGGCCCTAAAACAGGAAGTTCCCGAAGTGAAGTCTGTCGAGGCGGTTTAGCCCAGGCAGATCTGTGCTTGGCGAAGCTCCCCCACGGGGAGATGCCTGAAAAACCGGGCATACTCGAATCAGTTGTGCCCTAGGGGAATGGCAAAAGATGGTGTTTGAACAGGCGGGTGGATCCCGCCTTTTTCTTTAGGCGCTAGCTGGTTTTCCGACAGGAGCTGGCTACTCGAGGAGCAGATGCGGAGATGCGAGATATGCACACGGTGGTGACGCGATTTCCTCCCAGCCCTACGGGGAATCTTCACATAGGGGGAGCGAGGACAGCCCTGTTCAACTGGCTCTTGGCCAGAAGCATGGGCGGGCGCTTTGTCTTGCGGCTGGAGGACACGGATGTGGATCGATCCAGCCGGGAAATGACCCATTCCATCCTGGAGGCCATGCGCTGGCTAGGGCTCGACTGGGATGAGGGACCCTTCTATCAGTCGCAGCGATTCGACCTATACCAACGCTTTATAGACCACCTTTTGGACAAGGGGAGGGCCTATTACTGCAGTTGCACGCCCCAGGAAGTGGAGCAGATGCGGGAGGAGGCCAGGGAAAAGGGGGAAAAGCCCAAGTACAACGGACGATGCCGGGAGAGGAATCTGGATCCGGGCCCGGAGCGGGTGGTTCGCTTCAAGTCTCCCTTGGAGGGAGAAACCGCGTTCAAGGATGTGCTCAAGGGCGATGTAGCCGTGGATAACAGGGAGCTGGACGACTTTGTCCTGCGCCGGGCGGACGGGACTCCGACATACAACCTGGCGGTTGTTGTGGACGACGTGGAAATGGGCATAACCCACATCCTGCGCGGGGACGACCACTTGAGCAACACGCCCAAGCAGGTCCTGCTCTACCGCGCCCTGGAGACAGAGCTTCCCGTGTTCGGCCATGTCCCCATGATTATGGGTCCGGACAAGAAGCGTCTCAGTAAAAGGCACGGGGCCATGTCCGTGCTGGAGTACAGGAGGCAGGGCTTTCTGCCCGAGGCGATGACCAACTATCTGGTCCGGCTGGGTTGGTCCTATGGCGACCAGGAGATCTTTTCCCAGGCAGAGCTGCGGGAGAAGTTCTCCCTGCGGAATCTGAGCAAGTCCGCTTGCGTCTTCGACCCGGACAAGCTGCTCTGGGTGAACAGCCAGCACATCAAGGCGAATTCCCCGCAGGAGCTGGCCCCCTTACTGCAGGATTTTCTCCAGGCCAATGACCTGCCCTGCCCGGATACGGGCTATCTGATCCAGCTGATACCCTTGCTGCAGCCTCGGGCCAAGACAATGCAGGAAATGGCGGATTGGGCGGTTCCTTTTGTCCGTGCGGACCAGGATCTCGTGTACGACCCTGAGCTATTGGACAAGTTCCTCACAGCCGAGATCGCCTATTACCTGCGCCAACTGCTGAACATATTACGGGACGCTCCGGGGTTCGACAAGGATTCCCTGGAGGCATGCATAGGTGATTTCCTCCAGGAGCAGGGGATTCGTTTCAAAAAACTCGCCCAGCCCATTCGGGTGGCGCTCACGGCAAGCAAGGCCAGCCCGGGTCTTTTCGAAAGCATGGAGATTCTGGGACAAAAAAGTGTCCTGGCCCGGCTGGAGCGGGCCTTGCAGCAGGCGGAAGGCTAGACCAGGCAAAAAGAGGCCTTCGGAGCTGTCTGTTAGCCCCGAAGGCCTCCACAAAAGCTCGTTTTCTTTCGGGGCGAGGCCCAGGGGAAGAAATTAATCAAAACCCTCAGGAAGCAGGCTGCCGGGGGGTCGGCTTCCGGATAGCTCCGTTGCGCAGACAACGGGTGCAGACTTTGACCCGCTTGACCCTTCCGGAGGGCATCTGGGCCCGCACATTCTGCAGATTGGGCTTGAAGCGGCGCTTGGTCTTGTTGTTGGCGTGGCTCACATTGAACCCGACGTGGGGGGTCTTGCCGCATATCTCGCATGTCTTGGCCATAAAACCTCCTATGGGCAGCGATTTACTTCTGGAAGAAGCCCGCCGGTCATTTCTGTTAAGGCTGATGATCCCCCGGCAGGCAAAAAGGAAACATTATATCAAGTTTCAGGAAAATGCAAGGGCGGCGCTTGACAAACAGGCTGTTGCCTAAGTAAATAAGTACGTTTCGGGATGTATTCTTATGGCGAGCTATTGGATTAGTCTCAAGGATTTACCCTCAGCAGGGGAAGACTACCGAGTGGTTGAACAGGCGGTGTGGGAGGATCCCATCGCGGAATTCAACCTGCCCTATACTGTGACGGAGTCCCTTCAGGCCGACACCCATATTTCCCCCCAGGACAAGGGGTATTTGATCCAGGGCGACTTCCGCGGGGCCATCCAGATCCCCTGTGATCGCTGTGCGGAGCCCTCCGGGCTCCTCCTGGCCGCTCATTTCAGCATATTTGAGGAGTCGGACCCCTCCTTGAGCGAAGAGGACCTCCTCGGTCCCAAGTTCCTCTACCTGGAGAACGATATCTGGTTCCTGGACTTGGCCGGGGTGCTTTGGGAGCAGTTCCTTCTGAATCTGCCCTTCAAGCATGTCTGTTCCGAGCAGTGCCGGGGAATCTGCCCTGTTTGCGGAAGCAATCTGAATCTCGGTTCTTGCGGTTGCGAGGCCGAGGAGGGCGATCCCAGGCTGGCCGTATTCCGGAGTCTCAAGATAGAATGAGCTAAGCGGTCGCCGTTCTGTGGGGTCGATCCCGGCAGAGGAGCGGAGGTATCCGTTTGATTTGCCTTTATCCTGGCCCCATGATAGACACGCCTAACAGCGCCGTGCACTGGGACGGCGGCCTGAAAAATCCGACAG
>JAIPEP010000045.1 GCA_021737085.1 Desulfohalobiaceae bacterium | reverse complement strand
GCCCAGACCGTCGCGTGCCTCGAGCAGCTTGGTGATCGCAGCGGTCAACGTGGTCTTGCCGTGGTCTATGTGCCCGATGGTACCAATATTTACGTGCGGCTTGGACCTCTCAAACTTTTCCTTGGCCATGCTTACCCCCTGGCGCTCTTCACGATTTCCTCAGCAACACTCGAAGGCACCCTGTCGTAGTGGTCGAACTGCATGCTGAAGGTTGCCCTGCCCTGGGTCATTGTACGCAGATCAGTGGAATAACCGAACATCTCTTTCAAGGGAACATGGGCGCGTATGATCTGCGTGCCGTGACGCGGCTCCATACCCTGCACCCGGCCTCTGCGGCTGTTCATATCTCCGAGGACATCACCCATGTAGTCCTCCGGGGTAAGGATCTCCACGTACATGATCGGCTCTAGCAGGACTGGATTGGCCTTGTTGCAGGCCTCCTTGATTGCCATGGATCCGGCGATGTGGAAGGCCTGCTCCGAGGAGTCCACCTCATGGAAGGCCCCGTCCCGCAACTTCACCCTGACGTCGATCATGGGATGCCCGGAGATGATTCCGTTCTGCAGAGTCTCCTTGGCCCCGTTGTCCACTGCGGGGATGAATTCCTTGGGGATGACGCCTCCCACGATGAAATTCTTGAACTCGTAGCCGGTTCCGGGCTCGCCAGGCTCCACATCGAGGATGACGTGGGCGAACTGTCCCCGGCCGCCGGTCTGCTTGACGAACTTCTTCTCCGCGGTTGCCGGCTTGGTGATGGACTCGCGGTAGGCCACCTGAGGCTGTCCGATATTGGCGTCGACCTTGAATTCCCGAATGAGGCGATCCACAATGATCTCTATGTGCAGCTCGCCCATGCCGGAAATGATGGTTTGTCCGGTCTCCTCGTCTGTGGCCACGCGAAAGGAGGGGTCCTCCTTGGCCAGCTTGGCCAGGGCCTGGCTCAGGGTATCCCTGTCCGCCTTGGTCTTGGGCTCGATGGCCACATCGATTACTGGCTCCGGAATCTGCATGGTTTCCAGAACCACAGGATTCTTGCTGTCGCAGAGGGTATCCCCGGTGCCCACGTTCTTGAGCCCCACTGCGGCCACTATGTCCCCTGCGTAGGCCTCCTTGATCTCCTCCCGCTTGTTGGAATGCATCTTGAGCAGACGGCCGATGCGCTCCTTCTTCTTGGTGGTGGAGTTCATCACGGTCATGCCGCTCTCGATATATCCGGAATAGATGCGCAGAAAAGTAAGGTGGCCCACATAGGGATCGGTCATGAGCTTGAAGGCGAGGGCGCTTAGGTGTTCGCTGTCGCTCGTCTCGCAGATCTTCTCCTCGCGGGTGTCCGGATCGACCCCCCTGATGGAGGGCAGATCGATGGGAGAGGGCAAAAAATCCACTATCGCGTCCAGCAAAGGCTGGACACCCTTGTTTTTAAAGGCGGAGCCGCAAAATACGGGGCAAATATCAATGTTGATGGTGGCCTTGCGGACACCGACCCGGATCTCCTCCGGGCTTAGCTCCTCACCGGAGAGGTATTTATCCAGAAGCTCCTCGTCCTCCTCGGCGATGGCCTCCAAAAGGGTAGCCCTCCAGCTCTGGGCCGCCTCCTGCAAGTCCTCGGGGATCTCGTCGGAATAGGTGTTCATCCCCAGGGTGCGCTCGTCGAAGTAGAGGGCCTTGCCCTCGATAAGGTCCACCACGCCCTTGAAACCATGTTCCCTGCCGATGGGGATCTGCAAGGGAACGGGCTTGGCGTTCAGACGGTTGCGGATCATATCCACCACATGGAAGAAATCCGCACCCACCCGGTCCATTTTGTTCACGAAGGCCATGCGCGGAACCTGGTAGCGGTCCGCCTGGCGCCACACCGTCTCCGACTGGGGCTCGACACCGCCCACAGCGCAGAACACGCCCACGGCCCCGTCCAGAACGCGCAGAGAGCGCTCCACCTCAACAGTAAAGTCCACATGACCGGGAGTATCGATGATATTGACCCGGTGATCCTTCCAGAAACAGGTGGTTGTGGCGGAAGTTATGGTGATGCCGCGATCCTGCTCCTGGGACATGAAGTCCATTACTGCCTTGCCGTCGTGCACCTCGCCTATCTTGTGCGAAACACCGGTATAAAACAGTATGCGCTCTGTAGTCGTCGTCTTCCCGGCGTCGATATGCGCCATGAAGCCGATATTGCGCTGCTTTTCTATGGGTTTTTGTCTTGCCAAGACCGATTTACCTCGATTGCCTTTCGCGATTCGCAGTGTGCGGTGTCACGCTCAAATAAAATAATTGCTTATCCACATCTACCCATCCCCGGAGACGGCCTTGATCCTGCAGACAACATCTGAGGGAACAGAATACCACTATGCTGGAGGAAGGGCTCCGGAGCGGAGTTGGTCTCTACTCCCTCAAGGGCCTGCCTGCCACCTCGGCGGGCCTACCAGCGGTAATGGGCAAAGGCCTTGTTCGCCTGGGCCATACGGTGGCTCTCTTCCTTCTTCCGTATGGCTCCGCCCCTGTTGTTGTAGGCGTCGTTAAGCTCCGCGCTCAATCTCTGGACCATTCCCTTTTCCGACCTGGACCTGGCGGCCCTGATCAGCCACCTGGTGGCCAGGATCTGCTGCCGATGCGGATCCACCTCCACAGGCACCTGATACGTGGCCCCTCCCACACGGCGAGGTTTGACCTCTTTCTGGGGCTTGACGTTCTCCACTGCCTGCTCGAATGCCTTGAGCTGATCCTCCGATGTACGGCGACCCAGCTCCTCCATGGCGTTGTACAGGATGCGCTCCGCCAGGCTCTTCTTGCCGTCGCGCATTATCCTGTTCGTCACCTTGGCCACGAGCTTGCTGTTATATCTGGGATCCGGGAGTATATCCCTTTTGGCTACACGACCTTTCCGCGACATTTCTCGACTCCTTTGCGATTACTTGGGTCGTTTCGCTCCATATTTGGACCGGCTCTGCTGCCGGTTCTGCACCCCGGCGGTGTCGAGCGAACCACGGATAACGGTGTAGCGGACCCCGGGCAGATCCTTGACCCGGCCCCCTCGGACAAGCACCACAGAATGCTCCTGCAGGTTGTGCCCTTCTCCGGGGATATAGGAGGTCACCTCGATACCATTGGTCAAGCGCACTCTGGCCACCTTGCGCAGGGCGGAGTTGGGCTTTTTCGGTGTGGTGGTGAAGACGCGCACACATACCCCGCGACGCTGCGGGCATTCCTGCAGTGCGGCCCGCTTGTTGCTGCTCACCATCTTCTTCCGCTTCTTATTGATCAACTGATTGAGCGTGGGCATAGCTCTCTCCGTGTTTATGACCCCAAAAGAAAGAATGTCTACTATACCTTTTTTTTTATGTCAACGCGGAAAAAAGCGTGACCCACGGTCATCCGCCCTTCTCAGCGCGTAAGTCCGGCAGAGGCGCATTCCTATTCCTGATCCGCCTCCTCGTCAACCCCCTCCAGGGCCTCCCATAGGGGGCTCTCCTGTTCCGGCTGCTCGGGGACCTCTGCCTCGAGGTTCATGTAGGGCCTAAATCCCGTTCCTGCGGGGATTATCCGTCCCACAATCACGTTCTCCTTAAGTCCCTGCAGATAGTCGATCCTGGCCTGCATGGCAGCGTCGGTGAGGACCTTCGTCGTCTCCTGGAAGGAGGCAGCGGAGATAAAGGAATCGGTGCTCAGGGAGGCCTGGGTTATGCCCAGGGCCACTGGCTCGGCTTTCGCCGGCTTGTAACCCTGTCGAATGGTCTCGGAATTCTGTTTCAAGAACTCCTGCTTCTCCACCTGCTCCCCGACCAGGAATTGGGTCTCTCCGGGATCAGTGATGCGCACCTTCTTCAGCATCTGGCGCACGATGATCTCCACGTGCTTGTCGTTGATGTGCACGCCCTGATACTTGTACACATCCTGGATCTCCTCCACCAGATAGTTGGCCAGGTACTTTTCCCCCTTGATGCGCAACATGTCGTGCAGCTCCGGGGCCCCTTCGGTCAAAAACTCACCGGCCTCGACAAAATCCCCTTCCTGGACCGTGATATGCTTGCCCTTGGGGACCAGGTATTCCTTGCGCTCTCCGGTCTCCGGGGTAACATAGATCTTGCGCTTGCCCTTCACATCGGGGCCGTAGCTCACTGTGCCCTCGGTCTCGGAGATCACAGCCATCTCCTTGGGCTTGCGCGCTTCGAAAAGCTCGGCCACCCGGGGCAGGCCGCCCACAATGTCCTTGATCTTGGCGCTCTCCCGCGGCTTGCGCGCGATCACGTCCCCGGCCTCGATACGGTCGCCGTCGCGGAACATCAAAATGGCCCCCACCGGCAGATAGTAGATCGCCTCCGTCTTGGTGTTGGGATGGGCCTTGACCTCGCCGTTCTCGTCGCAAACGGAAATACTGGGCCGGAAGTTCGTGGAGCGGTATTCGATGATCGTCTTGGTGGCCATCTGCGTGGTATCGTCCAGTTTCTCCTGGTAGGTCTTGCCCTCGATGATGTCCGTATATTTGACGATGCCAGAGACATCCGCGATAAAGGGCTCCTGGAAGGGGTCCCACTCCGCGATGAGATCCCCGGGGCTCACCACCGCATCCTTGTTCACATGGAGCTTGGCCCCTACAGGCAGGGTATAGCGCTCCCGCTCCTGTCCCTGATCGTCTACAACGCCCACCTGGCCATTCTTGCCCAGGACCATCAACTCGCCGTTCTTGTTCTCCACCACGGAGACTCCGTTGAAAGTGATCTGCCCGGAGTAGTGGGCGGTGATCGCGGACTGCTCGATTTCCTTGGAGGCTGTGCCCCCGATATGGAAGGTCCTCATGGTCAGCTGCGTTCCGGGTTCCCCGATGGACTGGGCCGCGATGATGCCCACTGCCTCGCCCACGTTCACCATGTGCCCCCGGGCCAGATCCCGGCCGTAGCAGCAGGCGCAGACCCCGCGCTTGCTCTGGCAGGTGAGCACGGAGCGGATAGTCACCGAATACAGCCCGGCGCTGTCGATCTCCCGCGCTTTTTTGTCGTCGATCAGGGTATTCGCCGCAGCGATAAGCTCCTGGCTCTGTGGATGATACACGTCGAAAAGGACAATACGGCCGAGGATGCGATCGTACAGGCCCTCCTGGATCTCGCCCGGCTTGCTCTGCTTGGCGATCTCGATGCCGTCCACCGTGCCGCAGTCCATCTCGGAGACGATCACGTCCTGCACCACATCCACCAGTCTGCGGGTCAGATAGCCGGAGTTCGCCGTTTTGAGGGCGGTGTCCGCCAGTCCTTTTCGCGCCCCGTGGGTGGAGGTGAAGTACTCCAGCACGGTGAGCCCCTCCCGGAAGGAGGAAGTAATGGGAGTCTCCAGGATCTCCCCGGAGGGCTTGGCCATCAGGCCCCGCATTCCTGCCAGCTGCCGCATCTGGTCCTCATTGCCCCGGGATCCGGAGCTGCTCATCATGTAGACCGGATTAAAACTGGGATTGGCGATCTCCTGTTGGTTCGCCTCGTCGTAGACCGTGTCCACGGAGATCTCATTCATCATGGCCTTGGCCACGTCGTTGGTAGTCTTGGTCCAGACATCCACCACCTTGTTGTAGCGCTCCGTGCTGGTGATTATACCCTCCCGGTGCTGGGAGTAGACATGCTCGGTCTCGGACTGGGCCTTGTTCAGGATGTCCCGCTTCTGCGCCGGCAGCTGCAGATCCTGCACGGAGATGGTGATCCCGGCCCGTGTGGCGGACTCGAAGCCCAGGTCCTTGAGCTTGTCGGAGAGGATGACCGTGGCCTTGGTGCCCGCCAGCTGATAGGTCTGTGCCACCAGATTGGCCAAGGCCTTCTTGTCCAGGGACTTATTCACCAGATCGAAGGGCACTTCCTGGGGAAGGATATCTCCGACCATTATCCGGCCAGCGCTGGTTTCCACCAGACGGCCGTCAAGGCGCACCTTTATCTTGGCGTGCAAGGAGATCACCCCGGCCTCGTAAGCGGACACCACCTCCTCGGGGCTGACGAAGGCCTTGCCCTCCCCGGGCTCGAAAGCGGAGATCTGGGAGAGGTAGTAGAGGCCCAGAACGATGTCCTGGCTGGGCAGAATAATGGGGTCCCCGTTTGCCGGGGAAAGAATATTGTTCGTGGACATCATCAGCACCCGGCACTCCACGCGGGCCTCGATGGAAAGGGGCACGTGCACTGCCATCTGGTCCCCGTCAAAGTCCGCGTTGTATGGGGTGCAGACCAGGGGATGCAGCTGGATTGCCTTGCCCTCCACCAGGACCGGCTCGAAGGCCTGGAATCCAAGGCGGTGCAGGGTGGGAGCGCGGTTGAGCATAACAGGGTACTCCTTGACCACCTCCTCCAGGATATCCCAGACCACGATCTCCTCGCGCTCCACCATGCGCTTGGCGCTCTTGATGGTGCTGGCGTGGCCCTTCTCCTCCAGCTTGGCGTAAATAAAGGGCTTGAAAAGCTCCAGGGCCATCTTTTTGGGCAAGCCGCACTGGTGCAGCTTGAGCTTGGGGCCCACAACGATCACCGATCTGCCGGAATAGTCCACCCGTTTGCCCAGCAGGTTCTGCCGGAATCTGCCCTGCTTGCCCTTGATCATGTCGCTCAGGGATTTCAAGGGTCTGCCGTTGGTGCCGTTAATGGCCTTGCCCCGGCGACCGTTGTCCAGCAAGGCATCCACTGCCTCCTGGAGCATCCGCTTCTCGTTGCGGATAATGATGTCCGGCGCCCCGAGCTCCAAGAGCCGCTTCAGGCGATTGTTCCGGTTGATCACCCGCCTGTAGAGGTCATTCAGGTCCGAGGTGGCGAAGCGTCCCCCGTCCAGGGGAACCAGCGGCCGGAGCTCCGGAGGAATGACCGGGATCACCTCCAGAATCATGTAGTCCGGGGTATTGCCAGAGGCCAGGAAGGCGTCCACCACCTTCAGCCTCTTGGATAGCTTGCGCTTCTTGGCCTGGGACTTCGTGGCCAGGGAATCCTCCATGAGCTGGGTCCGGAGCTGCTCCAGGTCCAGGGACTGGAACAGTTCCTTGATGGCCTCTGCCCCCATGCCCACGCGGACCGCTTGCTCCCCGTGGTTCTCGATGACCTGATAGTACTGGTCCTCGTTGAGCAGTTGGTGGCGCTTCAGGTTGGTGTCCCCGGGGTCGATTACGATGTAGGAATCGAAGTAGAGGACCTTTTCCACTTCGGCCATGGTCATGTTCAAGAGCAGGGCGATCTTGGAGGGCATGCTCTTGAGATACCATATGTGTGCCACCGGCGCGGCCAGCTCGATATGGGCCATGCGGTCGCGGCGCACCTTGGAGGGAATGACCTCCACGCCGCATTTCTCGCAGACGATCCCGCGGTGCTTCATCCGCTTGTATTTGCCGCAGTTACACTCGTAATCCTTGGTGGGGCCGAATATTTTGGCGCAGAACAGGCCGTCCCTCTCCGGCTTGAAGGTACGGTAGTTGATGGTCTCCGGCTTTTTCACCTCGCCGAAGGACCATTCCCGGATCTTCTCCGGAGAAGCCATGGAGACCTGGATCCCCTTCAGGTCCTGGCTCCGGAATTGGATATCGCCTGATTGGACGCTGTACAAATCGTCGAGTGTCATAGACAGTTAATCTCCTTAACGCCTAAGCTTTTATATTGTGTCCCCTTTCAGGGGGGTATTACGGTATTTGCGGAGCCCGGACCGCGCGGACCGGGCTCCGCTAACAGCTATTCATCCTCCTGTATGAGGCTCACATCCAGGCCCAGGGCCATGAGCTCCTTGATCAGGACGCTGAAGGACTCGGGCATGGCGGAGGTAAGGTAGTTCTCCCCTTTGACGATGTTCTCGTACATCTTGATCCTGCCCTGCACGTCGTCGGACTTCACGGTCAAGAACTCCTGGAGGAGATAGGCCGCGCCGTAGGCCTCCAGGGCCCAGACCTCCATCTCGCCCAGGCGTTGTCCGCCGAACTGGGCCTTTCCGCCCAGCGGCTGCTGGGTAACCAGGGAATAGGGGCCGGTGGAGCGGGCGTGGATCTTCTCGTCCACTAGATGATGCAGCTTGAGCATATACATGGACCCCACGGCCACCCGATAGTGGAACTGCTCGCCAGTTCGCCCGTCGTAGAGCTCAGCCTTGGCGTCCTGGGCCAGTCCCGCCTTCTGGAGCCACTCCTCGATCTCCTGCTCCGAGGCGCCGTCAAAGACCGGAGTCTTGGTCCGGATCCCGTGACGCAGCTTCTTCACCTCCTCCAGGAGCTCCTGGTCCTCAAGGCTGTCCACTAGGTCCTCGACCTCCGGTGCCTTGAACACCTCTTTGATTTCCTTACGCAAGGACTGGGCCGGGACGTTGCTCTCGCTCATGGCGGCCAGCTGGCTGCCCAGCTCCTTGGCGGCGTATCCCAGATGGTTTTCCATGATCTGTCCTATGTTCATCCGGGAGGGCACGCCCAGGGGATTGAGGACGATGTCCACAGGAGTGCCGTCCTGGAAGAAGGGCATATCCTCCTCGGGAAGGATGCAAGAGATGACTCCCTTGTTGCCGTGCCTGCCGGCCATTTTGTCCCCCACCCCGAGCTTCCGCTTGATGGCCACATAGACCTTGACCATCTTGATCACCCCGGGCGGGAGGTCGTCGCCCTCGGTCACCTTGTCCCGCTTCTTCTGGTGCACGGAGCGGATAAACTCCAGCTGCTCCTCATAGCGGTCCAGGATTTCCTTTACCTGGGCGTTGGTTTCCTTGTTGGTAAAGGCGTCCTGGAGCCTTTTGAGGGGAACCTGGCTCAGGGTTTCCCACTGCAGGGGCTTATTCGCCTCCGCGAGCACCTTCCCCTTGTCCTTCGCCTTCAGGGACTTGACCAGATTCTTCCCCTGGACCACGGACCATACCTGCTCCTGGGTAGACTTAACCAGCCCGTCGATGGACATCTGCTCCTTCTGGTCCAGAAGCTCCAGCTCCTGGTCCTCGATCTGTTTGGTCCGCTCGTCCTTTTCCGTGGAGCGCCGATTGAACACCTTCACGTCCAGGACCGTGCCCTCGATTCCCGGGGGAACCTTCAGGGAGGTGTTCTTCACGTCGCGGGCCTTATCCCCGAATATGGCGCGCAGCAGGCGCTCCTCCGGAGTCAGCTGAGTCTCGCCCTTGGGAGTGATCTTGCCCACCAGGATGTCGTCGGGCTTGATCTTGGCGCCGGTGCGGATAACGCCGCTCTCGTCCAGGTTGCGCAGCATGTCCTCGCTTACGTTGGGGATGTCCCGGGTGATCTCCTCCGGGCCCAGCTTAGTGTCCCTGGCCAGGGCCTCGAACTCCTCGATGTGCACCGAGGTAAAGACATCGTCCTTGACGCACCTCTCCGAGACGAGGATGGCGTCCTCGAAGTTATATCCGCCCCAGGGCATGAAAGCGGCAAGCAGATTCTTGCCCAGGGCCAGCTCGCCCTCATGGGTGCTCGGCCCGTCGGCAAGGATTTCGCCCTGCTCCACTGCCTGCCCCGGCTTGGCTGTGGGACGCTGGGTAAAGCTGCTGTTCTGATTGGACTTGTGATACTTCTGGAGATCGTAGATCACCACCCCGCCGCTCTGGGGATAGAGGTGGGGATCTTTGTAGCGCACCGCGATCCGCGTGGAATCGACAAAGTCCACGACACCCGGGCCTTCCGCCAGCAGGCAGTTCCCGGAATTCCGGGCCACCAAGCCCTCCATGTCTGTGCCCACTACCGGGGGATCGTTCCGCAGCAGGGGCACGGCCTGCCGCTGCATGTTGGAGCCCATAAGGGCCCGGTTGGCGTCGTCGTGCTCCAGAAAGGGGATCAGGGAGGAGGACACGGACACAATCTGACTGGGAGCGATATCCATGTAGGTCACCCTGTCCCGGCTGACCAGGGAAAATTCCCCCTTCTCCCTGGCCATGACCTGCTCGTTTACGAAATACCCTTCCTCGTCCAGGGGGGCGTTGGCCTGGGCTATGATCTCGTCGTACTCGGCAGCGGCGTCCATGTACACGATCTCCTTTGTCGCCCGGGCGTTCTCCGCCTTGCGGTAGGGGGTCTCCACAAAGCCGTACTCGTTGACCTGGGCATAGGTGGTCAGAGAGACAATCAGGCCGATATTGGGCCCTTCCGGTGTCTCTATGGGACAGATCCGGCCGTAGTGGCTGGGGTGCACGTCCCGGACCTCGAACCCGGCCCGCTCCCTGGTCAGACCGCCCGGGCCCAGGGCGGAGAGCCTGCGCTTGTGCGTCACCTCGGACAGGGGATTGGTCTGATCCATGAACTGGGAGAGCTGGGAGGTGCCGAAGAACTCCTTCACCGCTGCGGTTACCGGCTTGGGGTTGATCAGGTCGTGGGGCATGAGGGTAGCCACGTCCTGCTGGGTCATCCGCTCCTTGATGGCCCGTTCCATACGGACCAGTCCGATGCGGTACTGATTCTCCACCAGCTCCCCCACCGGGCGCACGCGCCTGTTGCCCAGATGGTCGATATCGTCCGCCGGACCGTGGGCCTCCTTGATCTGGATCAGCTTCTTGATGGTCCGCAGGATGTCTTCGTTGGTGAGGGTGCGTACATCCGAGGGTTGGTCCAGCTCGAGGCGCTTGTTCAGCTTGTAGCGGCCCACCACGGAGAGATCGTAGTACTCCGGGTTGCGGAAAATATTCTCGAAAAAGGACTGGGCCACCTCGGGAGTCGGGGGCGAGCTGGGCCGCAGCCTCCGATAGATCTCGATCTGGGCGCTCTGGGTATCCTCCGTCTTATCCAGCTCCAGGGTTTCCAGGAGACTGGCAGAAACCTCCAGCCCCTTGGTATGGTAGACGCTGACCCTGCGATCGGTCTCCTTTTCCAGTAGATCGATAAGCTCAGGTGTTATCCTCTGGCCCAGTCTGGCCAGGACCTCTCCGGTTTCCGGGTCCACCACGTCCTCGGCCAGAAATTCCTGCTCCAGCGCGGAGCGATCCACCTCGATCCAATTGACCCCGTTGCGGGTGATCTTCTTCCAGTCCGGCCTGCTGATCTCCTTGCCCGCTTTGATCAGCACCTTGCCGTCCTTGTCCAGCACGTCGGAATAGACCTTTTCCCGGCGGAACAGGTCCGGGTTGATTCCCAGAAAGAAGCGGCCGTCCTGGATGGAGTAGGTCTCGGTGTCATAGAAATAGTTCAGGATCTTGTCCTCGCTTAGATCCATGGCCTTGAGCAGGACGGTAACCGGCATCTTGCGGCGGCGGTCGATACGTACGTAGAGCAGATCCTTGTGATCGAAGTCGAAATCGAGCCAGGAGCCGCGCATGGGAATGACGCGCGCGCTATAGAGCACCTTGCGGCTAACATGGGACTTGCCCGAGTCGTGATCGAAAAGGATGCCCGGAGAGCGCTGTAGCTGATTGACCACCACCCTTTCCGTGCCGTTGACGATGAAAGTGGCTTTGTCCGTCATCAAAGGAATGGTACCGAAATAGATCTTTTGTTCTTTCATGTCCCGCACGTGGGTCTTCTCGGTCTCCGTGTCCATGTCATAGACAATAAGCCGGACTGTGATCCGCAGCGGGGCCTCGTAGGTCAGGCCCTTGGTAATGCACTCCTGGACATCGTATTTGGGCTCGCCGATTTCATAATTGACATACTCCAGGGTCGAGGACTTATAAAAGTCCTCAATGGGGAAAACTGAACGGAAAGTGCCCTCAAGGCCTTTTTCCTCGCGGCTATCGGGCGGCACATCAAGCTGAAGAAAATCCCTGTAGGAATTTCGCTGCAAGTCGAGCAAATGAGGCTTTTTAAGCACTTCTTGAATTTTCCCGAACTTCTTGACTAATTGCGTCATTCTCATCACCCTTGCAATATCTTAATTAAAGATGTAAGGATTGCTTGAAGCATACTGCTTCAGATCAGGAGAAGATTTTGTCCTGGTTTTGAGAAAAGTTTTTTAACAAGCGACAGAATACGTCGCAGACATTATAAGGGAATAACGATTAACACGGGAGTGACTGAAAAGTGAGGCGGGATGGGCTAAGTACACACCTGGAACATGGGTTAAAGAACCGTAAGTTGATTTGACAAGTATAATCAATGGAGGAAGTAGTGCAGTCGGATAGCGGCGGAAGTTCCGCTGCTATCCGACAGTCTTGTTTTATTTGACCTCGACCTTGGCACCGGCTTCTTCCAACTGCTTTTTGGCCTCTTCCGCGTCTTCCTTGCTCACGGACTCCTTGAGAGTCGCAGGCAGTTCGTCGACCTTGGCCTTGGCCTCCTTGAGGCCGAGGCCGGTGATTGCGCGCAGGGACTTGATCACCGCTATCTTATTCTCGCCCACATCGTTTAGCACCACGTCGAACTCGGTCTGCTCCTCTTCCTCCGCGGCTTCCTCCTCGGCGGGAGCGCCACCTGCCGCGGCGGCTACCGGGGCCGCGGGAGCCGCGCTCACCCCAAACTTCTCTTCCAGCTCCTTAATAAACTCGGACAGTTCCAGAACGGTCATATTGGAAATAAAATCGATGACCTGCTCTTTGGTAATCTCGGACATTTGCTCCTCCTTCTTGCAATGGCTTTGGCTTAGCAGGTCGTTAAAAATCTTTCAATTGCTGCGTTGCTTCAAAAAGTTCAAACTCTCACGTAGGCTAACTACGCTACGACCTTGAACTTTTTTCGCTCCGTCGCTTGAAATTTTTAAACGCCCTGCCTGATAAGGATTTTTTTGACAGACCGTTAGGATTCTTTCTGATCCTTGACCCCGTTCAGGGCGTTAAGCAGATACCTCAAAAGATTGGCGAACACGCTGACACAATTGGTGGGCACCGCGTTCATGGTGCACAGCAGCTGAGACAGGAGCTGCTCACGGTTGGGTAGCTTGGCCAGTTCCTTGATCTGCTCGCTATCCAGGAACTTCCCGTTATAGCTGCCGTACTTCACCCCGAACTGCTTATAGTCCCTCTCGTGCTTGACCATGATCTTGGCGGCTGTGACGGGATCGTCGTACCCGAAGGCCACAGCGCAACAGTCGGAAAGCTGGTCATTCAGGACCTCGTGCGCGGTACCCTTAAAGGCAATCCGGGCCAGGGTGTTCTTCACGACCTGATAGTGGATATGGTTATCTTTTAGCTCGTTCCTGATCTTTTCCAGATTCTCCACCTTCAGGCCGCGAAAATCGCTGACCAGAGCGATGTTCGCCTTTTGGGCCTCTTGCTGCAGCTGCTCGATATGTGCAGCCTTTTCCTCCCTGGATTTACTCACTTGCCAAACCTCCCTGATTCTGAGCCAAAGCCTGTCTCGGCAGGAAATTAAGGCCCTTGGCCACCTGCTGTCTCTGACTCATTCGTTTAGCTAGCTTGTCTCAAGGAGCTAGCTGTTTTTCTTATTACCAAGCACAATCAAAAAGAAGGAAGTTATACATGGGCTTCCTTGCTTTTTCTTTTACCACGGGAAAGCCTCCCTAGGCCTCGATAAAGGCGCTCGCGTTCTTGATGTCGATCTTCACCCCCGGCCCCATGGTGGTGGAGACGCTCAGGGAGCGGAAGTAGGCTCCCTTGGCCCCGCTGGGCTTGGCTTTGTACAGGCCGTCCAAGATCATCTTGGAATTGTCCAGGAGCTTGGAGGTGCCGAAGGAGACCTTGCCGATGGGTGCATGGACCACTCCGCCCTTGTCCACCCTGAACTCTACCTTTCCGGCCTTGAGCTCCTCAATGGTCTTGCCTAGCTCGAAGGTCACAGTTCCGGTCTTGGCATTAGGCATCATGCCCCGGGGACCGAGAATCTTGCCGATCTTGCCCACCTGGGCCATCATGTCCGGTGTGGCCACCGCCTTGTCGAACTCCAGCCATCCCTGCTGGATGCTCTGGATGAGATCGTCCGCTCCGACCACATCTGCTCCGGCATTGCGGGCTTCCTCTTCCTTCTCCCCCTTACAGAAGGCGGCAACACGCACCTCCTTGCCCAAGCCATTGGGAAGAGTGACTGAGCCGCGCACCATCTGATCGGGATATTTGGGGTTTACCCCAAGGCGAATCGCGATGTCCACAGTTTCGTCGAAGGAAGCAAAAGCAGTGTCCAGTGCCAGGCTGATCCCGTCCTCGAGCGGATATCGCTTGGTTTTATCCAGTTTCTGCTTGGCTGCGAGAAGATTTTTGCTGATCTTTGCCATCGTGGTAACTCCGCGGTCTTTAGGACTCCACTTCAATACCCATGCTATGAGCAGTTCCCAGAACGGTCTTTACGGCTGCCTCCATGTCGTTGGTATTGAAGTCCGGAAGCTTGGTTTCAGCGATTTCGCGGACTTGATCCATGGTCACCTTGCCCACTTTGTTCTGCTTGGCATCGCCGGAGCCCCGCTCAATCTTTGCCGACTTCTTCAACAGGATGGAAGCCGGAGGGGTCTTGGTGATAAAGGAAAAGGATCGATCCTGATAGACAGTTATCTCCACCGGTATAATGGTCCCTTTTTGCTCGTTGGTCTGGGCGTTGAAGGATTTGCAGAACTCCATGATGTTCACGCCATGCTGCCCGAGAGCGGGACCCACTGGGGGAGAGGGATTGGCCGATCCTGCCGGTATCTGCAGCTTGATTTTCGCCAGTACCTTTTTGGCCATACATGCTTCCTCGTAAGCTGGTTTCCGTCCGAAAACCGGCTATATTTTTTTCCCGTAAAGAAACAAAAAAGTTGTGATCTTGTCCGTTCATTTTCTTGCTTCTTCTTTTGGCAAAAGAAGAAGCTACTGCGACTTGCTCACCTGTACAAAATCTAGCTCAACCGGGGTATTTCTCCCGAAAATGGATACGGAAACCTTCAAGGTGCCCTTGTCGTGGTTCACCTCCTCCACATAGGCATCAAAATTGGAGAAGGGGCCATCGATCACCTGCACCTTGTCCCCGGGCTGAAAATCGTACTTGGGTCTTGGCTGCTCCTTGCGCTGCTCTATGGTCTGAAGCAGCTGTTCTGCCTCGGAATCCTTCAGGGGAATCGGCCTATCGGTATGACCAATAAAACCGGTAACTTTGGGGATATTTTGAATCATGTGCCAGGACTTTTCGTTCAATATCATCTTGATCAGGACATAGCCCGGGTAAAACTTGCGCGTGGTGGTTTTCTTCTGACCTTTCACCATCTCCACAACTTTTTCCGTGGGCACTAAGGCATCCTCGATAAGGCCCTCGTCTTTGCCCTTGCGGATTATCTCCTTGATCATTTTCTCCACGCGCTGCTCATACCCGGAGAGGGTGTGGATAATATACCACCTGTATTGTTCCGATTGCATTACGCGGCCTTAAGGGAGGAAGATTTCCAGGATCTGGGCGAAAAAGATGTCAATTACGCCGAGAAAAATGGCTATTATGGTGACAATAAAGAGGACCGAGCCACAGGTGGTCAGGGTTTGTTTTTGGCCCGGGTAGGTCACCTTCTTCATTTCGTATTTGGATTCATCCAAAAACGTCCTGAACTCGTTGATCTTGTCCCGGAGGCTGGAAGCAGGCGAGGGGCTCGCCTGTTTCTTCCCCTGCTTCTTGGTCTGATTGGAGTTCTTCTTTTTATTCATAGCAATCTATATTTTATGGCAGGCCAGGAGGGACTCGAACCCCCAGCCTTCGGATTTGGAGTCCGACGCTCTGCCAATTCGAGCTACTGGCCTGCAAATACTATTTAGTGCTTGGACGAAAACTCACCCATCTACTTCGTCGCTGCAAAATTTTGAAATCCTCATGTATTAATATACACTGCGGTTTCAAAATTTTTTGCTCCTTGTATCTGGGCAAGTTTACGTCCAATCACAGGGTTCGGTCAGGTACTATTTACTTTCCTTGTGCAGTGTGTGCTTGCCGCAACGGGAGCAGTATTTGTTAAGCTCCAGCTTATTGGTAGTATTACGCCTGTTCTTATTGGTAGCGTAATTTTTTTCTTTGCACTCTTCGCAGCGCAGCTGAATCTTTATCCGCATACCTCATTACTCCACGATTTCGGAGACCACGCCGGCTCCCACCGTGCGGCCGCCTTCCCGGATAGCGAAGCGCAATCCGTGCTCCATGGCGATGGGATAGATGAGCTCCACCTGAAACTGGGCATTGTCACCGGGCATTACCATCTCTACGCCTTCCTCCAGGGTCACTACTCCAGTTACGTCCGTGGTCCGGAAATAAAACT
>JAIPEP010000002.1 GCA_021737085.1 Desulfohalobiaceae bacterium | reverse complement strand
CTGTGGCAGGAGCGGCCCGGCGCGGAACAGGGGGAGGAGCTCCTGATGGCGCCCATTGTGCGGCGGGGCCAGGAGGAGGATCCCATCTACGGCCACTTGAAGCGCCTCGCCACCCGCAAGGGGGACAACGAGCTGATCCGGCTCATGTACGTGGCCTGCACCCGGTCCAGGAGCAGGCTCCATCTGGTGGGACGGGCCCGGGAAGACCGGAGCGGGAACCTTTCCCCGCCCACGCGTTCCCTCCTGACCTGCATCTGGCCCGGTGTGGAACAGGATTTCCAAGATGCGCGCGCACAAACGGCGACAGATAAGGGGGAATCTTCCGTGGAGGCGGAGGCTGACGGGGAACAGATTTTCATCGAGACCTGCCGCAGACTGACTCTGAATTGGGAGCGCCCCGAGCCGCCGCAGGACCTGCGCCTTGGCCCGTTGCCAGCCGTCCCGGAGGGCCCCGGGGACCCGGACGAGGACCCCCGCTTCGACTGGGCGGGAGAAACCGTGCGCAAGGCGGGAGTGGCGACCCACAGGCTCCTGCACCGCATTTGCCTGGAAGGCGGCCGGCGCCGGGACCCGGACCAGGAGCCGGGCCTGGAGGGCCGGATCCCGCCCCTGCTCCGCTCCCTGGGCGTGCCCGAACACGAGCTTGCCGAAACCGCGGAGATGGTGCACACCGCCCTAGAGGGCACCCTGCAAAGCCCCGTGGGCCGCTGGATCCTGAAAAACCGCGCCAGCGGGCGCTGCGAGCTCCACCTGACCGGCCTGCGCGATAACAAACCGGTGAATGTGGTCTTGGACCGCACCTTTGTGGACGGGCAAGGAAGGCGCTGGATCATCGATTACAAGGCGGGCAGGCACGAGGGATCGGATGCCGAGACCTTTCTGAATCGGGAGATGGAGCGCTACCGCCCCCAACTGGAAAGCTACGCGCAGCTCATGAGCCAGATGGAGAAGCGGCCCATAAGCCTGGGGCTCTACTTCCCGCTTGTTCCGGGGTGGCGGCAATGGGACTGGTCCTGACTGACAGGGCGCCCCAATTTCCCAGAAATTGAGTCAGACAGGATTAACAGGATGTTCAGAATGATTTGTGCCCCCAGGCTCCCAGTTTAATGCCCCTGGGCTTGCTCTCCGAGCAATTAAACGGGACAGGCGGAAGCCTGCGGGCACATAACCAATCATGTGCAGAGCGTGATGCAAACGCTTCACTTCCATCACCGACAGGGGATTGGTTCCTTGTTGGCGGGCTTCCGGCACGCCAAGAAAAGATCTTGTCAATCCTGTTGATCCTGTCTATTGAAAAAAACCCCGCCCTGCCCTCACAGCAAAGCGGGATTTTTTTGATAGTCCGCGAAGGGGCTTTCCGGAACGTGCCGGGCTACATAAGGCCCAGCTTGTATTTCAGCGAGTTCAGGGTGTTGCGCATAAGCATGGTGATGGTCATGGGGCCGACGCCTCCGGGAACGGGGGTGATGGCACCGGCGATCTCCTTGGCCGCGTCGAAATCGACGTCACCGCGCAGGATGGGGACCATCTTGTTGGGATCCTTCTTGCTCGGCTTCTCGCCGACCCGGTTGACCCCCACGTCGATCACGCAGGCGCCCTCCTTGATCCACTCCGGCTTGACCAGCCCGGGCACGCCTGCGGCCACGATGAGGATGTCCGCACGCTTGCAGTGGAACTCCATGTCCTTGGTCCGGGTATGCACCACGGTCACCGTGGAGTTGCCCCCGCGACCTTTCTGCACCATCATGTTGGCGATGGGCTTGCCCACGATGTTGGAGCGGCCCACTACCACTGTCTCTGCGCCGCTGGTCTCCACGCCGGCCCGGATGATCATCTCCTGAATGCCCGCAGGGGTGCAGGGCGGGAATTTTACCTCGTCCCCGCCGATCATCAGCCGGCCCACATTCACAGGATGGAACCCGTCCACGTCCTTGTCCGGGTCGATGGCGTTTAGGACCCTCTTATCGTTGATGTGGTCCGGCAGGGGTAGCTGCACCAGGATGCCGTGAATGGAGTCGTCCTTGTTGTATTGCTCCACCAGATCCAGGAGCTCCTGCTCGCTGATGTCCTCGGAGCGAGTGTCCTGGATCTCCTTGTATCCTAACTGGTGCGCTGTCTTCATCTTGAGGGAGACATAGGACTGGGAAGCGGGGTCCTCGCCGACCAAAATGGTGGCCAGGCCCGGCACCTGGCCGTGCTTCTCCTTGATCTGCTCCACTTCCTTGCCGATCTCCCCCAGGATCTCCTCTCGGATCTCCGAACCCTTGATGAGTTGTGCCGTCATCCCCAAACTCCTTTTGCTTACGTCGTTTCCGGAGTACCCAGCCGCATGAGGCGGCTCTCGATGGCCTACTAGCGCCCTGCGCGGATGTCACTGTTTATTGTAATTTGCTGTAGGCCAGGAGAAAACTCCTTGTCAAGAGACCCCGAAACTTTCTTCGCGCGCTCCCGGGGTCCCAAGAAAACCTCACCTCACAGTGCTTACTTCTTTCGGTTTACATGGGCAATACCCCTGCCGGTTACAAGTTTTTGGCGCAGGGAACTTTTTCCGGACGTCGGATGTCGGACAGCGGATGCCGGACTACCAGAGGATAGACTTCAGAGAATAGAAAGAAAAATCCCCTCTCCTGCAAAGCAGGCTGGGCCTAAATATTTTTTTCTTCTCCGCGCCTCAGCGCCTCTGCGCGCCAATTCTTCACCGCGAGCGCCGGCAGGCGCCTGTGTGTGCCGCGCTAGCGGCACCCGCGCCAAAAATATTCCTCTTCGGCGCTGGGAGCTCCCGACTCCACACGGCCTAGGAAGCCTTCCGGGCCAGGCCGGCTCCGCTGTAGATCGCCCGCTCCCCCAAGTCCTCCTCGATGCGCAAGAGTTGGTTGTACTTGCTCAGACGGTCGCTGCGGGAAAGGGATCCCGTCTTGATCTGACCGGTGTTCAGGGCCACGGCGAGGTCGGCGATAAAGTGATCCTCCGTCTCCGCACTGCGGTGGGAAACCACGTTCGCATACCCGCTCCCTTTGGCCATCTCCATCGTGGACAGGGTTTCGGTCAGGGTCCCGATCTGATTCAGCTTAATCAGCACTGCATTGGCTATCCCCCGGCGTATCCCCTGCTCCACCAGGGTAGGATTGGTTACGAAGATGTCGTCCCCGACGAGCTGCACCTTGTCACCCAGCTCGCGGGTCATTCTCTCCCATCCGTCCCAGTCCTCTTCTGCCAGGCCGTCCTCAATGGAAACAATGGGGTAATCGGAGACTAGATCCTTGTAGTAGTCGACAAGCTCGGCGGAGGAAAAGTGTTTATTCTCTCCGCTGAAGGCATAACTTCCCTCCCGGTGGAACTCGGAGGCGGCGGCGTCGATACCCAGGCCGATGTCCCTGCCGGGCTCGTAACCCGCATCCTGAACCGCCTTGAGGATGTAGTCGAAGGCCTGGCGATTGCTCTCAAAGCTGGGAGCGAAACCACCCTCATCCCCGACTGAGGTGATATGCCCCTCGCTGCTCAGGATACCCTTGAGGGAATGAAACACCTCCGATCCCATTCGCAGGGCCTGGCTAAAGTCCTCAGCCCCCAGGGGCAGGATGAGAAACTCCTGGATGTCCAGATTGTTCGCAGCATGGGCCCCGCCGTTGACAATGTTCATCTGGGGCACGGGCATCCGCTTGGCCCCTACACCGCCCAAATAGCGATACAAGGGGATCCCAAGAGAAGCCGCCCCAGCCCTGGCTACGGCCATGGATACACCCAGGATAGCATTGGCTCCCAAACCACTCTTGTTCTTGGTGCCGTCCAGATCGAGCAAGAGCTGATCCAGCTCCATCTGGTTCAATACATCCAGGCCTACGATCTCGGGGGAGATCCACCTGCGCACATTGTTCACCGCAGTGATCACGCCCTTGCCCTTGTAGCGGGAAGCATCTCCGTCCCGCAGCTCAAGGGCCTCGCGGCTTCCGGTGGAGGCTCCGGAGGGGACGGCGGCAGTAGCACGCACCCCGTCCTCCAGCTCAACTTCCACCTCTACCGTGGGATTTCCCCTGGAATCCAGTATCTCTCTGGCCCAGACATCGATAATTGTGTTCATAACCCCTCCCAATGATTTGCTGCACCTATATCACCCGGCTTTAGGGGCCGGGAAATTCATTCCCCCGTCCCCTGGAGGGAATCCTGTGCCTTGCACTCCTCCTTCGAGGGACCGAAAACTGCGGAACGACAGGTGAACAGGAGCCCGCGATGCAATAGGTCGGGCCGGACCGTCTCCAGGCAGGGACAAACCGAACTGATAGCGGAGGCAAAGCCACCGGTGCCCACGATGCGCACGGGGCCCTGCAAATAGGGCCTCACCCGATTGCAGAGCCCGTCCACCATGGAGGCGAAACCAAAGAGGAACCCATGGTTCAGGCTGGTTACAGTGCTGTCCCCTATGGCGAGATCCGGAGAATCCAGTTCCAGATCGATGCGAGGAAGCTTGGCGGTCCCCCCACCCAGGCTGCGAAGTGAGGTCAGAACCCCCGGACAGATGAGCCCGCCCAGATAGTTATTGCCCTGGATGCACTCCACTGTAGTGGCTGTGCCGAAATCCACCACTATCAGACCGGGCTCGGAAAAGGTGCACCTGGCCGCATATGCGGTCACCAGGCGATCCGCCCCTACCTCTTCCGGGTTCGCATACTGGTTGGTCAGGGGGATCTTGATATCTCCGGGTACAAAATACACCGGGGAACGGGAATACTTTTCCCCTGCCCGCCGCAGCAGGGAATTGTACTCCGGGACCACGGAGGAGACAACCCATGCCGCGGCCTCCTCCGCCTCGACTCCAATATGGCGGCAGATCTCCACGACCTTGAGCCCGAAGGTATCCGAGGACTCCTGCAAGGATGTGGGCAGAACATAGGTAGCGAGCAATCGGTCCGGACCGGCCAAGGCCAGCTTGATACTGCTATTACCCACATCAATGAGGAGGGCTTTTGTTTGCTCCATAGGACCTCTACTCGACTTCGTTCGGTTTAAGCCCCGGCGGTTAGGCCTCTGTCGGGTTTACTCACTCCAGTTCCGGCATCAAGGCCCCAGTAACAGAGTCGCAGAGCAACATTCCGCGCGTGGTCAGCCAAAGCCGTCTCCCGGAAACACCTATTAGCTCGCGCTCGCGCAGGGCCCGGATCACTTCTGCCCTGTCCTGCAAAAGCTCCTCCCCACCTAGGTCCCTGTAGCCATCCAGGTCAAGACCTTCGCGCGTGCGCAGACTGAGCATCAGGAACTCCTCGAGCCGCTGACCGCGGCTCAGCATCGCCGCATCCCCACCCAAGGCCCCTGTCCGCACCGTTTCCGCGTAGCGCAAGACATCCTTGGGATTGGCCCAACGCCTGCCCTGGAGGGTGGACACAGCGGAAGGACCCAGCCCCAGGTAGTCCCTGCCCCGCCAATAGCCCAGGTTGTGCCGGCAGAAATACCCCGGGCGAGCGAAGTTGGCTATCTCGTAGTGGAGGTACCCGCGCTCTCCCAGCAACTCTGCCCCTTGCATGTACATGGCCTCCAGCTGCTCTTCGCGAGGAAGCCCGAGCTCGCCACGCTCCGCACGCCTCTGCAACAGGGTTCCTTTCTCCAGGGTGAGACAATAGCAGGAAATGTGCTCCGGCTCCAGAGAAGCGGCCCGCCCCACTTGCTCCAGCCAATCCAGGGGCGTCTGGTTCGGCAAGCCCCACAGCAGATCCAGGCCGAGGTTTTCTATTCCCGCAGAGCGTACCGCATTCACTGCCCGGAGACCCTGTCTTGCGGTGTGGGGCCGCTTAAGCAGGCTCAACTGGCTGTCATCCAGGCTCTGCAACCCCAGGCTGACCCTGTTTACTCCAACCTTCGCCAAGGCGCGCGCAAGGTCCGGACTGTCCAGAGAGTCCGGATTGGCCTCCAGGGTGAGCTCCAGACCGGGCTCTAGGTTGAAATGCCGGTTGATCTGCTCCGCGAGCAGCTCCAAGTCCCTGGGAGTCAGAAGGCTGGGTGTCCCGCCACCGATATACAGGGTCGAGACACGGGGCCGGTCCAAATGGCGGCCCCAGTGCTCCACCTCTCGCAACAAGGCCGAGAAATAGGCTTTTTCCAGCTCCTCGTCCCGCACCTGGGAAAAGAATCCGCAATAGGCGCATTTGCTGCGACAAAAGGGGTAGTGGACATAGAGCAACATGGATCAGGACCGATGCAGCTCCTTGTGATACCGCTCCCATTCGCTGTAGATGCAGCCGCAGTACTGCTGCCGGTAAACACCCCACTGCCGGCAGGCCTCCAGACCCTCCTGCCGACCAGGCCGGAAGTCCTGGTAATAGAAACCAGGCGATCCCCCGCCGGCCAGGGCTCCGGCCAGCTCGGCAATCTGCTCGTGTTTCTGCTGTGTGCTGGACAGGAGGGTGGTGGTGAACCAGTCGAACCCTCCCCGTCTGGCGATGGACAGGGTCCGATCCAGGCGCAGCCGGTAGCAGAAGAAACAGCGGCTGGGTTCCCTGTAGACCACTTCCCGCAGATAGAGTCCGGGATCGTACTCCTCGTCCTTACAAATGAGCTTAATCCCCAGCCTGTCCGCTACCTGCTCCGCTCCTTCCCGCCGACGCACATACTCCCGCAAAGGATGGATATTGGGGTTATAGTAGAGCCCCACTGGCTCAAAACCCTGCTTTTGCAGGCTCCGGACGGGATGTACTGCGCAGGGGCCGCAACACATGTGCAAGAGGACCTTCTCTCCGCTCATGATCTAGTCCGCGTGGATCAGGATCCTGGTGTTGAAACGGTTTTCCAGATCTTGCACAGTATTTCGTTTAGCGTTCAGAAGGTATAAAGCGGTATCCCGGTCCAGGGTGTACTCCAGCTGGGAGGGGCAATCCTTGGCCAAAAGGTGCTGATAGATGTCCTTCAGGACCTGCAGGGCGTGCCATTCCCTGTTCTTGACCTTGCCCGCACCATTGCAGCGGGGGCAGTCCTCCAGGACGGCGGATAGGGCGCTGGAGCCCATACGCTGACGGACCATCTCCATCAGACCGAACTGGGAGATCCGGCCCACGGTAGTCCGCGCCTTGTCCTCCTTCAGGGCGGCGCGCATGGTCTTTTCCACCTCGCGGCAATGCCGGGACTCCTTCATCTCTATGAAGTCTATGACCACCTGCCCTCCGATGTCCCGGAGCCTCAGCTGTTGGGCGATCTCCTCCGCCGCCTCCAGGTTGGTTCGCAGGGCCATCTCCTGAAAGTTCTTTTCCCCGGATATCTTACCCGAATTGATGTCCACAGCGGTCATGGCCTCGGTCTGGTCTATGACCACCTCCCCGCCGCTGGGCAGGGTTACATTGCGCTGATGCACGGTTTCCAGCTGGGAGGTGATGCCGAATCGGTCAAAGAGCATCTTCTCCGTGTCCCGGTGCACCTTGACCAGCCTCTTGCGGCGGGGGAAAATCAGGGCGGCATAATCCTTGATCTGCTTGGCGGTTTCCTCGTGATCCACCCAGACCTCCTTCACATCCTGGGTCAGATAGTCCCTTACCGCACGGAAGGCGAGATCTTTCTCCTCATAGAGCAGCACAGGGGCTTTCTCGGTCTGACCCTTCCGGCGCACCTCCTTCCACAGTCGCCGTAAAAACTGTAGGTCCCTGGAAAGATTGGTCTTGTTCTGACCTTCGCTCACTGTGCGCAGAATGGCCCCTACACCCTCCTCAAAGGGCATTTCCTCCAAAATAGCCTTCAGGCGGGAACGCTCCTTTTCCTCCTCGATCTTCCGGGATACGCCCATATGTTCCCGACCCGGTGTGAGGACGATATAGCGCCCAGGCAGGGTCAGATAAGTGGTCAAGAAGGCCCCTTTGCTTCCGGCGGGCTCCTTGACGATCTGGACCAGGACTTCCTGGCCGGCGCGAAGCACACTCTGGATAGGGGGGAAACGCTGTCCCTTCTTGGGAGCGACATCTGACACATAGTATTCCGGATGCACTTCGTCGATCTGGAGGAATCCGTTTTTCTGAGCTCCGTAATCCACGAATGCCGCTTGCAGAGACTTATCTATATTATGGATGGTTCCTTTATAGATATTGCGTTTGGTCTTGCTCTGCTGCAGCATTTCCACATAATATTCCTGAACCTTGCCATCCCGGGTAAGAACCACTTCAATCTGTTCCCCGGGAAGTATGCTCACAAACATCTTCCTTCGTTTCATTGCCATAGAATTGCCCTTCGCCAAAATACCGCTTCATAGTAATCCGGCAAGGTCAGTGGAAGCCTTACCGGAAAGTTGCCTTCTGCTACTTGTAATTTCCCATCACGTTTTTCCGTCCTAGAGCTGTGCCCATTAAACACCAAAATCAACTCTGCGCTAGGAGCAGCATAATTGTGCCACGTTCTAGAGCCCGGAGCAAAGCGGCAGATGCAGAGGACTGTCCGGGGCAGCGAAACAGTGATGAGATTGCCACTGCAACCCAGACTGAGCGACATTATCACTCGGTCTGGGCCTTTTCTTGATCTGGAGATACAAAAAGGATAGTACACCCGGATGGGCACAGCCCTCACGGAAAAAGTTGTACACCATCGACGAACCTGTTCTCCTGATCCAGTGCCCCAGTTGCTCCTCCCATCGAAATATAGGACAGTAGTTATACGATATTCCCCAATATCTTCAAGGAGAGACCATGATCCCAACCGGTTCTCTAATTCAACTGGTCAGCCCCAAGGGCAAACGATATACCATGATCCTGGAGGAGGAAAAGGAGCTCCATACCCATGACGGCCTCATCCCCTTAAACCAGGTCTGCCATATGGATTTCGGCCAGGAGGTGACCACCCATTTGGGCAGAAAATACCTCGTTCTCAAGCCGACCCTCTATGATTTGCTCAAAAATGTCCAGCGCAAAACCCAGATCATCTATCCCAAGGACATCGGCTATATCCTGCTCAAGTTGGGAATCGCCCCCGGAGGTGAAGTGCTCGAGGCCGGTAGCGGCTCCGGAAGCCTGACCATGGCCCTGGCCTGGTACATAGGTGATCAGGGCAGAGTGCACAGCTTCGAGCGCCGTAGCGAGTTCGTAGAGCTCTGTTCCCGGAACCTGGAGCGTGTGGGACTCAAGGACAGGGTCCGCTTCCACGACCGCGACATCGAGCAGGGATTCGGCCTCACGGATATCCCTGCGGGATTCATCGATGTGCGCACCCCCTGGGACTACCTGGATCAACTTGTCGCGGCCCTGCAAAATGGTGCCCCTGCCGGTTTCCTCCTGCCCACCATGAATCAAGTGGAGTGGCTGTTACGGGCCATGGAGAGCGCCAGCTGCACCGATATGGAGGTATTGGAAATCCTGGTGCGACCCTACAAGCCAGTAGCGGATCGCCTCAGGCCACAGGACCGCATGGTCGCCCATACCGGATATCTAGTTTTTTGCCGGATCATGAAATGACCATTTTGACTTCACTGCCCACAGGGTTTATGGCCTAGACGAAACAGCTCAATTCAGGTAGATATGCATATACTTTTCTTCGCAGGGAGTGGGACATGACACGAAAAGACCGTACAGAAGGAATATACAACCGTCTGGAAGTGCTCGACGAATCCGAGAGGAAACAGTACACCCGTATCCAGCTCAAGGATGTCCTCAAGTACGCCTACCGCTACTCCGAAGAGGCCAAAAAGCGCTTCGACAGAGCACAGTTCGACGTAAACCAATTCCAGGACATAAACGACATCAAGCACATCCCCATTCTAAAAAAGAAGGAGCTCATCTTCCTGCAGTCCATGGGTCCCCGGCTGGGAGGTCTGTTGACCAAGGATCTGGGCAAGATGCGCCGCGTCTTCCTCTCCCCTGGTCCGATCTTCGACCCCGAGGACAGGGTCCAGGACTACTGGGGCTGGAGCGAGGGGTTCTATGCCGCCGGCTTCCGGGCCGGGGACGTGGTGCAGAACTGCTTCAACTACCACCTCAACCCGGCCGGCCTCATGTACGAGGAGCCCCTGCGCAATCTGGACTGCGCCGTTGTCCCGGCAGGCCCGGGGAATACTAACACCCAACTGGAGATTATGCAGAAGCTGCGCATCACCGGATACGTGGGCACGGCCAGCTACCTGATGCACTTGGGTCAGAAAGCGGAGAACATGGGGATTAACCTGCGCAAGGATCTGTTTATGGAGGTGGCCTTTGTCACCGCGGAGAAACTCACGGAAAAAGTGCGCAACACCCTGGAAAAAAAATTCGATATAGTCCTGCGCCAGGGCTACGGCACAGCGGATGTGGGCTGCATCGGATACGAGTGCTACCACTGTAACGGCTTACATCTGACCAACCGGGCCTATGTGGAGATCTGCCATCCTGACACCGGCATCCCCATGAAGGACGGCGAGGTGGGAGAGGTGGTGGTAACCTCCTTCAACAAGACCTATCCCTTGATCCGGTTGGCCACCGGCGACCTCTCCTATATTGACCGGAGACCCTGCCCCTGCGGTCGTACATCACCCAGGTTGGGCGGCATAATCGGCAGAGTGGACACTACCGCCCGGATCAAGGGGCTCTTCGTCTATCCGCACCAAATCGAGCAGGTTGTCTCCCGTTTCGAGAAAATCAAGCGCTGGCAGCTGGAGGTAACCAATCCGGGCGGTATAGACGAGGTCACCCTCTACCTTGAGGCCTCGGAATTCCCGCAACATCAACAGGATGAGTTGTTGCACACCTTCCGGGAAAAGATCAAGATCCGGCCCCAGCTCAACATCCTGGCTCCGGGCACCATGCCCCCCCAGATCAAGTCCATCGAGGACAAGCGAAGCTGGGAGTAGCTTCCGGAAAAGGCATTCCTTCCCGAGAGACGCAAAAGCGGCGATCCGGCCCCATATATTCGTGGCCGGATGGCCGCTTTTTTTTGCGTGATCTCCTCCGAGTCGTTTTTCTCCTCTTCACTCCCCTACCCGGCTCATTGCGCGCAGCGACCTGGAAACAGCAGCATGGCGCAGTTCAGGGCACGGTCGAAGCAGATCGGGCCGGGCCTTAGGGGATGGGTCCATCCTCCTATTTCCAAATGTTTTCCAGCCTAGCTCCAGAGATCGGACCACGTGGCCTGGGTTCATCCCGGGAGCTTTTCTTCCTCTTTTCTAGCCTGAAACAGAAATCTTTAAGGCCTATCCGTGAAAGGAAACCCTTTCGACACAAGAATCATCTGGCGCACGACAGAAATTTCATGCCAACTTATTGAAACATATATTCTTTTTCTACAACAGGCCAAGAAGAACATTTTGGGAACAGCCCTCATTGTCTTCTTGACATGAGAAGAAAAGGTGGTATTCTGCTCGAAACCATGGGGGTCTCATTAACGGAAAGAGACAAAACTCCTCATTCAGGACGGGCTCTCACTGACACAATTGCCTCAAGAAAAACCCCATGGGTATTCAGAAGGCATTGCAAGCCTCAACTCCTTTTTCTGCCGTGAGATAGAGCTATACGTTCAGCCAAGCTGGACACGCTGCTGAAACAATCTGGATGGGATAAAGCCGACCCCCGCCGCAAGGCGGGGAGCGGAAAGCCGCGGGTCTCGAAAGGGATAGCCGGGCTGCCGGTTCTGGGAGCCGTAACCTCCCAATCGGCGGTCCGGCTTTTTTTGTACCTGTTGGCCCCTGCCGGGCGGAGCCTCGCTCAGCCCGGGCAGGATGCTTTGCCAGCTTCTTCGTTTCTCCTGAGGAAAAGCCTGTGCAATGCAGCAATCGACACTGGAGCATGGACCGCGATGAATGAATCCACAAGGAAAAAGCGCATCCCGGTGCCAGTTATGTTCTGGGCGTTACTGCTACTTCTTGCCGCCGCCTTCCTTTCCATGCACTGCGAGCACGAGCCCGACCGCTCCATGAAACAGGCCAGTTACGATAGCACCAAGCGGGTACGCTATGGTCTTGTCCTGGAAAACCCTACTAACCGGGCAGTGCACAATGCGGTGCTTTGGATTTACGCCCCCATGAAGCGCACAGCGACCCAGAAGTGCATGGATCTGAAGGCCTCGAGGGAGTTCAAGCGGATCCACGACGAACTGGGACACCAGATCCTTCGCTTCCGTTTCCCCATCGTTCCACCCTTCGGAGCCAAGCAGGTGAATATCCGGGCAGAGCTGGCCGTGGCGAAAATGCATCAGCCCCTGCCCCGCGAGGAACCAGAAGCTTGGCTGGATCCGGACCCCTTCGTGCAGAGCTCCTCCGAGCCCATTGTGTCCCTGGCCACGCAGTTGAAGGCGGATACGGACAAGGAGACCGCCAGAAACATATGGAACTGGGTGGGAAAGGAAATCGCTTATTCCGGATACACCGCCAGGGAACGCGGCGCTCTCCAGGCCTTGAGCCAAAGGAAGGGGGATTGCACCGAATTCGCCGACCTCTACGCGGCCCTTGCCCGGGCCTGCGTCCTTCCCACCCGGGTAGTGTCCGGCTTCGTCCGAGACGGCAATGGCACGCTTCGCCGCTCCATGCACCACAATTGGGCACAATCCTACTTCGGGGACGGATGGCGCTTGGCGGATCCCCAAAAAAAGGTTTTCGACAGCCGCCGCTCCAACTATGTGGCCTTTTCTCTCCTTGGAGGAGGGGATCGGCCCATACCCAGGGGACGGCTCTACAAAGTGCGGGGCAAGGGGCTCGAGACCCGGATGAAGTGATCCCCCTTCCCTGATCAACCCAAAACGGGACAGGCCTATGCAACGCTTTCCTATTTTCCTTTCTTGCTGGCTTCTGGCGGGTGTTTGTCTCGCCCTCCTTTCCCTATCCTCTGCCCATGCCCGGGAGAGCGAGTGCGCCACCGTGGTCATGGAGATCAAGCAGAGGATGACCCTGGAGCGTCAGGCCTTCAGGGCGCACATGCGCATCGAAAACGGCCTGAGCGACGCATCCCTGAAGGAAGTTCGGGTAAAGATCCAAGTGACCGACAGCGAGGGGAATCCGGTCCGGGTCAGCCCGGACCCGGACGCCACCGACGCCCTGTTCTTCGTCCGCCCCGAGTCCGATGGGCTGAGCACCGCTGGCCAGGAATGGAGCGCCCCGGATGTGGGCTTCTCCAGCAACGCGGATCTGGAATGGATGCTCATTCCCTCCCCGGGAGCGGCTGGCGGCCTAGAGGCGGGCACGCACTACTCCGTGGGAGCAACGCTTTCCTACACCCTGCGCGGCGAGGAGCACCATGTGGAGGTGGAGCCGGACAGCATCCGCGTACAGCCCATGCCGGAGCTCAGTCTGGACTATTTCCTCCCGGAACAGGTCTACGGGGACGATGCCTTCACCGATGAGGTGGAGCCCCCGGTGCCCTTCACCCTCGGGGTCCGGGTGCAAAACAGCGGCAACGGCACAGCGCGGGATGTGTCCATCGATTCCGCCCAGCCGGAGATCGTCTCCAACGAGCAGGGCCTGGAGATCGGCTTCCAGATCCGCGGCAGCTACGTGGATGCCGAGCCTGCCAGGGATACGCTCCTGGTGGACTTCGGGGATATCGGCCCCAGGTCCTCCTCAGTAGGCAGATGGATCATGACCTGTTCCCTGTCCGGGAGGTTCAAGACCTTCGAGGCCGGCTTCAGCCACGCGGACTCCCTGGGCGGGGAGGTGACCGCGCTTTTACGGGAGGTGCGGACCCACACCCTGGTCCGGGACGTGCTGGTCGATCTTCCGGGCAGGGATGAGGTCAAGGACTTCCTGGCCCGGGACGGGGACATCCACCGCGTGTACGAATCTAGCGGGGCGAACACCGAGGTTGCGGACCTGTCCAAGGAGGCGGAGCTGGAGCCGGATTCCTCCGCGGAAAAAAGACACACCCTTGAGCTTTCCAAGACCGCGGGATTCATTTACGTCCGCCTCCCCGATCCCCACCAGGGGGATCTTGAGCTGGTTTCCGTCCTCCGCTCCGACGGCAAGCGGATCAAGCGGGCCAACGCCTGGCTGTCGAAGACGCGGAAGGCGGATCCCACCCAGGGCTGGAACCATCACGTCAACTTCTTCGACGCCAACACCCCGGGGACGTATCAGCTGAGCTTCCGGGACCAGGATCAGGGTCCCCAGGCACCTGTTATAGACCATATTTCGGACAAGACGGGTAAGGAGGGAGAGCAGCTCTCGTTCCTGGTCCAGGCCAGCGATCCGGACGGGACCGAGCCGGAGCTCTCCGCACGGGGACTGCCCGCGGGAGCCGAATTCACCGATCGGGGCGACGGCACCGCGGTCTTCGACTGGACTCCCATGCTGGGCCAGGCAGGGGAATACACCGTGCGCTTCATCGCCTCGGACGGAGAGCTGCAGGCCGAGATCGAAGTCGGCCTGGGCATCGCACCGGGACAGGACAGCGACGGGGACGGGCTTCCGGACGCCTGGGAAGAGGAGCATTTCGGGAGCCTGGACGTTCCCCCCCAAGGGGACTGGGACGGGGACGGAGTGAACAATCTTCGGGAATATGAACAAGGGAGCAACCCTTGCGAATCCAATCTCCCGCCCGAGGTCCCCCGGATAGGCTCTCCCGCGGACAAGGCTGAGGTGAATGCCACAAAGCCGGGACTGACTGTGCAAAACAGCCAGGACCCGGATCAGGATCCGGTGCGCTACTTCTTCCAGGTCTATGCCGACAAGCGGATGACCGAGCCCTTGGCTTCTTCCGGAGAGGTGGTCCAGGGCCAGGGCAGGACCTCCTGGTACGTGCAGGCCGAGCTGGAGGAGGACCGGATGTATTATTGGCGGGTCCGGGCCTTTGACGGGATTGCCTACAGCCTATGGCGCTACGGCAGTTTCCGGGTGAACACGGTGAACGATCCCCCGCAGGCCTTTGCCCCCAGCCGTCCCGCTCCGGGCAAGAGCGTGGACACGCGCTGGCCGGTTCTGGAGGTGAACAACAGTCACGATCCAGAGGACACCCCTGTCTACGATTTCCGGGTCTATGCGGACAGCAACATGACCCGGGAAGTCGCTTCGGGCTCGGGGCTCAATCAGGAAGGGGTAGGGACCACCTCCTGGCGAGTGGACAGCGCCCTGCGGCAGGGGGAGCGCTATTACTGGACGGTCACGGCACGGGACGGCCATGGAGCGGAAACAATGAGCGGCCTGCACTCTTTCCGGGTGGAGGCGAATAACACCGCTCCTCTCGCTCCGGAGCTGTTTTCTCCCCAGGAAGGGGCCACAGTCAACGCCACCCAAGTCGAGCTCGCCGCGGGGAACTCGGCGGATCCGGACGGGGAGTCCGTCTCCTGCGTTTTCCAGGTGGACAGCAGCCGACGATTCGACAGCCCGGAGCTGACCATCTCCCAGGCGATCCCCCTGCAAGGGGACCGGGCGGTCTTCCCTGTCTCCGATCTGCAAAGGGACACCCGCTACTATTGGCGGGTAAAGGCCACGGACGGCGCATCGGACAGCGCCTGGAGCAGGGGCTCCTTCCGGGTCGAGCGATCCGGGAGCGCGCCGCAAAAGCCCCAGGGACGCAATCCCGGGGACAAGAGCTGGGTGGAGACCAAAATGCCCAAGCTCTCCCTGCTGCCACCCTCGGGTCCCGCAGGGAATGCCCGGGCGTATGTTTACGAGGTTTACTCCGCCCTCAATGCGAGCCAGCCCGTGCAGCGGGCGAATATACAAGCCAGGAGCTGGACCCTGGCCTCTGGCCTCCGGAACAGACGGTGGTATTCCTGGCGGGTCCGTGCCGTGGACGGCAACGGGTCCACAAGCGACTGGACGGATATGGGCTCCTTCTTCGTTGTGGACAACGGGGAAAACGATCCCCCCTTTATCCAACTCACCACGCAGCAAGACAGGCGCTTTGCGAGCGATTCGCTGCGCATCGCCTGGAACGACCGGGATCCGGAGGACAATGCGGATATCTCCCTGTACTACGCGCGCACCAAACAGGGTCGCAACGGAACAAGGATCGCCTCCGGGATCAAGGAGGATCCCGAGGGCCGGGACGACGCCTACACCTGGGATTTGGAGTCCGTGCCCGAGGGGACCTACCTCCTGTACGCCTCCATAAGAGACGAAGAGAAGCGAAGCGGCTGCTATGCATCCGGCAGGGTGATTGTGGACCACACCGAGCCCGAGGTCGGGGCCGATCCGGCAGGCGGGCTGTTCACTCCTCCGCGCACCGTCCAGGTGGAGCTCAATGCGACCGAGCCCGGGAGGATCTTCTACACCTTGAACGGTCGCGAGCCCGGCCCCGAATCCCTCCCCTACCAGGGCCCCATCTCCCTGAACGATACCACGGTGCTCAAGGCATTGGCAGTGGACAGGGCGGGCAATCGCGGCGAGACCTCACGATTCGAATACAGATTCGAATCCCCCGCACCCCAGCCTCCGCATGCGGATGCCGGAGCTTCCCGGACGGTGACTGAGGGCTCGGAGGTGGTACTGGATGGATCGGCCTCCTTCGATCCGGATGGGGAGGAACTGGACTGTGCTTGGAGCCAGGTTGCCGGGCCGGCTGGAGAGCTGAACGCCTCAAACAGCTGCCGGGCCCAAGTCAAGGTGCCCGAGGTAGAGCGCTCCGGCCGGGTCCTGACCTTTCTGCTCCAGGTAACGGACGTGGACGGCTTGCAGGATAGGGATGATACCCGGCTGCGGGTGAGGAACCAAAACGGCTCCGAACAGGCCAACAGCGCGCCGGACAAGCCGGAGCCCGTGTCCCCGACGGATTGGCAGGACAGTGTCCCTCTGCGGGCCGAGCTCAAGGCAAGCTCCTTCAGCGATCCGGATCCGGGAGACGAGCATGCCCGCACCAGATGGCAGGTGAGCCGCGATCCGAGGTTCGATTCCCTGTTGGCGGATATGGAGACGGAAAGGGACCTGACGGAGATTCGACTTCCGGCTTTGCTCTGCCTGGGAGAAAGAACCTACCACTGGCGGGTCCGCTATGTGGACGAGCACGGTGCCCCGTCACCCTGGTCGAACAAGTCCACCTTCAGCACGAAGGACGCACCCCGGGACGAAAACGGAAATGGAGTCCCGGACGGGCAAGAGGCGAACGCCACAGTGGATCTGGACAACAACGGAGTTGCGGACTCGGAGCAAGGGGATATAACCGCCGTCACATCCGCGAACGGCACTGCCAGCTTCGGGCTAAAGCCAGGTGAGAACGCCACATTGACCGGAGCCAGGACACAAATGCTGTCCGCTTATCCGCAAACCGAGGAATCGCCCTCGGATCTGGCCCACGGGCTGATCTGCGTCCGGCTCCAGGTGCGGACAGGCTCCACAGCCAAGCTCGGGCTGCACTCCTCGGCCGAGCTGCCACCAAAAGGAACGTGGTACAAGCAGGTCTGCGGCTATGGCTGGATGGATTTCACGGACAGTGTGCGGCAAAGGAACCGGAAACAGGCCCTGCTCGAGGTCCGGGACGGCGGAGAGGGCGACGCGGACGGCGTTGCCAACGGCCGCATCGTGGACCCCTTCGGTGTGAGCGCTGCCCCTACTGACGGCGGCGGTTCGAGGTCGGACAATTCCACCCTGGATGGCGACGGGGATCCGCCACCTCCCTTCGGGGGCTGTGCCTTCGTCCCGGAAAGCGAGGCCGGCTCCGGATGGGCCCTCATGCTGGGGTCGATCCTACTGATCCTGGCTGTCCGGATGGTTCTCACCCTCAGGAGGAGCCAATGAAAACGCAAGCAGCCCGGATCACACCTCTGATTTTTTTCGCCATTGCACTGGGCCTGGTTTTCACCGCACCGGATAAGGCGAAACCCGGTGTCGCTGAGGACAAGACGGACCCCTCCCTCCTGGTGGGCGCGGAGTATGTACAGCGCTACAAACAGCGAAATCCCGAAGTACAGCTTGTCGATGTACGAAGCGTTCGGGCATTTCAAAGGGCGCACATCCCCGGATCCATCCATGTTCCCCTCAGTCTGGTGCCCCACAAGTCCTTCCTGCAGAGCGGCCCTGTTATTCTGGTGGGTGGTGGCGCGAATCCGGGACCTTTGCTCCGCATCTGCCGAAAACTGCGTCAGAAAGGGGTCCAAGCCTCCGTCCTGTGGGGCGGGCTCGCCCGCTGGCGCGAGTCAGGCGGGCGGTTGACCGGAAAGCGCGGGGATCACCAGGCACTGAACGAGGTCTCGCCTGCAGCGTATTACCGGCAGAGGGGACGTGAATACTGGCGCGTCCTGTACGTCGGGGACAAGCGGCCCCAGGAGCTGGACACCGTCCTGCCCGGCGCGGAAATCGCGCAACAGGATGAACTGGCCCCGCACCTGGAGGATGGGGCCGGACCCAGGCTCATTTTGTTGGTCACCCGCAAGGGCGAGGGATACGACCGCCTGGAGTCCGCCCTGCGGGCCGAAGGTATTGCCAACGTCTTTTGTCTCCGGGGCGGGCTGACCGCCTATGCGGGTCACCTTCGGGCTCGGAGAAACATCGAGAAACAGGAATCCAATCAAACCGCGATTCGCTCCGAATGTCCTGGCAGGGTGGAAAGAAGTTTGTCGGATGCCTGCACCGGGTGTGGGGAATAACTCCAAAATGGAGCAAGTTATGCGCATTCATTTCTTACGCTTGAACGTTATACTTGCGAGTACTCTTGTTATATGTGCATTAATATTAGCATTAAATACAAATGCCCATGCTCAAGAGGATAATGCCTATGTCGTAACACAAGGTAGCTTCACACAATCGATCACACCACATGACAAAGCACAATCCGCATACAATGCATATAGCTATCATAGTAATTTTGTATTAAGCAATGAAAGTATAATTTTTTTATACAAAAATACAAATAATGACGCTTTAAGCTTATTTATAGCCCATGATGCTCAGGACGAAACAGGCGGTCATTTAAATCTTAGAATTAAAAATATGACTGATAGCTGTCATTTAGAAGTAAAAGATGATGATGGTGATCTTAACGACTTGAGTACACCCAATGACACTCTTGGATGGAATTGGTATCCCTGTTGTAATGATGGATGTGTTATAAGCGGATTGCATGATGAATTTCGAATAACAATAGATTTACAGGTAAATAATGGAATTGAAGATATTAATATAGTTACGGGAACTTTAGAAAACCCCAACTATATACTTCTTCCCAATAAAAACAATGAGATTGTTATAAAGTCAAAAGATATAGCTGAGCAAATAAAGTGGACTTTTGAGACGCAAAATTATATCCATTCTTCGGCAGCTATAGGAAAAGATGGAAAAACTTATTTTGGATCCGGTGATAATAATATCTATGCATTGACAACAAGTGGGATAAAAGAGTGGAGCTATCAAACAGGAGGCGATGTATATTCTTCTCCTGCAATAACTTCTGACAATAATGTTGTTGTAGGATCCGATGATGGTTCAGTTTATATGCTCAATTCAACAGGAGAACTGCTATGGACACAAGATATCGGTGGGAAAGTCAATTCTTCTCCGGCTATCGCTAAAAATCGCACCATATACATAGGAGCAAGCGATGGCTCCTTATACGCTTTATCACATGATGGCGATATTCAATGGTCATACTCTACGCAAGGTGAGGTGGAGTCCTCACCTGCCATAGGAGCAAACGGAACAGTTTATGTGGGATCGAAGGACGGAACAATTTATGCTGTATCCAAGGATGGGAGCAAGGAATGGTCCTACTCTACAAATAATACCATAGTCTCCTCACCAGCAATAGGCGCTAACAATACAATTTACATAGGTTCCCAGGATGGATCTTTATATGCACTTTCTCAAGAAGGAAATGAGATATGGTCCTATAGCACAAACAGTGAAATCAATTCCTCCCCTGTTATCGGAGAAAACGGCACAATCTATGTAGGAGCCAAGAATGGCCGACTCTATGCCATCTCCCAAAAAGGGAACAAAGTGTGGTCCTATTCAACCGGTGGTGAGATAGAATCGTCTCCAGCCATCAGCGCTAATGGCGATATATATTTCGGTTCCCGTAACGGAAAGCTCTATGCCCTGTCTCCCCAAGGAAAAAAATTAAATGCTTTTCAAACAGGGGGAGACATTTCATCCTCTCCGTGTATCGCTAAAGATGGAACGATATATATAGGATCTGGAGACGGAAAACTCTACGCCCTTGAAAACGGCGTCTCGGGCCTGTATCGCTCAAAGTGGCCTATGTTTGGAAACAAAAGATATCATAACGGAATCGTGGACTTAAATAGTCCTGAGATAACCAATATCGAAAAAGTAGACGATCCTCCTTATAAAACAGTTACATGGAGCTGGAACGCTTCTGAGGCTGCTCTGTATAGACACGCTGTAACACAAAATGCCACTCATGAATTCACTCAAAGAACGTTCAACAGCACAAATGAGCTTACTCTCCAAAGTAAGCACGGCGAATGGTATGTTCATGTGCAACCTGTAGATATGTCCGGAAATCTTGGAGATCCTTGTAAAGTTTCTGTTTTTCTTGACAACATTCCACCTGAAGCAGGGCTAAGCGGAACACCTGAAAAGGTAACAAACTCCACTTCTTTAAGTATCAATGTAAGTGGTGATGAAGTAACGCATTACAAATACAGGCTTGCCTCTAGCCAATACAGTCAATCCTTTTCTGTGAACACCACTATTCATCTCACCGATCTGGATGATGGATTCCACGAGCTCGAAGTCAAAGGACGAGATGCAGCTGGCAATTGGCAAACGAATCCGACCAATGCATCCTGGACTATTGACACCACCCCACCTTCTCCAACACAGCTAAAACTAAACTCTTCCAGGTGGCCTATCTCGGATGAACATGTCGTCCTCAACGCCGCCGTTTCCGAGTTGGCCCTTCGCTTCCAGGAATCCGGCAGTGGCCTGGATCTGTCCGCCTCCCGTCTCGAGCTTGTGGACGGAGAGAACCAGAAGGTCCCGGGAAGTTGGCAGATCTCCCAAGGCGATGTAGATGAATCTAATCTGGATTTAGATGAATCTAATCTGGTTGGTAGTGACTGGTGGTATGTAGCTAAGTCTGGTTATTGGGAAGGACAGGCTATTTATTTCAAATATTTGGGCTATCAAAACTCTGGTGATTTCGACTGGTTTGCAGAAAAGCCTTATGCAGATACTAATGGAGGGGCTGCGTGGAGTATATCAGTATATGCCAATGAGCGATATTGGGTTTCTAAGTTTGCGAAACGGCCTGATTCTCACGCTGAAAGTAGGACTGTTCCAGACACTGTTCCAGCTTGGAGACCTATACATCCGTCTCTAGATGGATATGAAAGTCTACCTGATTCTACTGGACATATTATCAAACCTAATGACTTTATGGTCTTCACTCCGGACGATCCCCTGCCCGAGTCGGTGTACACCTTGAATATCCGGCTCCGGGACAAGCTGGGCAACGCCATGGCCAAGCAAAGCACCAGCTTCTTCGTGGACACCACACCACCTCCGGCACCGGAGCCGGATCCGGTGACATCGCCCACTCACCAGGCCACGCAGGTGATCAGCGGGAGCAAGGCGGTGGACGCCTCTGTGGAGCTAAACGGCACACAGATCGTGGGCCATACGGAACAGACCTCCTGGAGCCACGAGGTGAGCCTCTCCCCTGGCGAGAACGAGCTGGTCCTGACCAGCCGGGACCGGGCTGGCAACCTGAGCCCAAACGCCACCCTGCGCATTGTGTTCAACGACATCGCTCCTCCGGAGGTGGCCTGCCTCTCCGTGAACGGGGAGCTGGACGGCACGGCAGCCGAGCTGGACTGGTCCGGATTTGATGAGTCGCAGCACGGAGACATTGCCAAGTACCAGGTCTTCGTCCGTGAAAACGAATTTTCCCAGGTGCAGGGAATGAGCCCGACAGCAGAGCTGTCCCTGGGGACCCGCACCTACACAGCGAGTGGGCTCAGCCGCGGAGAGACATACTATTTCGCCGTGGTCGCCGTGGATCAGACTGGCAACATGCGGAACGAGGTCTCCCCGGTTTCCGCGGCGATCTCCGATGCGAGCCCGCCAAACAGGGTGCGCAATTTCCAGGCGGATTCGGGCCGGACCAGCCTTAGCTTCACCTGGGATCCGCCAAGCGGGGAGGAACCGGAAGGGTATCATCTCTACTGGGACGGCTCCGCCAGCCCGGAAAGCCTGCCCGCCAACCGGACCAGCTGGGAGCAAACCGGCCTGGATCCGGCATCCGGCTACACCTTACGGGTCGCTGCTGTGGATGCGGCGGGCAACGAGGGCCAAAAGCGGGAGAGCACCGCTGCCACGTGGCTGGACAACCCGGAGAGTATTTCCGCAGAGGGCTATGACGGCTATGCAGAGCTCTCCTGGAGCGGGGTGCAGGCGGGGAATCTCCTGCGGCACTACGCTGTGTACGCCAGCCGCTCTCCCTTCGACTCCGTGCAGGGCATGAGCCCGGAGACGACCAGCTCCAGTCCTTCGGCCAAGGTGGCCGGGCTGGAAAACAACGCCACCTACCACTTCGCGGCTGTATCGGTGAACATCAGCGGCGGGCGCTCACCCCAGGTGAACACAACAACGGCGACACCGGAGCAGGACCGGGAAGGGCCGGAGATAAGCGGGCTGGAATATGCCGGGACCCCTCTGGACCAGGCCCAGCCCCTGTCCGAGTCCGGGGCCTTCCGCGTCACCGCAGAGGATCCCTCCGGGGTGAGCCGGGTGGCCTTCGCAGTGGACGGGGACAATCTGGTGTCGGACCACTCCCCGCCCTACCGGGTGGAGCTGGACCTCTCCGAGATAAGCGACGGGGAACATTCCCTAGAGATCGAGGCGGTGGACAGCCTGGGCAACACGGCCACGCGCTCCCATACCTTCCAGGTGGCCCTGGCCCCACCTGATGCGCCGCAGATCACCTTCCCCTCTTCGGGAGCGGTGACCAACCAGCCAGAGCTGCGCCTGGAGGGCAGCTCCGAGCCGGGCTGCGAAATCCGGGCCTATACAAACGGCACCCTGGCCGGCAACGCCACTGTGAGCGAGCAGGGAACGTTTGCCCTGCGCATCGGGCTTGTCGAGGGGACAAACCGCCTTACCGCCAGAGCGGTCAACAGAGGCGGCACAAGCGACCCCAGCCAGGCGGTGGAGGTCACACTGAACACCGCGGTTCCTTCCCCGCCCCGGGGGCTGAGTGCAACCCCGCAAAAGCAGGGCGAGGTCGGGCTCTCCTGGCAGAGGCCGCCGGACACGGAAAGAATTGCCGGATACCTGGTCTACCGGAGCGACTCCGAGTTCAGCGATCCGGCCCAGGCGGAGAAGGTGACCGCTGATCCGATACAGGAAGCCTCTTACACGGACATGCCCCCAGAGGACGGGAGCTATTACTACCGCGTCGTCTGCCTCAATCAGGCCGGGACCACGAGCCAGCCCTCGGATTCCGCCCTAGCCCAGTCGGACGGTACATCTCCCCGGGCCCTGGCTGTGGAATACGAGCCCCAGGGGGAACAGGATCCCGATACCGGGGCCGTGGCCCCGGGACGGGTGGAGGTGACCCTGCGGCTGTCCGAGCCCGTGGCTGTCCGCCCCTTCCTCAGCCTCACCCCGGAGGGGGGCACGCCCATAAGCGTGGATCTCTCCTCCCAAGGAGAACGGACCTACAGCGGCAGCCTCCAGGTCAAAAACAGCACCCCCTCGGGCCCGGCCTGGGCGACTTTCTCTGCCCGCGACGAGGCGGGCAACCGGGGCACGAACATCGAAGCGGGCAAGAAGCTCCTCCTGGACACCGACGGCCCCGCCCTGGCCCGGATCGCACTCGATCCATCGGCCCCGATCGAGAACAGCCAGAGCGATCCCCGCACAGTGACCGTGGTCCTGGGCCTTGACGAGGCAGTCGCCCCGGACGCCACGCCCTGGCTGGCCTATAGTCTCTCCGGCTCTCCGGGAGATCCAACCCGGATCACCGGTCTGGAGCGGATCGGATCCCAGGGAGCCGACGCCCAGACCTGGAGGGCGGAGCTCACCCTGCCAGCGGAGGCGGGCCTCGACTCGGCCCAGACCCTTTCCTTCGCCTACGAGGCCCGGGACCATCTGGGCAACGTCTGCTCCCGCATCGAGGCGGACAACGCCTACCAGGTCTACCAGGGAGACCTGCCTCCCCTGCGGGCCCCGGAGGGCTTCAGCGGCACTCCCCGACCCGGTGGCCGAATCGAGCTCGCCTGGGAGGCGGTGCCCAACTGCGCCGGATACCGGGTCTATCGCCAGGCCCCCAATCAGGGGCAGATGACCCCCCGCTCGGACCTGATCCCCTCGGATCAGACGCAGTACACGGACCAGACCCAGAGCGACATGGAGTACACTTACGCGGTGGTGAGCGTGCGCCAGGAGAACGGGCAGGAGAGCGAGAGCGGCCTGAGCCGGAAAATCACCCTGACCTCGGACTCGCTCGCCCCGGGCGCGCCGACGGATCTGACCCTGGATCTGGCTGGCAACGGGGTCCGGGCGGCCTGGAGCGCTCCCAATGCGACAGGGGAGCTGACCTACAATCTCTACCGGGCGGACGCCTCGAGCATAGACTCGGTCTCCGGGCTGGATCCCCTGATCGCGGGGATCCCCCACCGGGATCCGCCCCGGGTGGTGGACACCGAGCCGAGCGCCACGGAGCACTGCTACGCGGTGACCGCGGTGGACGAGGCGGGCAACGAGTCCCCGCCCTCGGACTCGGCCTACCTGAACCAGGACCTCATGCCGGTTTCCTCCCTGCGGGTGGAGAAGAAGGGGGATCAATCCCCGGTCCTCTCCTGGGAGCATCCCGGAGGGGACATCGCCGGATACAATGTCTATCTGGGCGACGACTCCAATAGCACCCAGCTGAACCAGTCCCCCCTGCAGCAAAAATCCTTCACCGATTCCGGGTACAGCGGGGACCGGCGCACCTACAGCGTGGTGGCTGTGGACGACACCGGCCGCGGCAGCCCGGCGCGAGGGATCACCCTGCCCCGGGTGGAGGCCGAGCTTTCAAGCGGCGCGCCCCTGCGCCGCAACCTGATGAATCGTCTGGTGTACAGGGTGAAAAACCGCGCCCAGCAAAAGCTGGATAATGTCCGTCTGCTGGTGGAGGCCGGCGGCCGCAGCCACCGCTCCGAGACCTTCGATCTAGCCTCTGGCAGCAGCCGCGAGATGCCGGTCACGGTGGGCGGTTACAAGCAGCTGAACGCCACCGCCCAGCTCACCGAGACAGTGGAGATCCGCCCTGCTCCCGGCAGACTGGTGCGGCTGCGGGACAGCCGAAGCGTGCAGGTCGCCCCCGGGTCCCTGTCCCTGTCCGTATCCACGGGGCGCTTCCTGCAGGGAGGCAACGGCACGGCCAGGCTGGAGCTGGCCAATCCCGGAGGTGGCCCGGTGGAGGTGGTGACCTCCTCCGGCACCGGATCCCAGCGGGGGATCAGGTTCCTGCTCCAGGACAGCGAGGGCAACGTCCTGGACGTGGCCCGCCTGGGGCAAAAGCTCGGGGACAAGATTGTCAGCCTGCCCTGCGGGGACGCCGTGGCCCGGATCCCGGCCGAGGGGAGCTACACCTCCCAGCAGGTAACCCTGTCCGTTCCCGCCTCCCTGTCCGGGGACGAGCTGCGGGTCCAGGCCCGGATCCCCCATGTCTACCACCACAGGGGCAAGGGGGACCAGGTGGTGATGCAGGGCATCCGAGCGGACAACCGGGTGTCCCTGGCCCGGACCTCCTACTCCGGCAAGGTGACCCAAGTCTGCCCCAAGCAGTCCAGCGGGAACCAGTCCATCACCATCCGGGGCAGGGCAAAGGACCGCTCCTCCGGCCAGGCCCTGGCCGGTGCGGAGCTCATCCTGTCCATCAACAATCAGGGATATGAGCGCGAGCGCAGTGTGCGGACCAACTCCACAGGCTGGTTCAGCCACGAGTTCACTCCCCTGGAGGGCGAGAGCGGCCTGTACAAGGTCTGCGCGGTGCATCCGGACCTGACCGCTCGCCCGGTGCAGGAGCGCTTCGTGATCTCCAGGGTCTCCTATCAACCCTCCCGGGTGGATCTAAGCCTCCCCAAAAACAAGGAAAAGATCTTTTCCGTCCGGGTGGAGACCGGCCAGGGCACTGAGGTGGACAACCTGGGCCTTAAGTACCTGCCGCAGGACCAGCCGGATGGCTCATTGCCCGAGGGGGTCCACGTGGAGCCCGGCGACCCCGTGGATCTGAGCGGGGGGTCCTCGGCCAGGCTGCCCCTCACCTTCTGGGCGGACAACGCCGCGGCCGAGGAGACCAGCCTGGTGTTGCGCCTGGCCAGCGACAACGCCACCTGGGGCACCATTCCCGTCCAGGCCTCCTTTTCCCAGGCCCTGCCCGTTCTCGACTTCGAGCCCAGCCATATCGAGACCGGTGTGACCCATAACGCTACCGCCAACGAGCGCATCACCCTGGAGAACAGCGGCCTGGCCCCGCTCAAGGACCTGGAGCTCTCCCTGTTGCAGACCGATGGTAGCGAGGCGCCCTCCTGGGCCCGCCTCACTGGGACCTCCTCGCAGCAAGAGATTCCGGTTGGCGGCAGCCAGAGCATCGGCGTAGCCTTCTCTCCGGACTCCAATGTAGACCAGGGCAGGCACCATTTCCTGCTGCGGGTGAGTGGCTCCAACCTGGATCCGGTGGACATCCACTGCTACGCCACCGTGGCCCGCTCCGGGGAGGGGGACGCCATCTTCAAGGTCACGGACATGTACACCGGGACCAAGAACGATGAGGGCGAGCTGATCCAGGGAGTGAACGGGGCCGAGGTGGAGCTGCAGAACGAAAAAGTGCAAAGCATCCTCAAGGAGAAGGAGACGGACGGACTTGGGGAGGCGGTCTTCTCCGATCTGCCCGCGGGGAGGTACCGCTATCGGGTGAGCGCCTCCAACCACGACGCCCAGACCGGCAGGGTCTGGATCAAGCCCGGGGTGACCGCGGCGAAAGAGGTCTTTCTGCCCACCAGCATGGTCACCGTGCACTGGGATGTGGAGGAGACCACAATCGAGGACGAGTACGAGATCGTGCTCACCGCGGAATACGAGACGGACGTGCCCGCTCCGGTGGTGGTCATGGAGCCCGCCTCCACCTCCCTGCCCTCCATGGAGGCAGGCGAGGTCTTCCGGGGCGAAATCAATCTGGTCAACAAGGGGAAGATCCGGGCGGAGAACGTGACAGCCGAGCTTCCCAGCGGAGGTGATCACTTCCGCTACGAGATGCTGGGTGAGGTCCCGGATACGCTTGCTGCTGGAGAGCGGGTGAGCCTGCCCTACAAGGTGACCTGCCAACAGCCCCTGGAGCAGTCCGGCAGCGGCTCCGGAGGCGGGGACTGCGGCAGCTATATGCGCTGCATGACCGTGGGCTACGAGTGGGTCTGCGCCAACGGGGAGTGGAGCAAGCAGGCGGTAAAGCACTGCTGGACCCATGTCTACGGGGACTGCTCCGGTTCCGGCTCCGGCAGCCCGCCGATTAATATCGGAGGCGGCGGAGACAGCGCCTCCTGGGGCGGCGGAGCCGGCGGCGGGGGCAGCTCAAGCCCCGTCCCCGAGCCGGACGACCTGGATGGGGCGGAGTGCATTCCGGAGCCGCCATCCGATCCCGGCTGCCCTGATGATGATAAGTGCAAGGACACAGAGAGGGGGCGCTGCTGTGAGACGGGATCTGGAGTGGATCTCCTTCGCGGGGAGTATCAACTTCCCGGCAAGGTGGACCTGGCGGTCAAGGTTGCCGGCGGGAAAGTGAAAATGCAACGGGACTATTACCAGGGCAGATGGTATTTCCCGCATAACTATACTCTACGGTATACACCTCCTCATAATGAATTAAATGAAATCCACGCCTCTCGGAATGTGGAAGGTTCCAAGTCAGCAGGCAGTGGAGGTGATGGAGGATACAACTATCAATATATTGACATGAGTTTATATAACAAATGTGTTCGGGCAGGAGTTGATTATCAAGGAAGATACACCGTGAGTGATCCAAAGTCCATGGACAAATCCACTCTGATATTTAAGAATAATCATAATCGCATAGAAGTCACAGATGTAAGCAAACACCAGGATAAGGACAGCCTCCACAACAGGTGGGAATATGAGATAGAGGGTTTACGTTGGAAAAACGGCGATGGGGACTGGGAGCAGTATAAGAGGATGCACCGAAATGATATCCATTTCTCTCAACAGTTCCGACTTGAATCCTATGGCAACCAAAAAGGCATAGTGGGCCGGCTGGTGTACGCCGATGCGAATGCGACCAGGCCTGTGGGAATAAACGACCGCCACGGCAACAGGGTGCTCAGTTTCGAGTACGGCGCGGACGATACTCTGGACCGGGCCTACTCCCCGGATGGCAGACAGGTGCGCTACATCCACGAGCAGGGCCGGCTGAGCAAAGTGGTTGGTCCCCTGGGCAATGCGACGCAGTACGAGTACAACGACAATGGCCGTATCAGCAGAGTGGAGTACCCCCAGGGCAAGGTGCGGGAGATCGCCTACTCCTCTTTCGGCAATCGGAATCTGGTAAGCCGTGTGACCGACTCCAAGGGCCGGAGCTTCAACTACGACTACAGCTTCGACGAGGCAAGCAGGGAGTACTACGCCATGGCGGAGTTCCCCTCCGGCAAGGTCAAGGAGGTTTGGTTCGACTCCGATGGAGATGTGCGCCGGGTGGATATCAACGGAGAGACGGTCAAGACCATCGAAAAGGACGGCCGGGACCTGTTGATCACAGACGAGCGGGGTCTTACCACCCGCAAGGAATACAACGAATGGAACAATCTGACCCGTATAGAATACCCGGACGGCTCAACCGTAAAATACGAGTACGACAACGAGTTGCACCGGGTGACCCGAAAGGTGAACGAGCGGGGAGTGGTCACCGAATACGAGTATGACAGCCAGGGCAATCGCATCCGCAAAATCGAGGCCGCGGGAACCGTTTCGGAGCGGATCACCGAATACGCCTACGACGGCAGCGGTAACCGGATCGAGATCGTGAGGCCCGGCGGGGCTGTGGTGAGCATGGAGTACGACGAGCGCGGGAACATGATCAGGCGCACCGGCCCTGAGGGCGGGGTCACGAAGTTTACCTACGACGAGACGGGCAACTTGCTCAAGAAGGAGGCCCCCGAAGGCCGGACCTGGGAGTACGAATACGATGACCGGGGCAGACGGATCAGGAAGGTGGATCCCAAGGGTAGAATAACCAAATACGAATACGACGCTTTCGGGAACAAGGTGAAGAGAGTCGGACCCGGGGGTCGGGTGACCCGATTCGAATACGACGCCGAGGGCAACCTGGTGAAGAGGATTCGGGAGGGGGACCCGGAGACAGAGAGCGACAACCTGGTGGCCCGGTTCGAATACAATGCCGCGGGCAAGGTGATCCGGAAGGTGGGTCCCGGAGGCAGACAGGTGCGCTTTGAATACGACAAGCGGAGCCGCAAGAAGAGGACAATCAAGGCAGGCAACGTGATCGTGCGGCACTACAGCTCGAGCATATCCGGCTGCTCCAGCTGCGGAGGGCCTTCGGACAAGCCCTCCCGCATCGAGTATCCCACGTACAGCGTGGAATACGCCTACGACAAGCTGGGCCGCAAGACGGTGGAGAGGAAGATGGTCAACGGCACCACCCTCACCACCCAATACGAGTACGACGCCTCGGGTAACTTGGTCTCCAAAACCGACCCCAAGGGCCGGATCACGGAAAAGAGCTACGATCCCCTAGGCCGAGTGAGCCAGAAAACCGATCCGGCCGGAGGAGTCACGGAATACGAGTACAATGCTCGGGGCAACCTGATCCGCCTGACCGACCCCAAGGGGCAGACCACCCGCTTCGAATACGACTTAAAGGACCAACTAGTGAAAAAGATCCGGCCCATGGGCGAGAGCACCACCTACTCCTACGACGAGGCCGGCAATCTGGTGGAAAAGATCGACCCCGAGGGTCAGAGGACGGTGTACGAGTACAATACCGCTGGTGAGCTGACCGGTGTCAAGCATTACGCGAGCAGCGGTGCCACAACTCCGGAGAAGACGGTCAGCTTAAGCTACGACGAGGCTGGTCACCTTGTCTCCTATGACGACGGCACCACTTCAGGCAGCTACAGCTACGATGCTTTCGGCCGCAGGACAAACAGCACCGTTGATTACGGCCCCTTTCAGTTAAGCCATGGCACTACATATACCGAAAGCGGCCGCAGAAAAAGCCTGACCTACCCTGACGGCTCCACCTATGAATACAGCTATAATGAAGCCAACCGGCTCCAATCCATGGACCTGCCTGACTCGGGGCAGATCACCTGGAGCGAATACGAATGGAGGCGCCCCACAAAGGTCCATCTGCCCGGAGGAGCGAGCAAAAACTTCGACCTTGATCCCCTGCAGCGGATAAAAGAGATCACCTCCAGCGATCCGGCAGGCAACACGATCCTGCACCGGAAGTACGACTACGACCAAGCGGGCAACATCATCTCCGAAAAGACCGGGGAAGGCAGGCACGACTACGATTACGACCCCCTGGACCGATTGACCAAAGCTGAGAACCCGGCCCTCCCTGACGAGGAATACTCCTATGACGCTGTAGGCAACCGCCTGACCTCGGCGGACACGAATGGTACCTGGAGCTACAACGCCAACAACGAGCTCCTGTCCTACAACAACGCCACCTGTTCCTTTGACGACAACGGCAACATGGTCAAGCGGGTGGTACACGGCCAGGAAACCCGCTACATCTACAACGCGAACAACCGGCTTGTCCGTGTTGAGGATGGCTCGGGAGACGTGATTGCTGAGTATTACTACGACCCCTTCGGGCGACGTCTATGGAAGGAGGTGAATGGCGAGCGAACCTACTTCCACTACTGCGAGCAGGGTCTGATTGCAGAATATGATGACCAGGGCGATCCCATTCGCTTCTACGGTTATAAACCCGGCTCAAGCTGGACCACGGACCCATTGTTCTTGAGGAAGGACGGCTCCTACTACTTCTACCACAATGATCACTTAGGTACTCCACAAAAACTGACTGCCCGTAATGGCAGAGTGGTCTGGTCAACTCGATATGCGAGCTTCGGCGGAACTCAGCTTGTAGCGCAAGAGATAAAGAATCCCTTGCGCTTTCCGGGGCAATATTATGACAGAGAGACCGGGCTGCACTATAACTATCATCGCTACTATGATCCGCAGGTGGGGAGGTATTTGAGAGAAGATCCATTGTTGTTTCTTGGTGGTAATATAAACTTATATACTTATTGTAATAATAATTCATTTATAAATAGTGATTCATATGGCCTTATAATAGGAGCAAAAGGAGCAGCCGTTGGAGCAATAGGAGGGGCTATTACTGGCGCTTATGCAGGAGCACAAGAAGGAGGAGTTTGGGGAGCATTAGCAGGTGCAACAGCGGGTGCTGCATCTGGTGCAATTGCAGGATTCGCTGGAGATTTCATAGCAGGTGGTCTTGGTGGTGGTATAATTGGCACTGCTGTGGGACAAACAGCTGGTGCAATAGTAGGTGAAATGTTGTCACCATCAAAAACTCATGACAAAACCTTGCCCTGTGAGGATCCAGATAATGAAAAGAGAGATTGATGACAAAATATTAGTATGTTTTTCTAGAAATATCAAATTATTTCTTGGTACATGTGCTATTCTTACTTTTTTTATCTCTTTCTTTTTTTGTTATGCAATGATTTTTATGGATATCATCTCGTTTTATACACACTATTTTATAATATTTTTTTTATTGATTATTCTTTCCCCTTTAATTATATATAACTTTATATTTTATTGTATAATAACTGATGGGGTTAATTTGAGATCTTATAAATTAAACATGTTTAAAAAGTCTATTGAGATATCTGAAATAAAAGAAGTACATAATTTGCTTTACTTGCCCACGTCTGCAATTATAATCATCGTGGATAATAATGGCCAGCATATATATATTCATAGAGATATGCTAAATGTCAAATATTTAATTAATAAATTAATACTAATTAATCCTTATATTAAATTAAAACTAAGGAGCTTATCATAACGGAGGAATTCCCGGTTTGTGTATATCAGCTTCTTTCTTTTGTATAGCGTGCCTGGAGAATATTTAATAAAAGGTGATGTTGATCAAAGAGCAGTGGGCATAAGAGTCTGTGGTAGTACCTCTTGTTCTTTAAAATCGAGCGTGACGGGTGAAAAGATTTTCAAGAGGTAACCTTGAAGGATAGGAGAACCAAGGAGGGTATTCCCCTTCCCTTTTCCCTTTATCCTGTAGCCTTCAGCCAGCCTCCTCCCGAAGGCGAAAGAGTTTGACTCGACTTTCAGGAATGAACGAACGCGCAAGCCACAATAGGCTGAAATAGCTTAAAATACGCCTACTATGCCTGTAGAACCCACGCGTCCTGGACTACATAGCCTACGCCCCTCAGGATCTCGGCCTGGAGGTCGGTGGGTTCCTCCAGCATGAGTTCCGGCTTCTTCGCCACCTCAGGCCAGGTGAGCACACAATCAAAGCTGTGCATCTCTTCCATGATCACTTTGGAGGTATACTTGTCATCCAGCTTGAGTTCCAGAAGCCGCAAGGCGGTCAGGGCAATCATGCAGATCAGGAGGTGACAGAGGATCTTGTGGTCGGTCCAATGAAACATCGGATTGACCCTCACCTGGAAAGGATCCTTGCTCACCCGGAACTGGCGTTCGATCTTGTGTCTATCCAGTAAGGAGAGCACGATCTGTTCCGTGCTCCAGCGGCTGTTGTCGGTGATGATAACGTTCTTGCCCATCGTGGCCTTGGCTGACTTGATCTCCTGACTGTTCCTGCGAAAGCTCATCTGGTGGGACGTGAAGGTCAGGTCATAGTACTTGGGGCTAATGTAGAGGTCCTCACACAGCCTGCGATACCTCCGACTGACTGCGGTCTCGTCACGCCACTGGGGCTCGTTGTTGTTATATTTCCGCCGAAACTCCAGGAGCTCGGCCCGTACCCGATCCAGCTTTTTGGCCAGATCATATTCCTTCTTCCGCTTGGTTGCGGGATTGAAGGTCACGACCAGGGTCCGCTCCCGGCCCCAGAGATGGTGCGTTGTCCGGTAGGCCCTGAGACAGTCCTCATCCTGACCCTTTGCCTTGAGCTCCTGGTTCTTGGGGATGTCCAAGATCGTAAAGGTTTCCGGGTCCCGCTTGGCCTCATACTCGACATGGTAGGGCGAGTAGGTGGTCACAAAATGGATGTGCTGGCGCTCGTCGATAAAGGCAATGTTCTCCGGGGAGTTCATCCCCTTGTCAAAAATCACGGTCAACTGCTTGTCGTCCCTGGTGAAGCCTGCGAGTACCCCGAATATCTCGTCCAGGACCTGGTGAAAGAGCTTGGAGTCGTGGAGGTTGCCGGAATAGGTCGTGTAGTACAAGGGCAGTGAGCTGATCCGGTCCTGCAGGACTCCGACACCGACCTGGCGAAGGTGGTGCTTGCTGCTCTTGTTTTTCCCTCTCTTGGCCAGCTCCGAGTCGGTCTTGGTGGCCATGTAGGTGAAGTAGTTGGTGGTATCAAAGAGCAGAGTTTCTGGGCCCATCTGTTGTTTGCTCCAGATTTGGGCGAAGAACCTGGCCCCGATCTCCTCGAGCTGTTCTCGGGATACCCTGCTCCACTTTTCCCAGTAGCGCTCTGATGTCAACTGATTGAGGTCCACGGGCCGAATGTGCTGAATGGCTGTCTTCTTGTACCAGTCCTTCAATGCCCGCTTGCTTTTGGGAGCGATCATCCGGTTGGCCCAGGCGTAGAAGAAGTACTCGCCGACAGTCGGCCCTTTTTCATTGGCCCTTCTGGGAACGATGCTATCGATGAGGGAGATGGTGTCCAACTCGATTTCGAGCACATGGGCCAGGAACACAGCTCCGAAGGCTTCGGTATGGACCTTGACCGGCTTCTTGGCAGCCTCCTTCTCTTGAAACTTGGCCAGGATGGTATCTGCAGTTCCGAGGTACTTCTGCCATTTGACCTTGACCTTGCCTTGGTCCCGGTAGGTTTCGCGGAGGTACCAGTAGGTTCTACCTTGCTTCGATTTCTTATAAAGATGCGGCATGTAGAACCAATATCATTGTAGGTTCTACAAGTCAAGCAATTTTGCGAGAGATGAGCATAAGGTGACTGGCTCATAATTCTAATAAAACTGAGACCTGTTAGCTCTTATGTAGCCGCTAGACATTCTGACCTTCAAAAGATAAGGCTCATAATTATACACAGCGACCTAAATAATTGCGCATAATCTTTTCAATGTTTCGTTGGGTTGTCGCCATATTTTGAACTGACTGAAAACAGCTGATGTCAGTTCCTCCATTTCTTGAAAATACTGATTGTGTGTTCTCAATCTCCGGGTCAATTTCCATACCCTCTCTATGTGATTGAGTTCCGGGCTATAGGGTGGCAGAAAATCCAAGCTCAGCCTTTTTTGTTTTTGTAGCCATGGCCGTAGGAGAATGGCGTGATGCCACCTGGCATTGTCCAAAACCAGAAGCATCTTTCTGTGCTTTCGACCTCGGCGAACAAGTTTGCGTAAGAAATCGAGAAAACTTTGGGCACAAAATTTTTCAGCTTTTTGGACGATAAGACGGCCGTCATTTGCGCACACAGCCCCATATACTCCAAGCTTTTTCCTGGTTGGGGCGTGCAGGACCACAGGATCTGTTTCCTCAGGAGGAATCCACATGGTGCAGCGTGATCCATGCTGTTGGAAATGGCATTCGTCTTCAAACCAGATGTCCAGATCATCCTGTTTCGCGAGGCTTTGAAGTTTTTTTATATGCACGCTGTGCCTCCGGATCAGCCTTAGCTATGACGGGCCTGGGCTTGCGGAGGCGAAACCCCAATTTGTGAAAAAGCCTTTGGCATTGCCGGACTCCAAGATGGATACCGTAATAATCTGCAAGGTGCTTGCTCAGCAGTTTGCCATCCCAAAGAGTCTGGCTGTAGCCGAAATCAGACGGAGATTTGCGCAGATCATTGCTGATGGACTCCTCAAAATCTTTATCAACTGCAGTTGGCCTGCCAGCGCGAGGGGTTTCCTGGAGACCGGCGAAGCCGCTTTTTTCGAAGTTGCGAATCCAGTATTGAATGGCACGGCGTCCATGACCCAAGATTTCTGCAATTTGAGTGCTATTGAAGCCAGCACAGGCAAGCAGGATTCCGTGCAGCCGATGATCGTAGCGCGACTCTTCAGACCTCTGGATTTCTTCCAGGACAGAGGCTTTAATGATTTCAGCATCTTTAATCTCTAACTTGCGCATAAGCACCTCCTCTTGTTTAAGAAGGAGGTTAGCAGACAATATCATTATGCGCAATAATTCTTGACGTCATGTATAATTAATGAAGGGCATGAGGTCTTAAGCCTTAAAGACCATATGCCGCCGGACTCCCCTAATTCAGTGGTTATCAGGAAAACCGGGAAGTTGACTCCATTCTTGTTGTTTCGGAAAGGTAGCGGCCCTTCCGGTTAATAGTTGACAAGCAAATATTGCCTGCTGACATTACATCACATCATGATATCATGTTTTAACAAGTGAGGGAGGTTATGGTCAGAACCCAGATTCGGCTTTCCGAAAAACAAGCCAGCCTGGTCAAGTCCATTTCAGCGGAAAAGGGTATATCCGTGTCCGAGGTTATCCGCCGGGCAATTGACTCAATGGACAGCTCCTCCTTGGATAATGATGCCGGCAAGAAGCGTGAGCTTGCTCTGGAAGCCATGGGTAAGTTCAGTTCCGGCACGGGGGATGTTTCGGAAAGGTACGATGAATATCTGTCCCAGGCGTTTCAGGGATGAAATGCTTTGTAGACACCTCGGCCTTTTTTTGCCCTGCTGGACAGGGACGACAAAAACCATCCCGTTGCAGAGAGGATCCTGTGCAAGCTGTTTGAAAACGATACCGTACTGATAACCAGCAACTATGTGCCGGTTGAATCTTTCGCGCTTATCCAGAGGCGCTTGGGCATGGATGCCTTGAGGGTATTCCAGACAAATATGACGCCCGTTGTCCGCGTGGAGTTCGTATCTTCGGAACTGCATCGGATCGGAGTTTCCGCGGTTCTCTCCGCTTCAAGACGCAACCTGAGCTTTGTTGATTGCGTAAGCTTTGAAATAATGCGCTTTCTGAGCATCCAGTCAGCCTTCACCTTTGACGACCATTTCCGAGAACAAGGCTTTGACTCGGCTACGACATGATTCATGCTCTTTAACCTCCGCCTAATGGATACCACTATTCCTCCAAAATCAAGATGTGGCACAAGACCTCGACAATTTACAAAAGGGAGATTCAGTCTCTTTTTATGGCCAAAAGGTAAATGTGAACTCAGCCAAATACAAAGGTAACTCCATAGATCAACAGATGAAAAAAATGAATTCAAAACATAATATTGTCCTGATTAAAAACGTAAATATACAATAATGTAAAGAAGATATGTGAGACGGATACGACCAAGATTTTAACCCGCAAGATGGCTAGGTTTCCGTGATGGGTGTTGTTGATCGGAAAAAAAGTGCCAGGCTGATAATAGCCCCGTAGTCTACGGCCCCTTTCAGCTCAGACACAATGGCACTACACCGAAAGCGGCCGCAGAAAGAACCTGACCTATCCGGACGGCTCCACCTACAGCTACGACTACAACCAGGCCAATCGGGCCAAAAACCAGCTCCTGGCCTACAACAACGCCACCTGCTCTTTTGATGAGAATGGGAATGCGGTCAAGCAAGTGGTACAGGGTGCTCCCCCCGTCATGAATATTTGCTGCCCATTCTTCCGTATTATGTATCTGGAGAATATTTGATCAAAGGTGTCGTAGCGAGCAGAGTAAAATTCCAGACTGGGTGAAATACATTGCCAGATCTCAAGCGCAGCCGTTTATTAGGCACTGCTCGTCTGGCCTTGTCATCGCCGTTGCAGGAGGGAAACGAGTTCTTTTTCGGCTCACGGAGCCAGATTACCCGCTTCACTCCCCTACCCGGCTCATTGCGCGCAGCGACCTGGAGATGGATCGGCGCAGGTGTTCCAGGCGAGTCAGGGTATCGTGATTGATGGACGAATAATCGAGATCCTTGAGCAGCCAGATCTCTCCTGCGTGAATGCGGTCCACCTCAAGCGGCAGCTTTATCTTGAACAGATTGGCGTCAGCAGCAGACGCGTCCAGGTCGAAGCCGTCCCGGCTCCATCTGAAGCATGCAGTCCTTCCCTTATCACAGCAAAAACCGTCCATGTGATTAGCCAGTCGCATCTCCGTAAAGTCCATATCCAGCTCCCTGGCAGCCTCACAAACTGCATCCCACAGCTCCTCGAGGCTCCTGGACTCGGCTACTGCCACCTGCAATCCCAGGAATCTCCGCCTGCCCCTGGCCAAGCCGGTGGCGTAGCCCACATCCTGCAGCCAGCTTCGGGCCTTCTCCAGATCAATGTATCCGACCCCTCCTGCTCCGCGCACAACCAGCACTATCACTGCTCCCAGAAGGATGAGAAAGAGCCCCGCCTGCTCGTCCGAGAGATTAACCATAACCACAGCGGCCAGACACAAAAGTAATGTGGCAAGATAGAGATAAATGACCGCCTTGCGCTGGGACAGTCCCTGGGCAAGAAGCCGGTGGTGAATATGTGCACTGTCCGGCTGGAAAGGGTGCTTGGCCAGGACAAAGCGGCGCAAAGGGGAAACAATTACCTCGAAAACAGGCAAGCCCATGGCCACGAGGGGGATCATTACGGTCGCCCCGACCTCTGTCTTGACCGAGCCCATAACAGCTAGGCCGGCTATAATGTAGCCCAGGAAGTAACTTCCCCCATCGCCCAAAAACATTTTTAGCCCGGAGCTGAAGTTGTAAGGAAGAAAGCCGAGCACCGCTCCACCGAGCAGGGCGAAGAACAGGGCATAGCCGTAGTCCTCGTCCAAGACCAGAAAGATGATCATGGTCAGGCAGGTAAAAAGGACCACGCCCCCTGCTAGACCGTCCAGCCCGTCGATGAGATTGACCGCGTTGACTAAGAGCAGGAACCAGAATGCGGTGGCACAGAAGCTGAGGCTCACTGCGAGCAGCGTGGGAAGCTGCAGATCCAGGGGAAAGTGGATGCGGAGCCCTCCCCAAAAGGCGATTCCGGTGGCGAGGATCTGCAGGGCGAACTTCTCCCAAGGTCCGAGCCGCCTGACGTCGTCCCAGAAGCCGGTTGCGAAGCAAAGTATCGCTCCGGTCAGAAAGGCGACCTTTTCCGCTTCAAGGGTAACCTGGCTCGTTATGGGGTTACTCGCTGTTGCGGCCAAAGCCAATCCCAGAAAAAAGGAGACAAAGATCGCGAGTCCACCTATGCGGGGGACCGAACCCTGATGAATCTTCCTTTCGTCCGGCTGATCCAACATTCGCAGCCCCAGCCCGATACGCCTCGCGCATGGACCCAAGCCCAGAGAGACAAGAAGAGTGAAAAGGAAAGCAAATAAAAGTGTGGTCATAGGACAAAGTGATCCGTTTTTTCGCGGATATGGAACCGGGTGAAGCGCCTATGCCCGGCGATATTCGAGTCAAGCCGATGCAATGGAAGCCAGGGGGCACAGATTAGCCTATATTTCTATGAGTAGGCGTTGACGCATCTTCCCCTTTCAGTGTAATATATTTGTAGAATGCGGCGTAGGTAAGCGCCTCCATTCCGCCCGTAAACGTTTAGCCCTGATCAAAAACACCTCAAAAAAAGGGGAACTGTGTATGGCTGGCAAGACAAAAAACGATCTGGTAAACCAAGCAGCCAGAAAAGCGGAAATGACCAAAAGCAAAACCAAAATGGTGCTCGACACTCTACTGGACTCCATCGAAAAGGAGCTTAGCTCGGGTCACAAAGTCACCCTTTCCCCACTAGGCAATTTCGCTGTCACCCGGCGCAAGGCTAGGCAGGGACGCAACCCTTCCACAGGCGAAAGGATACAAATCCCTGCTAAGAACGACGTAAAATTCACTCCGAGCAAAAACATCAAGGACCAGTTCAATTAGGCCCTCCCCACCCCCGGATCGAGGCCGTTATTCGGCTAGATCCGGGGGATCACAGTCAAAACCCCTGTTATGCGTAATCAGCAGGGGAACATGCCCGGAACCCCCATAGCCACTCCGAAACCAGCACCCCCTACAACCCTATAAACCTCCCTGAACAGCGTTCCGATTCCCCCTTTTTTTTCGTTATTCCGGAGAAGCTGAACCCTTTTGCGGCATTTTATCCTTGTGTACGACAGCCAGGGTCACAGTGGCCTTGGCAACAAGCACCTCCTCTGCACCGGCCTCCGCGAAGACTTCAGACTCGCCAACCATTATACGCCCCCCCTCCTTGAGCACCCTGGCGCGACACAGCAATGAGTCTGCATGGGCCGGACGGAAAAAGTTGATCTTGTATTCCACAGTGAGCACTTCATATTCCTCCGGAATCACTGTGAAAGCGGCATAGCCGGCGCTGTGGTCGGCCATAGTGGATATGACCCCAGCGTGGACCACACCGTTCTGCTGCTGATGCCGCTTAGCGACTTCCATCCTGGATTCCAGGTACCCCCTGCGGATCTTCTCCACCCAAATCCCGCAAAGAGAGACAAACTCGCAGCGAAAGGCCTCCGCCAGATATCCGGCCTGCTCCTGCGGTATTTTATCCATGACTAGGAACCTTCCTGAAGGGTCTAAAAAGATGCGAAATTGTAGCGCAGCCCGAAGCCCAGATAATTCGAACCGCCACGTACGTTGTTGATCAAGCCGTAACATCCCGATCTGTGGTGTACACGAAAGACCAACTCCCAATGGGAAAGAGAAGGTAAATGAAAGGCCATTTCCACCATCATATAATAGAGCAGTCGGGAGGTTTGGTCGTTCAGGGTAATCTCTTTCTCGTATTCCGGCTTCTTTGTGGCATAGGAAAGCCCGTTGCCGAAGCTGATGCCGCTCAGGCCCAAAAGATTAGTTCCCAGGTCGTAGCGCAGATTGGCCGAGAGCACGGCCTCCTGAAAGCGCTGATCTATCCCTTTCCAATCCCCCCATTTGTGCGCCAGCCCGCCTTCCACGTCCACAAACAACCGCTTTGGGGCCCAGTCGATCACTTCCCGAACTGACCCCAATTCCCTCCGCAGCATGCCGGAGAGCATAAAACGCTCCTCCAACTGGGAACGAGTGTAGAAAATCTCCTCGAAATGATTCTCTGTTAGTTGCCCGTAGAAGAGTGTAACTCCCCAAGGATTTTCTGCTCGAAGATCCAAGCTAAAACCGAGCACCAACACAGCGGAGATTAGCAGAGCAGAGACAACTTTCCTCATGAATCACGTCTCGGGTGGTTCTGACCTAGGCCCTTACAATGCACTGGGATGAAGGCAACAGCAAGATCTTTTTGTATGAAAATGTCTATAACATGCTAAATTGCTGGAAGCATTTTCAGCGAGCCGAGCCGGGGAGAACGCTGAAGCGCAGGTTTCATCCCAAACATCAAATGCCTGGAGGAGCAAGACTTGAGCGGCTCCACCCTCAAGCCACCAGTCAACAAGGAGATAGTTTCTCTCTAAGGCAACCTTTGAAGCAAATGGGTACCCTACTTTAGCCTACTGCACAGTACTACAAAGCCATGGTCTATATGAAACCCAGCGAAGCGCTCCCCCGGTTCGGCTCGCGACATTTTCATGCTTCGTTGTGCCCGGGTCGGCCCGGGAATGAGGGTTATATGGAAAGCAAACCATGTACCCGTAGAAAAGACACCAATTATCACCAGAAGAGACAAGGATTGATCTCGTACCACACCAATCCTGTATGCACCTGTCCCTTAGAGCAAGGGCTCGCTATCCCCAAAAGGACGTAACGATCCAGGGTTTCGTGCAGATCAAGATCCAAACCCAGATTCCGGGCCAAAGCGGCGAAAAGTCCAGCCTCGATCTGGCCCTTCTGGGCATGCTTGCGGGCCTCCCGGAACAATGCAGCGGTTTCTGTCATCTCCTCACCGAGCACTGAGCGCAAAGCCTTTTCCAGGGCCTGCTCGGGCAAAAATCTGCCCTGATCCTCGGCATACCGCATCAGATACCACACTACCGGGGGCATAGTATAGTATTCCTCCTCCTGAAGACTTAAGGAACGATCGTTCCATCCGCCTCCTGGACCGGAATGCGCCGGGAGAACAATCCGTTTCTGAAAGGCTGTAAGAAGACACTCGTCCTTTTCCTCCACAGCCATATCGATATCCTGGTAACGGGGATGGACCATCTGGAAACAGGTTCGTACCAGGCTGCAAAGACACGCCGCATCCTCTTCGGAGAAACGGCTCTGCATGGCCGTCAAGAGGAAGTCATTCTCCGGAATCGCAGTCATAGTTGTCCTCGCCACATATTTGCCCCACGCGTTAGTTCCTGTCCAAAAAGAAGCCGAGCGAATGACTCTGCATAATAATCCGACAAGTGCTGTATTGGCAAGGCTCGGATCGAATCGCAGACAATCCGACTCTAACCGAGTAACTGCTATACTGACTCACCGATTCCACGTTCCATCGCCTATAGCCTATCTCCTATCGCCGGAACGACGATCTCTTTTGTCCCAGCTCGATTTCATGTATTCTCCACCTCGTGTGCCTTGCCTGACGAGGGCAACGCCCAATCCGCATTCCGGAGCCCTTAATTATGCTGAAAAAGGCCGTATTGCCCCTGAGCCTGAAAGAATCCCGACAAAATCTCTACCATATGGCCCGGTGCATGAAGCACTTCGGGACGGAGACAGTCTTCTTGCTCCATATTATGTCCCAGGAAGATTCCCCAAAAAAGAAAAAAGCCGAGGAATCCATTCGCACTATTGCGACCGGCTTACGTGATCTGGGGTTGCAGACGGAAATGTACTTCAAAAGCGGCCGCGTCGCGGATGCGGTGTGCAAGGCTGCAACCGAGCTCGAGGCAGACTATCTGGGCCTGCACTGGCGCAGAAAGAACGTAATCAAGCAGACTCTATTGCAAAGCCCAGACGCGGACATCCTTCGCATGTGCAGCCTTCCGGTCTTTATCTATCAAAGGAGACACTACCTGGAGCCCACCTCGAGCTTGAACCGGGTACTTTACGCAACCGACTTCCAGCACACGGACAGCGCGGTTATGCCCTATCTTACAAACAAGGACTTCCAGGCAGACACCCTTTATCTGCTCCATGTGGGAGACAGGGCCCCAGACCCCTATACCGAGGAATCCCGGCGGCAGGCGGCTACTGCCAATCTGCAACGTCTTGCCCGGGAATGCTCTCACGCCTTCAATTCGGTGGAAACACTGGAAGTGACTGGATCCGTCCGGTGGCACATTGTGAGGGAAGCTAGACGGAAAAAAGCGGATCTGATCATCGTAGGCAAGTCGAACAAAACCAGGCCCTTTGAACAGATGCTGGGATCAATCGCCGAAACCCTGCCCAACAAAACGAACTGTTCCCTTTTTGTGGTCACCGACGTAACCTCTACATAAATCTTAGCTTTGGCCCGAACTTCCGGCAGACGAAAACCAGCCAAGGACTGCGCGCATGCAGCTTCTGAAAAACAATATCGTTTTCCTCATCGCCCTGTTTATTGTCCTCTTCTTTGTGGTTATCGGCATCATCAGCCCAGACCGCCTCTTTGCCCTGTCCACCTATTTGCAGGAAAGAATCATGGAGATGTTCGGCTGGGGCTATCTCGCAGCCGCCTTTATTTTCTTGGCCTTCAATCTGTATCTGGCCCTTAGCAAATACGGAGGGGTCAAGCTGGGCAAAGATCAGGAAAAGCCACAGTATTCCTACTTTGGCTGGTTCAGCATGCTTTTCGCCGCCGGCATGGGTATCGGCATGATCTTTTGGGGGGTGGCCGAGCCCATGAGCCACTACCTGAACCCCCCGGAGTACATTACTGAACAGTCCGGAATGGCCGCCAAGTTCGCCATGAAATACAGTTTTTTCCACTGGGGGCTTCAACCCTGGGCGATCTACATCACCATGAGCCTGTGCATTGCCTATTTCTCCTTCCGACGCGGAATGCCACCCCTAATCTCCAGTTGTTTCTATCCTCTCATCGGAGAGAGAATATATGGAGTAGCGGGTTACCTCATCGACGCCCTGGCTGTCTTCGCCACTGTTTTCGGAGTGGTGACCTCCCTAGGGCTTGGGGCTATGCAGATAACCGCAGGCCTGAGCACTGTCTTTCCCTTTGAGGCCACCTTTACCGCAACAGTGATCATTATCTGCGTGGTCACCGTTTTGTTCCTGATTTCCAGCCTAAGCGGCCTGGACAAGGGTATCCAGATGCTGAGCAAGACAAACATCGTGCTTGCGCTCACCCTGCTCTGTTTCATGCTCCTCGCCGGGCCGACCACCTACATTTTGGACATCTTTCTCAATACTCTCGCGGACTATTTCTCCTCCCTATTCAACATGAGCCTGTCCACCAACCCCTTCCGGGGATATGAATGGACCCAGTCCTGGACCCTTTTCTATTGGGCCTGGTGGATTTCCTGGTCACCCTTTGTGGGCCTCTTCGTGGCTAGCATCTCCCGAGGGCGCACCATTCGGGAGTTCGTCTCTGGAGCGCTTATTGTACCCACCCTGCTCACCTTTTTCTGGTTCAGCGTCTTCGGCGGAGCGGCTTTCCATGTCGAGTTCACCCAGCAAGCGGACCTCGCCCAAACAGTATCCGGGAACATCTCGGTGGGTCTTTTCCATCTCTATGACTTCTTCCCCTTGAGCATTGGGCTGAGTCTAATCACCGTGGCCCTGCTTGGGGTCTTCTTCGTTACCTCCGCGGATTCCGCCACATTTGTCCTTTCCATGATGACCACCCGGGGTAAGCTTTCTCCTCCAGCTTCCAAAAAGATTACCTGGGGGCTGATCATATCCGGCACATCTGTTATTCTCCTTTATGCAGGCGGCCTGGAGGCTTTGCAGAAGATGGCCATCACCGCCGCTCTTCCTTTCACAGTGCTTATGCTTTTTATGTGCCGAAGTCTGAACAAAGGTCTTGGTTACGAATTCCGACAGGGCTTCAGCAATCCCTATTTACAAGGGACAGACACAAAGAGGGAGTAAACCGTAGTATAGGCCTCTCTCGAGTAAACAGAAATGAAGATACGAAGCAAGTTTTCCCTTCTAGGTATTATCCTGGTCATACTGCCTCTGGTCACCGTGACCTACTTCCAGCACTCCTCCATGACCAAATTCGGGACAAGTACGGCGGAACACACCAGCAAAATGCTGCTACGCAAGGAACGGGCGCTTCTGAACAAAATTGTGCAGGACTACAGCGCCATTCTGCAGCGGGACAAGATGACCCATGAACGTGCCCTCCGCCTGCAGAAGCGGGAAGTGGAGCGTCTTCTGTCCAGTGAGCCTCCTGAATCGCCAAAGATCCACTTCCCCCAATCCTTTCGTAAAGGTGCCACCCCTCTGCCAGGACTGAGCCTCGACTACAAACACATGCGGCAGATGAGAAGAATGGATCGCAGCCCCATCTGGGTGAACTACAGCCATCAGGTCCTGTACCTGCCCCCGGGCACGGAGCGGGAGGAGGCAGCCAGGGATCTGGCAAGGCTCTCCAGGTTGAGCGGGAATTATCGCTTCATCTACAGGCTGAATCCGGAACATATCCTCTGGCAGCATACTGTGCTGGAATCGGGAATACAAAGCACCTATCCCGGACATGCGCGCTTTCCTTCCGACTATGATCCCCGAAATCAGCCCTGGTATAAAAAAGTCAAACAGGACCGTTCCATGGTTCGCGTCGTGAGCAAGGAACCAGCCACAGGAGCCGTGAACCAGGTGGTAGCCATGCCCGTGTATCATCCGGAAGGGAGTTTCGCCGGTGCCACCGCCATATGCGTTCCCTACGAACGCGCTTTCAGGGATCTGCGATTCACCACAATGTGGGGAGGGGATGTAATCGCCATGCTCGTTCTGTACCAGCAGGACGGGGTGTCTCGGGACAGGCTCAAGGTCCTGGCCCACGAATCTCCTCCCAAATCCGCGATGATGGACAAGGAGGCCCTAAGTAAACGCTCGCCTCTGGCTGACCTCGACCTAGAGGCCATGCCCCGGGTGCGCCAGAGCATAGCCTCGGGAGATTCCGGGGTGCACAAAATCCGCTATCGCGGCAAGGAAATCCTGCTGGCTCACGGGGGCCACAAACAGGGAGAGCCATTTCCCCTGATTCTGCTCCCCTACGAAAAAATAGTGGCCAAGGCGCTAACAGAAAAACAAACGATTCAGCAGGAGACCAGGAAATGGGTCCTCCTCTCCGGGTTCATCCTTCTCGGAGCGATCGGGCTCTCCGTGATTTTGGCCCTGGGAAGCGCACGTTCCATTACCCGGCCTGTCCTGCACCTCGCCAATGCGGCAAGAAGATTGGCCCAGGGGGACTTTCAGACAAAGATCGAGCTCGACTCAGGAGATGAGCTGCAGGAACTGGGGGAGATTTTCAACGACATCGGGCCCAAGCTGGAGGAACACAAGCGAATGAGCCAAGCCCTGGAAATAGCCAGGAAGGCCCAGTACTATCTTCTCCCCTATCAAGCCCCAAAGATGCAGGATTTCGATATCTGCGGAACAAGTATCTATTCCGATGAGACTGGTGGAGATTACTACGATTTCATCGAAATGGAATCCCCGGAAAAGAAGAAGCTAGCCATCGCAGTGGGGGACGTAAGTGGCCACGGTCTGGGAGCCGCTTTCCTCATGGCCTCCGCCCGCGGTGTAATCCGCTCCCACGCACTTCAATACAGGGGGAATCTCCAGGATCTGCTCCGGATTCTAAACAGCCATCTGGTCCACGACTCGCGCGACGACCAGTTCTTGACCCTCTTCTACGCAGTCCTCGATCCCGAGACCCATTCCCTGAACTGGATTTCTGCCGGGCACGAGCCGGCCCTGTGCTACAGGGCGACCACCGGAGGAGTGGAGGAGGTCCAAAGCTCCGGGATGCCCCTGGGCATAACCAACCAAGCAGTCCACGAGAAGCAAAGGACCCTGGTTATGGAGGCAGGAGATATACTCCTTATCGGCACGGACGGGATCCGCGAAGCGCGCAACAATTCCCGCGAAATGTTCGGAAACGAGCGCCTCCAAAAAATACTGACCGAGAACGCGAACCAAACCACGGAAGAAATCTGCCGGAGAATCGTGGACTCCCTGCGGGCATTCTGCGGGGGGGCCGCGCAAGAGGACGATATCACCCTGGTGGCTATCAAATATCAGCCCCGGCTAAAGGAACAGGGCGACCGCACTTAGAAAGGGCCGGAAGATGGCTCGCCCCCTTCAGGCCAAACGCGCCTCGAGCTGGGAAACGCGTCTTTTGACCTCCAGCACACTGTCCGGATTGAGGGAGATGGAGTCGATTCCCTCCCGCACCAGGAACTCGGCGAATTCCGGATAATCGCTAGGCGCCTGGCCGCAGATGCCCACCTTGCATCCAGCGGAGATGCCCTTGGTCCGTTGCAAAAGATCACTGATGAAACGTTTTACCGCTTCGTTACGTTCGTCGAAGAGGTGACGAAGCTTGTCCGAATCCCGGTCCACTCCAAGAACAAGTTGGGCCAGGTCATTAGAGCCGATGGAAAACCCGTCGAAGCGTGCGGCGAATTCCTCCGCGAGGATCACGTTGGAGGGGACCTCACACATGACATAGACCTGGAGACCGTTCTCTCCCTGCTTGAGACCATTCTCCGCCAGCACCTCCAGCACCCTGTCCGCCTCGGCCAGATTGCGGCAGAAGGGGATCATGACCACCACATTGGTCAGGCCCATCTCGTCCCGGACCCGCTTGATGGCCCGACACTCCAGGTCGAATCCCTCGCGATACTCCGAGCTGTAGTAGCGCGAAGCGCCCCGGAAACCGAGCATGGGATTGCTCTCTGTGGGCTCGAAGGCGCTGCCCCCGATCAGGTTGGCGTATTCGTTGCTCTTGAAATCGCTCATGCGCACTATTACCGGATGAGGATACTGCGAGGCGGCGATCTTGGCGACGCCCAGAGAGAGGTGGGTCACAAAATACTCCGCCTTGTCCTCGAAGCGGTGGGTAAGCATATCGATCCACTTCTTGGCATCTCTGTCGCTGAGCCGGTCGGTATACAGCAGGGCCATGGGGTGGATCTTGATGATGTTGTTGATAATGAACTCCATCCGGGCCAAACCTATGCCCTGACAGGGGAGACGCCACCAGCGGTAGGCAGCTGTGGGGCTGCCTATGTTCATCATGATCTGCGTCCTTGTCTCCGGGATCTCCTCCAGTCGCACCTCGCTGACCTCGTAGTCCAGTATCCCGGCGTAGACCAGGCCTTCCTCCCCTTCTGCGCAGGACATGGTGATTTCCCTGCCGTTGCCCAGCACCTGGGTTCCTCTGCTAGTGCCCACGATCGCCGGAATGCCCAGCTCCCGGCTGACTATGGCAGCGTGACAGGTGCGGCCTCCGTGATCGGTAATGATCCCTCTGGCCTTCTTCATCACGGGCACCCAATCCGGATCGGTCATCTCCGTCACCAGGATGGAGCCCTCCCGAAAGGACTCGATCTCGGAGGCGCTCCGGATGCGGCACACCGGCCCGGCGGCTATGGCGTCCCCGATGCTCAGGCCGGAAAGAAGCTGTTCCCCGCTTTGCTTCAGGGTGTAGTGCTTGAGCGAGGCCGCCTCCTTCTGGGACTGCACAGTCTCCGGCCTGGCCTGCACCAGGTAGATCAAACCGGAACGGCCGTCCTTGGCCCACTCCATGTCCATGGGGTGCCCGTAGTGCTCTTCCGCGATCTGGGCCCACCGGGCAAGCTGCAGGACCTCCTCTTCGGAGAGGACGAAGCTTCCCTTCTCTTCCGCGGAGGTTAGCACATTCTTGGTCCGTTTCGTGCCGCCCTCCGCATAGAGCATCTTCCGCTCCTTGAAGCCGAGTGTCTTCTCTACAATGGGTCGGTAGCGTCCATCGCCGAGCAAAGGCTTAAAGACCCTGTACTCGTCCGGGGTCACTGTGCCCTGCACCACATTCTCCCCCAGCCCCCAAGCAGCGTTGATGATCACGGTATGGGGGAATCCTGTCTCTGTGTCTATGGAGAACATAACTCCCGATCCGGCCAGATCGGAGCGAACCATCTTCTGCACGCCGACGGAAAGAGCCACCTTGAGGTGGTCAAAGCCCTGTTCCTGCCGATAGCTTATGGCCCGATCGGTGAACAGCGAGGCGAAGCAACTACGGATGGCCTCCAAGACCTGATTCTCCCCCACGATATTGAGGAAGCTCTCCTGCTGTCCGGCAAAGCTCGCCTGAGGCAGGTCCTCGGCTGTCGCGCTGCTGCGCACTGCCACATCCAGGGTCTCTGTGCCCTCCATTTGACACATCCTGCGATAGGCCTCGCGGATTTCCGCCTCCACGTGCTCAGGCCAGACGAGCTGCTGCATCCGGGTGCGGATGGCCCGGCCCACTTCCGCGAGCTGGCGGGTGCCTTGCTCCAGCTCCTGCAATAAGTCCCGGATGACCTCATCCAGCCCGTTCTCCCGAATAACACGCCAGTAGGTTTCCGCGGTGGTGGCGAACCCACCGGGTACCCTGATCCCCTGCTGCCCCAGTTCCCGGATCATTGCTCCCAGTGAGGCATTCTTTCCGCCCACTTCCCCGACGTTTTCCATTCCGATCTCTTCCAGCCAACGGATTGAGGCAGACTGTGCCATCTTGTCCCTCCTTCTCCAAAAAATTCCGGTTTAGTATCCGGATGGAAAGTCAAATCCGAAGTCTCTTGCTTAGTATGGAGCTATAGGAGCTAGGACTCTACGAGCCGACAGGGAACTTCCTGTGCAGGAGCTCTCCAAGCCCGAAACAAACAGAAAATATACGGTTGTATTGTAGCAGACATTTCCCTTTTCTGCCACGATCCTTCCCGGCTGGATTTGTTCTCCCTTTTTGCTAGGATAACCCTCATCCCTGCGGTGACACAGGCACAACCAAGCATGAAAATGTCGCGAGCCGAGCCGGGGAGAGCGCTTCACTCTGCACCCATTCAAAGAATGGGTGCATGTGTTCGCTGAGTTTCATATAGACCATGGCTTTGAATTAATGTGCCGTAGGCCCAATTAGCGTGCCCATTTGCTTCAAAGGTTGCCTTAGAGAGAAACTATCTCCTTGTTGTCCGGTGGCTTGAGGGTGGAGCCGCTCAAGACCTGCTCCTCCAGGCACTTGATGCCCGGGATGAAACCTGCGCTTCAGCGCTCTCCCCGGCTCGGCTCGCTAAAAATGTTTCCAGTAATTCAGCAGGTTATAGACATTTACATACAAAACATAAGGGAAAAAATATGCGTATACTGGGCATCTCGGGAAGCCAGCGCCACGAGTATGTTTCCGGGACCAGGGCCCTTGTTGCCGCTGTCCTGGAGAACACGGAGCTGGACTACGAGCTCGTCTCCCTGCGGGGGCAGAATATATCTGGCTGCACCGCTTGCCTGCGCTGCACCGGGGACAACGTGTGCAAGGTGGAGGACGACATGACCTCCTTGCGCGAGGCAGTGGCCGGTGCGGAGGCATATGTGGTGGGAGCCCCAAACCACTTTTCCGGGTGCAACGCCCAGACCCGGGCCTTTCTGGAGCGCTGGTTCCAGTTCCGGCACCGGGAGGGGGATCTTCTCTGGGGCAAACCCGGAGTGGCCGTGGGAGTGGGGGGCTTGGACGGCGGCCCTCCCGCCCGGGACATCGAAGGCTTTTTTCTATTCAACCTCATCGAGCCCGTGGCAAGCCTAACCGCCACAGGAGCCGCTCCCTGCTACTTCTGCGGCTTCGGGGAGACTTGCGGCATAGGTATTCCCCGTATGCGCCACGGAGATGATGTTAAAATAGGAGCGGAGATCATCCCCAAGGTTAGCGAGCAGCCGGAAACCATGCGTGCGGCAGCGCAAGCCGGAAAGCGCCTGGGACAGTGTTTGAGGGATGGCTGGAACAGGAAGGAGGCGGCCCTGCGCGCCCAGGACCGTCTCATGGATTGGATGGCCGGTAAGTGATTATCCACGAAAGGACCCCCACACCGTTTCGCCTCGCGGAAGTCAGTGAGTACGCTCTACTCATTGCTCCTCCTGTTTCACTAACCCCGACCCCCTGCTCTTCACCAGCCATCAGTCACGTATCCCGGGTCACTGTCAAAGTCCTACTCATTTTACTCCGGACGTGCATCCGCCATGACTTGACAAATTTTCATTCTTGGTTATTATACCAAATAACCAACGGAGATAAAAAATGAACCGAGAAATCCGCGATCGCTACGAAACCCGGGCCCGGATCATGAAGGCCCTGGGCCATCCCACCCGGCTCTTCATCGTAGATGAATTGAGCCGCCGAGACAGGTGTGTCTGCGAACTCACCGAGATGGTGGGCGCGGACACCTCCACTGTGTCCAAGCATCTGTCCCTGCTGCGGGATGCCGGAATTGTGGACTACGAGAAGCGGGGCACCCAGATGCACTATCACCTGGCCGCTCCCTGTGTGCTCGATTTCTTCTCCTGTCTGGAGAATTTGGTCCAGACCAACATCCTGCGGCAGACGGGCGACCTGCAGGATTTCAGACAAAGATAGGGATATGTCGCAGAATATAAGAATGCCTTTTTGCACATAAAAAAACACTAAAGTTACTATCCATTCAAGTTTAAGGAGGCTCAGTATGTCTCGTCACAAAAAGGATGTATCAAGCTTTTCCCCTAATACACTAAACTGTAGGCACACTATTTCTCAAAATGACCAAGGCGGGTGAGTAGGCGGATGACCTCCCGAAGAGTCGGCAGTTAGCCGGCGAACCCTGAAATTTCCCGATGACACGCAAGTCGGATTTATGGGTCTGGACGAAACAATGGCCGAGCTCTACCAAGAAGGCTGGAAGCCTAATGAAGAAGCTGCGGAGGAGATTATCAAAAGGCTGAAAGATCACAAGAACTATATCCCTTCTTCTGAAAGTGTTTATAGAGAATTTTTGTATGTTTTGCTGAGGGAATACAGAAAGTATGTGAAAGAACAATCCGGATAAAAACTGTTATGGTAATGATATCAATTTTGGAATCTTTTGTGTTCCAGCCCATATGAGCTCTACCCAGTTGAACAAAAGGGTAAAAGGTCCTAAATGGTCTAATGAAGTCCAAGAACGTGCTTTTTCTGTGCACCGCGAACTCCTGCCGCAGCCAGATGGCCGAGGGGTGGGCGCGACAATTGTTGGCCGGTGTTATTAACCCTCACTCTGCAGGAGTGGCCACGCAGGGGCTGGATCAAAGGGCTGTGCAGGTCATGCGCGAGGTGGGAGTGGATATCTCCGGGCAGGTCTCGAAGAGCCTGGACGATCTGCCAGACCTGGAATTCGATGCGGTGGTCACCCTTTGCGATCAGGCCAAGGAGAGCTGTCCCTTCTTTCCGGGAACAGCCACGCGCCTGCACCGAAGCTTTGAGGATCCGGCCGTCCTGGCCCGGGACGCCGTGGATGAGGCAAGCACCTTGCAGCCCTATCGTCGGGTCCGGGACGAGATCAGGGAATTTGTCCGGCAGTTGCCGGACATGCTCGAGTGATTCCGTGGGCTTGTCCGTATCGGCCTTTTGCAGACTGATTGACATAAGTTAATTATTGGTTATTTTGCCAAATAGGAATAGTTAAACACGATTCGGAGGCGACATGAACCTCAAGGAACGCTACAAGCTGCTTCTGCTCGTACTCTTCTTCCTGGTGGCCTACTATGTGCCCTGGAGCAACGAAACCGTGCGCCAGGCCGGGCTGGAGGCCTTCATGATGCTCCGGGAGTACGCCAGACAGCATGTGATCACCTGCCTCATCCCCGCCTTCTTCATCGCCGGGGCCATAGCGGTCTTCGTTTCCCAGGCCTCGGTGCTCAAGTATTTCGGGGCCCAGGCCAACAAGTTCCTCTCCTACTCCGTGGCCTCGGTTTCCGGTGTCATTCTCGCGGTCTGCTCCTGCACCGTCCTGCCCCTGTTCGCGGGCATCTACTCGCGTGGCGCCGGAATCGGTCCGGCAACCGCATTCCTCTATTCCGGGCCGGCAATCAACGTCCTGGCCATCGTGTTCACCGCCAGGGTGCTGGGCTGGGAGCTGGGCCTGGCCAGAGCGATTGGAGCGGTTGCCTTCGCGGCCATCATCGGCCTGCTCATGCACTATATCTTCCGCAAGGAGGATGAGCAGCGCAAGGCAGGAGAAATGCACCTGCCCGAGGAGGAAGGCGGACGCTCCCTCGCCCAGGAGGGCCTGTACATGCTAGTTTTGGTGCTTATCCTCATCTTCGCCGCCTTCGCCAACCCCGGCCAGAACGCCGCCTTCATCTGGCGGGCCATTTTTGAGGCCAAGTGGTACGCCACCGGGATCCTCCTGGTAATCCTGGGCTTCATGCTCAAGGCCTGGTTCCAGCGCCAGGAGCTAAGGGAATGGGTGGACTCCACCTGGGGCTTCATGAAGCAGATATTTCCCCTGCTCTTCGCAGGTGTGCTCTTCGCCGGATTCTTCCTGGGCCGCCCCGAGCATCCTGCCCTGATTCCGGAACATTTCATTGCCGATTTGGTGGGTGGAAATTCCCTGCAAGCCAATGTCTTCGCCGCCCTGGCCTCGGCGCTCATGTACTTTGCCACCCTCACCGAGGTGCCCATCCTGCAGGGGCTCTTGGGCTCCGGCATGGGCCAGGGCCCTGCCCTGACCATGCTCCTGGCCGGACCCGCCCTGTCCCTGCCCAACCTGATAGTCGTCGGCAGCGTCATGGGCTGGAAGAAGACCGGCACCTACGCTACTCTGGTGGTTATCCTGTCCACAATGGTGGGCATGTTCTACGGCGCAGTCTTCGCATAAACACACTGCAACCCAACACAAGGAGGTCGGATCATGGAAATCAAAGTACTCGGGCCTGGATGCCCCAAGTGTGAACAAACGGAGCAGATGGTCATGAACGCCCTGCAGGAGGCGGGCGTTCCGGCAAATGTGGAAAAGGTGACCGACACCATGGAGATCGCCAAGTACGGGGTTTTCGGCACTCCAGCCGTGGTTGTGGACGGAGAGGTCAAAGCGGTGGGGAAGATACCCACCAAGGAGGAAATAAAAGGCTGGGTGCAGCAGGGATGAGCCAGGACCAGCTCCGGGGGGGGGCAGCGCCTTCCGGAGCAGGCTTCCCGGCATTTTATCGGAGGTGCTCTGGCCAAAGGAGTTCATTGGCGAGGCCCAAGTCAAATGGCAGAGATTTGACGGGGTAAATCTTCGATCAGGTCAAGCATATGCTGCTTTCCAAGAATGAGCGCCGCTTCATGCCGTTGGGAGAAATAGATTGGGTGAGCTCCATGAAACGGCTGGGGTGAACCGGGGGATGATAAAACTTGCCAAAAGCAATATTATGATTTATTATTTTTTCAAATTATATGGTTTAGTAAAATTGACTTGCTGTTTATAGGTGTACGGAGCTAATTTTGAAAAAGATTTATTTGGATGTGTGTGCTTTATGTAGACCATACGATGATCAATCCTATACTAGGATCCACCTGGAAACTACAGCCGTACAGCTTATTCTTAGAGCAATTGAGTTAGGAGATTATGAATTAGTTTATTCTGCAGTACATGAAAAAGAGATCTCTGCAATTACAAATGATCAGGAAAGAATCGATTTATTGTATTTACTAAAGCAAATTGGGAGTAAAATATCTCAT
>JAIPEP010000044.1 GCA_021737085.1 Desulfohalobiaceae bacterium | reverse complement strand
AGCTCCTCGTTCAAGGCCAGCAGCCACCAAAAATAGTGGTGCACGCCATGACCCCCCGGAGGATTGGGCCCGTTGTAGCCTTGATTGTTCATGTCGTTAACGCCCTTGGTGTAGTCCTGGGTTGCTTCCGGCAGGCTGGTTAGGGAGCCGGGGATATTGTAGAGAACCCAGTGCACGAACCCGTAAGTCCCGAGCAATACCAAAGGGGCATCTGGATCGTGGCAGATTACGGCGAAAGAGCCGGGTCCCCTTCGGCGCATTCATCCATTCCAGCGGCGGAGATACGTCTTCACCGACACTTGTGTGCTTGTCGGGTATCCTTCCCCTGTTCTGGAAAGCGGAAGTCTTCAATTGCATCTCAGACAGTGCAAATCCCATAACTTACCTCCTCCCTGATTTTGGGGAATGGCATTACGCCTCAAGCCCCAAGGATATGCCCCAAGAACTGTAACCCGGACCACTGAGAAAGGTAAGATAAATGGAAAGTAAGCCAATCCATGTCGGCTAAGAGCAACCACGGCATCAGTCGTCTTGTGCAGGCCTTCCGCTATTCGTGGGCTGGCTTGCGCTGGATTATCAGTCACGAGGTAGCCTTTCGCCAAGAGGTGGCGTCGGCAGTGGTGCTGATACCTGTGGCCCTGTGGCTGGGCGACAGTCCTGTGGAGCAAGCCTTGCTCATCAGCAGCCTGTTGCTAATACTACTCACCGAGCTGTTGAACTCTGGGATTGAAGCCGCTGTGGACCGAGTGGGAGCGGAGTTTCACCCCCTAGCCCAACGCGCCAAGGACTTGGGCTCGGCGGCGGTATTCTTAGCTTTAGTTCACGCAGGCGTAGTCTGGGGAATCATAGTTCTGCCAAGCTTGATATCGCGCTTCTAGTCTGTTCTTTTTACCCCACCTACTCGTAGTGACCCCCGGAAAACTGTTTGCTCTTCATCCACATGCATGTGACAGGGCAAATCTATCGCTATGATGCCACATCTTGGAGAAGGCAAACTGGCTTTCTAGTCCATCTTGAGCAGCTTGGCATTTATGGCCACGATCACTGTGGACACGGACATAATGAGTGCCCCTATCGCGGGATCAAGGATTACTCCGGCGAAAGACAGGACCCCTGCGGCCAGGGGAATGGCCACAGCATTATAGCCTGTGGCCCAGAAGAGGTTCTGCACCATCTTCCTGTAGGTGAGCCCAGAGAGCTTGAGCAGGGAGACCACATCCTGCGGATTGCTCCTGACCAGGACGATATCCGCGGTCTCCATGGCCACATCCGTGCCCGCCCCGATGGCGATGCCCACGTCGGCCTGGGCCAGGGCAGGGGCGTCGTTGACCCCGTCCCCCGTCATGGCCACGGTCAATCCCCTGTTCTGGATCTCCTTGACCTTGTCCGCCTTCTTGTCCGGCAAGACTCCGGCGTAGTAGTCGTCCAGCCCGATTTCGCCCGCCACCCAACGGGCCACGCGCTGGTTGTCCCCGGTGATCATCATGACCTGGAGCCCCATCAGCTGCAGGGCGGAGACAGCGGATTTGGACTCCTCCCGGATGATGTCCGCAAGCGCCACTGCTCCCACAGCCTCGTCTCCCGCCAGGACAAAGACCAGGGTCTTGCCCTCTGTAGTCTGTTGCGCAACCCGCTCTTCAGGATAATCGATCCCCTTTTCCTCCAGGTATCCGGGTGAGACCACCTTGACCACTGTGTCCTGAACAATCGCTTGGGCTCCCTTTCCGGGGATGGACTGAAAATCGCCTGCCGGATGGGTTGCTCCGGCAGCCTCAGCAATACCTCTGGCTATGGGATGCTCGGAGTACGTCTCCACGGAGGCTGCGTATTGCAGGACGTCATCTTCAGACCATTTCTCTCCGAAGGCAATGACCTCGCTGACCCCGAACTCCCCTTTGGTTAGAGTCCCGGTTTTATCGAAGAGGACTGCCTGGACCTTCCTGGCCTGTTCAAAGGGGGTCCGATTGCGGATAAGAAAACCGTGACTCGCGGCCAGGGTGGTGGAGACCGCAACCACCAGTGGAACGGCCAGCCCCAGGGCATGGGGACAGGTAATGACCATGACCGTAACCGAGCGCTCCAGGGCGAACACGAATTCGCGCCCGCTCAGCCCGAGCCAGACCGCCATGGTCAAAACTCCGGCCCCGATGGCGATGAAGGTGAGATACATGGCTGCGGAATTGGCCAGGTCCTGGGAGCGGGACTTGCTCTCCTGGGCCTTTTGGACCATGGATACGATCTGGCTCAGGAAGGATTCCTCTCCAGTCTTGGCCACCTCCACAGTGAGCGAGCCCTCTCCATTGATCGCGCCGCCTATAACCTCCTGGCCCTTTTGCTTTTCCACTGGTCTGGACTCTCCGGTAAGCATGGACTCCACAACAGAGGAGAAACCGTCCACAACCTGTCCGTCCACGGGGATCTTTTCCCCCGGCCGGACCAGCACCCTCTCGCCGGGACGCAATTCCTCCACTCCCACATCCTCAGTGGAGCCCTCCTCCAGCAAGCGATGCGCCTGGCTGGGCATCAACTTGACCAGTTCCTGCAGGGCCCCGGATGCGCTCATGACCGAGCGCATCTCGATCCAGTGCCCCAGGAGCATGACGTCAATCAGGCTGGCCAGCTCCCAGAAGAAGACGCGACCCGGAAGGCCGAAGGCCACCAGGCTGGAATAGACATAGGCCACGCTGATGGCCAGGCTGATCAGGGTCATCATTCCGGGCCGGCGCTTTCCTGTCTCGTCCACCAGCCCCTTGAGGAAAGGCCAGCCTCCGTAGAAAAAGATTCCCGTGGCCAGGGCAAAGAGCAGGTAGATATCCCCGGCGAAGTCAGCTAGCCCGCCGAAACCGAACACCTCCTGCAGCATGGGGGAAAGAGTCACCACGGGCAGGGTCAGGATCAGGCAGACCAGGAAACGCTGCCGGAAATCGCGCACCATGAGCTCGTGATGCCCCTGATGATTCCCCCCGTGGCCGGAATGCCCTTCGCTCCCGGAACCGTGCTCGGAGGAATGATGTTCCTGCGCATGTTTATCGCGGGTGTTCATAGCCAGTTGCCTTTCCTATTTAAGGAACAAATAGCAGTAGCATGCTGCCATCCAGAAAAAAGATTGAGCACAAGATAACACCGACTATTGACGATTCGCACCCACCGGAATTCGCCGGAATAGACAGCAGCCCCTAGCTTTTTCTGTCCGGGTCTGGATAGGGCCTCAGAACTATCTTCTCTTGAGTTGCCAAACAAAATCATTCCCCCTTCCCTTCCTCCGGCCCGCTCCAGTCGCAGGTATAGGCAAGCTCGTCTATTCGGGTCCGTTCCCACAGCCGCACCCGGGTACAATACGCGGCTCGACCGATGAGGTGCGCCGCCACCGGCGCTGTGAGCAGCAGGAACACGATTGCTGCGAAAGCCCGAAGAGTGGTGCTCAGCTCCATGTAATAGCTGGCCAGGGCCAAAAACATCAGCCCCGAGCCCAGCGCTCCGGCCTTGGTGGCCGCGTGCATCCGAATGATGGTATCCGGCAGGCGCAGCATGCCCACGGAGGCCACCAGGCAGAAGACCCCTCCGGCAAGCATCAACACCGCTGTAAGCACTTCCATCACTTCCCCTCCTCGTCCGTGTCCTCGCTTCCGCCGCGCTCCTTGGCCAGGCGCTCCCGGAACCGGGCCAGGGCCACTGTCCCCAGGAAAGCGATCAGGGCGTAGGCGATGGCCACGTCCAGATAGGATCTTTGCCCGGTATAAATGGACAGGGCTGCCAGATAGGCCACGATGAGCACGGAGATCAGGTCCAGGGCCACGATCCGGTCCGCCTGGTCCGGGCCGATGAAGAGCCGCACGAAGGCGATCAGGATGGCCAAGGTCAAAAGGACCAGGGTGATCTGCCCGGCTATATGAACCAGTTGGCTTTCCACGCCCATCATCGAAACGCCTCCAGAACGTGCTTTTCGATGCGCTCCTTGATCTGGGCCCGTGCGGTCTCCACGTCGTCCACGAACATCACGTGCACGTACAGGGTGCTGCGGTCCTCGGAGACATCCAGGCTCAAGGTCCCCGGGGTGAGGGAAATAATATTGGCCACGACCATGATTTCGAAATCCGAGTGGGCATCCAGCGGCACCCCGATCACCGCAGGCCTGCTGATATGGGTGGGCGTGATCACGTCCCAGAGCACACGGAAATTGGAGACCACCAGCTCCCAGATAAACGTGCCGGCCAGCTTGATGAGCTTGATTACGCGCATAAAGTATCTGGTGGCCCCGAACAGGGACCGGGTGATCCACAGGGCCGCGTATCCTATGAGGAAACCCGCGATTAGCCCGCCCAGGTTCAGCTGGTCCATGATCACGGCAAAGCCCGCGGCCAGCAGGAGATTGATCAGGAACAGATGGCTCATTTACCCCCCAGCACTGCGTTTACGTATATTTGGGGATGCGTGAGCTCGTGGGCCGCCCGCTCGGCTACTTCCAGAAACGGACCGGGCACCAGACCGATAATCAAAGTCAGACCCGCCAGCCCGGAAATGGGGAGCAACATCCACATATCCGGCTTTCCAGTCGGATCTTTGCCTTCCGAGGACTCGGACCTTTCCGGGCTCGGCTTCCAGAAGGCCTCCCCCCAGATCTTGGTCATGGAATAAGTGGTGAGAAGACCCACTACCACCGCGGCCGCGGCCGCCCAGTAAGCCCCAGTCTCCAGTCCGGCCCGAACCAGGAGCAGCTTGGCCCAGAACCCGGAAAGGGGCGGAAATCCGGCCAGGGAGAAGGCGGAGATGAAGAAGAGGAGCGCCACATAGCGGTGATCGCGGTACAGGCCGCCCAGCTTCTTTAGCTCGAAGGAGCCAGAGATCCGAGCAGATAGGCCGGAGATGAGGAAAAGGTTGGCTTTGACTATCATGTTGTGCAGGAGGTAGAAGACCGCCCCGGCCAGGGCCAGGGGGGTGAACAGGGCCAGCCCCAGGACCATGTATCCCACCTGGCTGATAATGTGCACGGAGAGGATACGCCGGAACTCGTTGTTTGCCGCCGCGCCGAGGACACCGGTGAACATGGTGATAACCCCAGCTACCAGTAGCAGCCCGTGCGTGTACGCCACGTCGAAGATGAAGACCAGGGAGAAGAGGCGGATCAGGGCATAGACTCCCACCTTGGTCAAGAGCCCGGCCAGTATGGCGGAAACCGCAGCAGGCGGGGTGTGGTAGGACGCAGGCAGCCAGAAAAACAACGGGAACAGGCCCGCCTTGATCCCGAAGGCGGTCATAAAGATTGCGGCCACAGCCGCGAGCAGTGCCTGATTGTCCACCTCCTGCACCGCCAGGTGCAGATCCGCAAGGTTCAGGGTGCCGGTCATGCCGTAGAGCAGCCCTACTCCGGCTATAAAGAGAAGGGTGGCGAAGAGGTTGATCATCACGTACTTCACCCCGCCGTCGAACTGCCGCTTCTCCCGGCCCAGTACCAGCAGCCCGAAGGAGGCCATGAGCATGACCTCGAACCAGACGTAGAGGTTGAACAAGTCGCCGGTGAGAAAGGCCCCGCATACCCCTCCCAGCAGGATGTACAGCAAGGGATGGTACCCCGACCGCAGAAGCTCCTCGTCGATCTCCGCCCGGGAATATATTGTGACCGCGAGCCCCAGAACCGCCGTGACCATGATCATGACCACGCTCAGATGATCCGCGGCCAGGGTTATACCGAAAGGGGCCTCCCAGCCGCCCACCTGCATGGTCTGCATGCCGCCCCGGACAACCCGAATGAAAAGCAGGGAACACGCGGCCAGATGCAGGAGGGAGCCGAGAATGGCCATCCGGTTCTGCCTTCTCGGATCGTCCCGGAACCAGAGGGTGGCAGCGGCTACAGCAAAGGGCAGAACTATGGGCAACACCAGGACCGGGCTCATTCAGCTTCCTCCCCCCGAGCCTTTTCCTCCCTGTCCGCCTCTGGGCCTTCCCCGTCTTCCGGACCGTCTTCTCTCGGCTCCGCAACCCGCATGGACTCGGTGTCCACAGTGCCCAGGGACTGATAGGTGCGATAGAACAGGATGAACACAAAGGAGAGCAGCGCAAACCCAATGACCAGGGCGGTCAGGATCAGGGCCTGGGGCAGAGCGTTGGCCACGGGACCGGCAGGGACTGCGGAGCCTTCGGGGATCTGCGGGGGGCGTGTCCGCGAGAGACGACCGGAGACGAATATAAGCAGGTTGACCGCATTGGTGGCCAGGACCAGGCCGAAGATGAAGCGGATGAGATTGCCCGAGAGCATGAGGTAGATGCTCGCCGCGGCGATGATGCCGATTATAAAGGCAAGCGCGGTTTCCATATCAGTTCTCTTCCAGGGATAGGATCAAGGTCAGGATCATGCCCAGCACAATGGCAAAAACCCCCATATCGAAGAAAAGAGGTGTGCCCAGGGCGACTTCCTTGCCCCCGAACAGGGACAGGGTACACCACATGCCGGTCAGAAAGGGCTCTCCCGCAAAAAGCCCGATTAGCCCTGAAACCAAAGCCACGGCCATTCCGGCGGCGATCAGCCCCCGGGGATCGATGCGGATACCTCGCCGAACCGCGGCGCTACCCTCCACCATGGTGTACAGGGAGAATCCCGTGCCCGCCACAAGCGCTGCCGCAAACCCGCCACCTGTGGCATTATGACCCCGAAGCAGCAGGTACACGGAAAACACCAGGATCATGCTCACCAATATCCGCGTGGCAGTGCGCAGGATCAGGGACTGCATCAGGATCTCCCCCTGCGTCTGTGGATCAGGGCGAAACCGGCCAGACCGGCGGTTGCCACGACTATGATCTCGCCCAGAGTATCCAGGCTGCGAAAATCCACCAGGATCACGTTCACGATATTGCGGCCGTGGGCGGCAAGGTAGCTGCTTTGCTCATAGAATGCGGTGACGGAGCGGTCCAGGGGACTGGAAAGCATGGCCAGGGCCAGGGTGGTCATAAGCGCTCCTACGCTTAGGGCCAAAGCCGCGTCAAAGGATTTCCTGGCCCGGGATTTCCTTCCCGCGCCGCCCAGCCCGGGCAGACGCAGCAGGATAACGGAGACAATGATCACGGTCAGGGTCTCCACCAGCAGCTGGGTCAGGGCCAGATCCGGGGCCCCATGGGCCAGAAAGATCATGGCGATCCCCGCGCCCACCACCCCGAGAGCGCAGATGGCCAGAAGCACGGACCGGGTGACCACCACCGCTCCCACCGCCGCCAGAAGCACCAAGAGCAGCAGCCACTGCCGCGTGGCGAGACCCGGCGCCCCGATATCCGGCAGGGCCTGGACCCCGCTCAGATAGCTGTACCCGGTGAGCAGGACGAAGCTCGCGACAACGACGGCAAAGTAGCGATGTAGGGATCCGTTCTGCAATAGACGGTTCTGCAGCCGTCCCACGGCGGCCACCCCTTCGATGACTCTGTCGTACACCCGGGAGCCGTCCAGGCCGATGGCCTGGTAGCTCCGGCAAACCGCCCGATTCACCCGCTTCCGGCTCAGGTACAAGATAGCTCCCAGGGACAAGGTGACGGCGCTCAGCACCAGCGGGGTGTTGATCCCGTGGAACAGCTCCAGCTTCACCCGCTCCATATGCGCATGAAACGAGGCCACAGCCGGGCTCACCAGATAGCTCCCCACAAATTCCGGGACTATGCCGAAAAAGATACCGATACCCCCCAATATGAGAGGCCCGCTGCACATAGAGCCGCAGGCCTCGGCTCCGGGCTCCCCGTGCCGGGCCGGACCGGTCAGGAAGGGGCCGATGAGGAAGATGCCGGCCACGGCGGTCATAAGGCCGTTGGCCAGTACCGCCGCGGACGCGGTCAGATTGGGCATCATGGTTTCGGCCAGGGCGCCCTTGTACATGATCTCCTTCCCTACGAAGCCGAAGAACAGCGGGAATCCGGCCATGGAGAAACAGGCGGCGAAGGCGCCGAGGGCAGTAACCGGCATGGAGCGGGCCAGGCCGCTAAGCTTTTCCAGCTGCCGGGTACCAGTCTGATAATCGATGATCCCGGCCACCAGAAACAGCGCGGACTTGTAGATGGCGTGCACCAGCAAAAAGGTCATGGCCGCCATCAGTGACGGAGCGAGCTGCCCTCCCAGGAACATGGTCATGATACCCAGGGCGGAAACCGTGGTGTAGGCCAGGATCTTCTTTAGGTCCGACTGGCCCAGTGCGGTGAAGGCACCCATGACCGCGGTCGCGGCGCCCACGAGTATCAGAGTCGCGGTCCAGGCGGCAGATCCGGACAGAACGGGGTGGAACCGGGCCAGCAGGTAGATGCCAGCCTTGACCATGGTTGCGGAGTGCAGGAAGGCGCTGACCGGTGTCGGGGCCGCCATGGCGTTGGGGAGCCAGAAATGGAAGGGAAACTGCGCGGACTTGGTGAAGGCCCCCAGAAGGAGCATGGCCAGTATGGCCCCGTAAAAGGGATGCTCCTGCAGAGAAGCCGCCATGGGGACCATCCGCGATATTTCATAGGTCCCTGCGGCGATCCCCAGTAACAAGAAGCCCACCAGGAGGGCCAATCCTCCGGCCCCGGTAACCAGCAGGGCCTGGCGGGCGCTTTTCCGGGACTCCGCGGACTCGTGCTCGAAACCGATGAGGAGGTAGGAGAATATGGTGGTCAGCTCCCAGAACACGAACAGGGCCAGGACGTTGTCCGCGCTGACCAGGCCCAGCATGGAGAGCATGAACAGGTGCAGGAAAAGGAAGAACCTGCCCGTGTGGCGGTGGCCGTGCAGGTAGTCCACCGCATACAGGGTGACGAAGAAGCCGACGCCGCTGATGATGAGCGCAAAGAGCACGCTCAGCCCGTCCAACAGGAAGGACAGGTTCACCCCCAGCCCTGGGATCCAGGGATAGACCCATCGATAGGCCTCCCCAGCTGCGGTGTGCGGCACGAGAAACACCGCCCCCAAAAAGATGGACAGCGGCAGAAGGCTGCTGGCTCGAGCTACCCGCTCCATCCGGGGTTTTCCTTGCTGCTTGGCCATAACCGAGGATCAGTTCCGGACAGGAGTCAACAAAAGCTTCACCTCTGTAATCCTACCTCAGAAAAGCCCCAATGGAAAGCTCGTGGAAAAACTAATTACGCATTCATTCTCTGAGCTGATACTGCTCCTTTATCCTAGTGCGGTCTCTATGCTCCGATATCCTAAACCCTTTAGATATATCTTGATGAAAAATAGACTTATGCACAGGCAGCCTATCCAACTCTTCCTCCATATTTCCTATTCATGGCCTCCACAAGGAAATCCTTTTCTTCTGACCCATTTTCTTAGCCAGCTCCTCCAGCCTGCCGAACTCCAGGCACGCTGCCATGCAGTGCTGCACGCAAGAGGGCATAAGCCCCTTTTTTGTCCTCGGCCTGCACATATTACACCCTTTTGTGAAAAGAGGGTAATTCACCACATCCATTCCGCCTCCCGGGAATTGATGCACTTCTTCTATGACCTTCACACCTGCATGCTTTCCTGCAGGCCTTTTATACTCCTGTTTACAGGCCACCTCGCAGGCATGGCAGGCAGTGCAGTATTCATAATCCACCAGGATACCGTATTCAGACATGGTCAGTCTCCTTGTAAATCTTGCAAAGCATATTCTTGAGCGGGCTCCCGTGCCCGGTTTGTCCATTACAGCCCATGGGGATCAGCTGATTTATGTTCACATCCCAGACGCCGAACAAAGAGGGCTCTTCTCCCGCCTTTTCCGGAAACCACCACCCGTGGGCGGCCATGACCACATCAGAATGAATTACCGGCGTAAGTCTAGCCTTTTGTTTACACCTGCCCAGCCAGTTTTCGATAACCACCCAATCGCCTTCCTTGATACCCAGGCTTTCCGCAGTATCCGGATGGATCTCCACCAGGGGATCGGGCTCCTGCTCCCGTAGCCAGGGGATCATTCTGTGTTCCGCATGAAAGTAGACGGAGCGACGCCTCCCTGTGGTGAGTATTAAGGGATACTGGTCATAGAGCTCTGGGGTGCTAACCGGACTATAGGGGGGTTCCTCGTGATGGGGCATAGGATCCAACCCCCAGTACTCCAGCCAGGAGGAATGCAGCTCTATTTTTCCGGAAGGTGTGGTAAAGCCGGGTTTTTGGTTTTGTCGCAATAGCCCCTGCTCATATCTTCTGTAGGGAGCTGTGGGGTGCCCGGCCGGGGGCATTACCCATTCCTTGTCCCGCAGCTCCTGGTAGGTCAGCCCGGAGGGCTTTAAGAGGTCGTCGAACATTTCCTGGACATTGCTCCAGGGGAGATCCGGTCTGAAGCGCTTGGCCAGCTCCAGGTTGATCTCGATATCCGATTTGCATTCCGGGACGGAGATTGCCTTATTGATCGACTGCAGGGGTACCCACCAACCCTTCAGGCTATCCTTTTCCAGAAAGGTGGCTGCCGGGAGGACAAGATCGGCAATCATGGCCGTGGGCGTCAGGAAAAGATCGGTAACAGCCACAAAATCCAGCTTTTTGAGCGCCTCATGCCACTTTTTAGGATCCATGCCCAGGCCAGCTATGGGATTGGAAGTCTGGATCCACGCGCCTTTAATGGGATAGGGATCCTCGGTAAATATCTGCTCCAGGGCGGTATCCGGATGACCCCAGTCCCGGAAATCCCTCATTGCTTTATATTTCCATGTTCCGATCCTTTTCTGTTGCTGCTCCGCAGAGAGACTGACCAGTCCAGAACCTTTACTGTAGTAGGGATAGGTTATGACATCGAAGGGATAGCGGGCAATGACGTTACTTCCCGGAACATCCAGATTGCCTGTAACACACCAAAGATGGGAAATGGCCTGCCCCACGTAGGTGGTTCCGGGAACCGTATCTATGGGAAGCCCCCAATGGATTCCCGCAGGCTTGCTCTTGGCGTAGAATCTGGCGCATTCCTTAATTTTTTCGGGTGGTATCCATGTGGTCTCCGAGACTCTATCAGGCGTATATTCACCAGCCCTTTGCTTCAAAGCGGACCACACGGTATGACACTGCACACTGGAGCCTTCTTTAAGGGTCACCTCAAAACGGCCTTCCAGCTCCGGCTTCGCGGTAGACGGAGCGTATTGAGCCCTGTCCGGATCCCAAATACAGAGGTCCTGGGTATAGCTGTCCCAGGCGACCAGTTTTGCGGAATCACCCTCGCTTTTCAAATCAGATTCCCGGAGCAGCTCATTCCTATCCGAACGCACCAGAAAAGGGGCATTGGTCCACTTCTCCACGAACTCCGTATCATAAAGCTCTTCGTTAAGGATCACGTTCAGGAATCCCATGGCCAATGCACCGTCCGTGCCCGGTCTGATCTGCAGCCAATGCTTAGACCTGGCTGCAAACCAGGAATATCTGGGATCGATGACCATGATTTGAGTGCCTTTTTTCATCAGATCCACTATCCAATGGGCGAAAAAACCATCCGGGCAGGTAGCCTGTATGGTTTGACCCCAGACAATAATGCACTCCGGCACCTCGTAACTGGGATGCTCATACCGCTCAGGAAGCCACTGTGCCGCGTCCTGGACACAAAAATCCCCCTGAGTCAGCCACATGGACATAAGACGGGGAGTATAGCAGGCCACCCCACTCAGACCGTAAACTACATTGGGGCTACCGTAGGAATGGGCCAGCAGCCTGATCCAGCCGCCTATGTCTCTCCCTGTGCCCTGGATGAAAAGAACGCTTTCCGGTCCATATTCCTCCTTTATCCTACCCAGCTTCTGTTCCAGGAGATCAAACGCCTCTTCCCAGGATATTTCCTCCCATCGACCCTCCCCGCGCTCGCCTACCCTCTTCAGGGGCTTGGTCAATCTATCCGGATGGTAGGCATACTGGGTCATGGATAGCACCCGCGGGCACAAGCGCCCCTGACTCCAGGGATGCTCCGGATCACCCTCCACCTTGACCAAACGGCCGTCCTTGACATGGGCCAGAACTCCGCAGTTCCCGTGGCAGCCCGGACCAGGAGACCAGGTCGTGGTTTTAATGATCTGTGTGTCTTGCATAATTTGTATCCTCCATTTTATTTCCGACAATGATCAGCCTAGACCGACAAAAATTTGATTTCTATCGACCCTAACCCCCTTGTACCTCGGGAAATTTTTTGCTAGCCCTCCTTGGTAGCGGAAACAAGGAGGGCCTGTATGACATCCATAGACGTCAAGCGAATCGATCATCACGGCCTCGTAGCTGGCGTCATTGACGATTTACAGATACTCGAGATCATCGACAGCTGTCTCCCTCCAAACGGACAGGAGAGCGTCACCTTTGGAGAAGCTGTAAAAGCCATGATCATGAACGGGCTGGGATTTACCAACCGGCCCATTTCCCTGACGCCACAGTTCTTTGAAAATCTCCCGCTGAGCGACCTTTTCGGCCATGAGGTAACCCCAGAGGACCTCAACCGTCACAAGTTGGGAAGAACATTGGACGCTCTCTGGGAGTTTGGATGTGAGGCCTTGTTTACCCAGATCGCCTACAACGCCTGTCACCTCGAGGACATACAGTGCAACTTCCTTTCCGAGGATACCTCAACATTTTCCGTGACCGGCGAATATGATCAGGCAACCGATGAACAGGAAATCCTGGTAACTCATGGCTATTCCAAGGACAATCGCCCGGATCTTAAACAAGTCGTGCATGAGCTGATGGTCGCTCAGGACGGCGGAGTCCCTTTGATGACCAAAAGCTGGGACGGCAACACGGACGATCACCAGGTCTTCCGGGAACGGGCTCGGAACCTCGTGGAGAATTTCCAGCACGCAGATGACCTCCGGGTCCTGATCGGTGATTCTAAGCTCTATGCCGAGCCCAACTCCAAAAACTTGGCCTCAATTCCCTTTATAACCCGTGTTCCGGGCACGCTAAACCTGGAGAAACAGATCACCGAACAAGCTTTCCAGCACCCTGAACACTGGTCTCCGTTAGATGGAGCAAACTCCTATCAGCGCTTCGATCTGTGTCACTACGGGATAGAGCAGCGCTGGCTCGTGATCTTTTCTCACGAGCGCTTCAAAGGAGTTCAGAAGACCGTGGCCAAGGAGCGGGACAAGGAAAATGAGAAGATTCGGAGTAAGCTTTTTCATCTGCAGGCCAAGCGATTCGACTCCAAGGAGAAGGCTCTTCAGGCCCTGGAAAAACTTCGGGCCAAGTGGAAATACCACAGGCTGCGATCATATGATTTCACAGAACACAAGCGCTACGGCTCTCGAGGCCGGCCAAGCCGTAATGCGTCACCACAAAAGATCGAATGGCAGATCCACGCCGAATACGAGGAAGATCAAGAAGCTCTCCAGCATGCCCAGCAGAAGAGGGCCTGCTTTGTCCTTGGCACCAATGTAGATACGGACAAGCTGTCCGATGCCCAGATCCTGGCTGGCTACAAGGGCCAATCCAAGGTAGAGCGGGGTTTTCGCTTTCTCAAGGACAACGCGTTCTTCGTTTCCTCTCTGTATGTGGAAAAGCCCTCGAGGATCGAAGTGCTCATCATGATCATGACTCTGGCCCTTCTGGTGTATGCTGTGGCTCAGAGGAGGCTACGCCTGGAGCTGTGGCGGCAGGACGAGACGCTGCCCAATCAGATAAATCAGCCGACGCAACGGATCACCCTGCGCTGGTCTTTCCAGATGCTCGAGGGGATCAACGTAGTCACCTTGGACAAAGGGGATGAGAAAGAGCGCCACATGGACGGCCTCACCGGCCTTCGGATCAAGATCCTCAAGTTCTTTGGAGAAAACGTCTGTCGCAAGTACGGCTTATCTCCAGCAACTGATAGCGGATAAGGCTGAGTAAGAATCGTTTTCAACTTGTCGCACAAAAATCTGAAAAGTTGCATCAGAAGGTGCGCAATCTCAGTTATTTGTCCGCCTTTTTGAATAAAATAACTGTAAGGATATATTCAGTAATGAGGCAATCATAACAAAAGATGGTGTTTTTTTCAGGTGGTCCCCATACGGGAGACAATGCCCTCTTGATCGCCACAGGGACTGGCTGGCAACATAGCTGTGGCCAATCCAGAAGACTGAGTAGCCCCAAAAACAGGACCCAGAAGCCGGTTGGCTGGAGCACTCTTCAGCCTTTTCCCCAGCCCAGACGTCACCCTATGGATGAACCAACTCATACGCCCCGGGAAATCGTCCGCGTGGACAGCTTGAGCAAGAGCTTCGCTGCACATGCGGTTGTACGGGATATCTCCCTCTCTGTGCCCCGCGGACAGATCCTGGGCCTGCTGGGGCCCAACGGGGCGGGCAAATCCACCTTCCTCCACCTGCTTCTGGGCCTGACCCGGCCCAGCTCGGGCAGTATCCGCATCTTCGGCCAAGACCTGCACAAGAGCCGCCGCAGCATCCTCTCCAGGGTTAACTTTTCCTCTGCCTACACTTCGCTGCCCACGAACCTTTCCGTGTGGGAAAACCTGAACATCTTCGCCAAGCTCTATGGGGTGCCACATCCCCAAAAGCGGGTCCGCGAGCTCCTGGAGCTCTTCGAGATCCCCCATGCCCTGCACTCGCTGACCGGGGCCCTCTCCTCGGGGCAGCTCACCAGGGTCAACCTGTGCAAGGCCTTCCTCAATGAGCCGGAAATCCTCTTTCTGGACGAGCCCACCGCCAGCCTGGACCCGGACATCGCCTCGCGGGTTCGCCGGACTCTTCTGCGCATCCACGGGGAACGGGGCATAACCATGATCTACACCTCACACGACATGCAGGAAGTGCAGCGCATGTGCCAACGGGTAATCATCCTCTCCCAAGGCCGGATCATCCGCGACGGCTCCCCGCGGGAGATAGTGGACAAGGGCGGGGCGGCTTCCCTGGAGGACATTTTCATCTCCATCGCTCACGCGGATCAAAACGAGACCAAGAAGGAATCCTCCTGAAGGGACCACAATCAAACACAACAGGAACGCAGCTGCCCGAGTACGCCATGTTGCACCGCATCTACGCCGTCATCCTGCGCCACGCCTATCTGCACAGACGCAGCCCGGCCCGGATCATGGAAGTCTTCTTCTGGCCGGTGATGGATCTGCTCGTCTGGGGCTACATCACGGCCTATCTCCAGGAGATGGCCCTCTCGGATGCAGTCCTTTTCCTTATCGGGGCCATGATCCTCTGGGACGTGCTCTACCGCTCCCAACAGGCTATCTCTCTATCTATGACTGAGGAGTTCTGGGTCCGGAACTTTATCAACCTCTTCATCTCGCCCTTGAGCATCCCGGAGTTCATCAGCGCCCTGTGCCTGGTGGGCTTTATCAAGTCCGTGGTAACTACTGTCGTGCTCGCGTTCCTGGCCCTTGTCCTCTACCAGTTCGACCTGCTCCAGGTGGGCCTAGGCTTGCTGCCCTTCTACGGCAATCTCCTTCTCTTCGGCTGGGCTGTGGGGCTCTTCACCATGGGGATCATCCTGCGCTACGGCCGGGCGGCAGAGGCCCTTATCTGGGGCATGCCCTTCCTGCTCCAGCCGCTTTCCGCGGTATTCTATCCAGTAAAGGTCCTGCCGGAGTGGCTGCAGGCAGTGGCTTTCGGACTGCCCTCTACCTACGTCTTCCAGGGAATGCGACAGGTATTGAACGGGGGAGGCATAAATTGGGGGCAAATGGAACTGGCCCTCTGGCTCAACTTGGTCTATATGGTCCTGGGGGGCATCTTCTTCGGGCTCATGCTCCGCTCGGTCCGGATCAAGGGATATCTGGCCAGACAGAACCTGCAGTAGCACGCCCCATCCCTCAAAGGCGGGTTGTATACAGGCACCGGTTCAAACCAAGACCTCCAGAATCAGGGAAATCAGCAGCAAAACCCCGAAAGAGGTATCCAGTTGCGCGGTCATGGCGTCCGCGTCATCCGGTATTTTTCGCACCATGATCCGGAATATCTTGACTGCCAGCGGCAGTGAGAGAAACACGACCAGGGACCAGAAAGAGAGGACCCTGAAAACCACCAGGAACAATATGCTCGCGTAGGCCAGGATCACAAGCGCGGCATACAGGTAGAAGCCCTTTCGCGCACCCAGAATAATGGCGATGGTGCGGATGTTTTTGCTTTTGTCGTGGGAAATGTCCCGCAGATTGTTTGCCAGCAGCACCAGGGCCACTATGACCCCGAAGGGGATGCTTATCCAGAAGGCCTCAAGACTGAAGGCCTGCCTCTGGACGAAATAGCTTCCCTCCACCATGAGAGGTCCCCACATCAAAAACACGGAGAATTCTCCCAAGGCGACGTATTTGTAGCTAACCGGAGGCGCGCTGTAGGTCAGGCTGGCCAAAATTCCTATAATGCCCAGCATGAGGATGGGCCAGCCCCGTGCAGCCACTAAAAACAACCCGATGACTGCCCCGACAAAAAACAGGACATATGCGGCTTTGCGCGCGCTTTCCGGCAGCAGCTTTCCCTCGCCCAGGGGATGCGGCCTGTACTGTGCAGTGGCCGCCTCTGCGCTGTCCACCCCGCTTTGGATGTCATAAT
>JAIPEP010000043.1 GCA_021737085.1 Desulfohalobiaceae bacterium | reverse complement strand
ATGCCCTGGTTCCTTTTGTTCCTCCCCAGGGAGGGGGTCCTTTACCTAGAGGAGGAGGAGATTTGGCGCAGTCTCCAGGACAACGGCCTGAAAAGTAAGCCTTTGCCTGATTTTTCGGGTTACGAGGAGTTGCAGACCTGGGCCCGGGAAAAGGGGATCAGTGGTGAGCTGGGTCTCGGGGAGGGTTGGCGTCTGGGCCTTTTGACCGGTCCGGATGGGAATATGCCCTGGCTGGACAAGGAGTACCCCCTATTCTTCAGGAGGGAGTAGATGGCGGAAAAACGGAACCAGACGAAGCCCCAGCCCTGCGAATCTTCCGCAACGGACAGCCTCAGGGGAGTTATTTTCGACTGTGACGGTGTGCTCATCGATTCCCGAGAGGCCAATGTCAGGTTCTATAATCTCATTTTGGAGGCCCTCGGTTTGCCGGAGATGGCTCCGGAGGATGAGGACTATGTGCACAGCCGGACTGTGATGGAGTCCCTTCGCCATATAGTGCCCCATTCCGAGCTGGAGCGGGCTTTCCAGGAGGCGGGGCGTATATCCTACAAGGCTGTCCTGCCCTGGATCAGACTGCAGGACGGCCTGATCCAGGCTCTGGAAAGGCTGCGCTCCAAGGGCGTTCCCTGCGCGATCAACACCAACAGGACTGGCACCATGGGTCTGGTCCTGGACCAATTCGGACTCCGCCCCTATTTCTCTCCTGTGGTCACCGCAAATACCGTGCAGCATCCCAAGCCGCACCCGGAGAGCCTCTACTGGATCCTCTCCGCATGGGAGCTGACCCCGGAAAATGTGGTCTTTATCGGGGATACGGATGTGGACTGCCGCACTGCCGCCGCTGCAGGAGTGCCCTTCTGGGCCTTTCAAAACGGAGATCTGGCTGCAAAGCGCCATATAGGTGATCACCGCGAGGTGGCAGACGCTATAGAAAAGAGGCTCGAACCTTGAGCTAGGGCTCCAGCAAGAGAGCCGAAACCGGAAAGCCTAGGAGACGAGGGTAATGTTTGTTTTTTCCAATTTTTTGCAGGCCCTGGCCACGATTTTGGACACGCTGCTCTGGCTGTATTTCTGGCTGATCATCGTTTCCGCCATCCTCTCCTGGGTGAGCCCGGATCCGTTCAATCCCGTCGTGCGGGTTATCCGCAGCCTTACCGAGCCTGTGTTCCAAAAGGTCCGCAGCTGGATCCCCTTCACCAATTTGGGGGGCATAGACCTGTCTCCCATAGTTGTGCTTCTGGGGATAGAGTTCCTGCGGATTTTCCTGGTCCAGACCCTGCGGCAACTGAGTATGCAGGTCTAAGCGCCGAGTTATACCCCTTATAGGGCAAATTCGACTCCTTTATCCGGCTTGACCTTTACGGGCTACCGCAAGGAAAACCATGTCCCGGCCAGATTGCGTTACCAGATTGGAAAAAGGGCTTTTCCGGCTGAATGTCTGGGTCCAGCCCGGGGCCAAAAAGAACGCTTTTTGCGGTCTCCATCAGGGCCACCTCAAGATCAAGATCCAGGCACCGCCCTTGGAGGGCCGGGCCAATAAGGAGGTTGTCGCCTTTCTGGCGCGTCATCTAGGAATAAAGCGGTCCCGGGTTCGGGTGGAGAGTGGACAAAAGACCAGGAAGAAGAGTATACTTATAAATATTGACAATGAGCCGGATTGGGCCGGCATAACCTGGTAGGGATCCATAGACCCGAGCAAGGAGGAATCGGTTATGGAGCAATATGAATTAGAGCTCATCGCCAAATACGGCAAGCAGGACCATGAGCTCAACAGGCTTTGGGAACAGCACCTGGAGTATGAGAAACAGGTGGAGAAGCTGGAGAGCAAAACGAATCTTACTCCGCAGGAGGATTCCGAGCTGAAGCAGATCAAGAAGTTGAAACTGGCAGGTAAGACCAAGATACAGCAGCTTTTGGAGAAGTACAGGCAACAGGAGGTCCAGAATGAGGCTTAAGGGGGCCAGAGTACTCCTTGAATGCCTCATGCGGGAAGAAGTGGAGACAATCTTCGGTTTTCCCGGCGGGGCGGTCATCGATATCTATAACGAGCTGCCGGAGTATCCCTTTCAGCATATCCTGGCGCGCCACGAACAGGGTGCCGTCCACGCCGCGGACGGATATGCCCGGGCCAGCGGACGTGTGGGCGTGGTGCTGGCCACTTCCGGCCCCGGTGCAACGAACACCATCACTGGGGTCGCCACAGCGTACATGGATTCCACTCCCTTGGTGGTCCTGACCGGTCAGGTCCCCACCCAGCTCATCGGCAACGACGCCTTTCAGGAAGTGGACATGGTGGGGATAAGCCGGCCCTGCACCAAGCACAACTACCTGGTCAAGGAGGTCGAGTCCTTGCCCAAGGTGATCAAGGAGGCCTTTTATCTGGCTCGCTCCGGGCGGCCAGGTCCTGTGGTGGTGGATCTGCCCAAGGATGTGATGAATGCGGAGATGGAGTTCTACTACCCCAAGCATGTCCGCACACGCAGCTATAATCCCCATATCGAGCCCAACTCGAAGCAGATCAAGAAGGCGGTGGAGTATATCTGTCAGGCCAAGAGGCCCCTCATCTTCGGCGGCGGGGGCGTGGTCACCTCGAATTCCCATGAGGAGCTGACCCGCCTCAGCAGGGAGCTCCAGATACCGGTCACCACCTCCATGATGGGCCTGGGGGCCTTTCCAGGGAACGATCCTTTGTGGCTGGGCATGTTGGGGATGCACGGGACCTATACGGCTAATATGGCAGTGAACCATGCCGATCTGCTCATCGCAGTCGGAGTGCGCTTCGACGACCGGGTGACGGGGAAATTGGACACCTTTGCCCCTAATGCGCAAATTATCCATATCGATATCGATCCTACATCCATCCGCAAGAACGTGGCCGTAGACGTGCCCATAGTCTCCGATTGCCGTCTGGCCCTGCAGGCCCTCTTGCAGGAGCTAGAGGAAAAGGTCGAGGCGAGCGAGCTGGCGAGGCAGTATCAGTCCTGGAGGGAAAAGGTCGAGGAGTGGAGCCGGACCCATCCCTTGACCTACACCAAGAGCGAGGATGCGGTAATGCCCCAGCAAGTGGTGGAGAAATTGGATGAGCTGACCCAGGGTGAGGCCATCATCACCACGGAAGTGGGGCAGAACCAGATGTGGGCGGCGCAGCACTACCGTTTCCTCCATCCCCGGACCTGGATCTCCTCCGGCGGACTGGGCACCATGGGCTACGGATTCCCCGCGGCGATAGGGGCCCAAGTGGCCTATCCGGACAAGCTGGTTATCGATGTGGCAGGGGACGGCTCCATCCAGATGAACATCCAGGAGCTCGCCACTGCGGTCTGCTACAACCTCCCGGTCAAGGTGGTCATCCTGAACAACACCTATCTGGGAATGGTTCGGCAATGGCAGGATCTGTTTTACAACAAGAACTATTGCTCCACCTGTCTGGAATACAGCCCGGATTTCGTGAAGCTGGCCCAGGCCTACGGGGCAGAGGGATACAAGGTCACCCGCCCGGGAGAATTGGATGACGTGCTCCGACAGGCCCTATTCTCCCCAAATACAGCTATTGTGGAGGTGGTTGTGCCCCAAGAGGAGAACGTCTACCCCATGGTTCCCGCCGGGGCCCCCCTGAACGAGATGCTCCTGGTATAAGGCTTCGCTTGCCGGCAAGAGATGCGCTAAAATCCGGATCGCCAATCGCAATACACGGAATTTTGAATCAGGGAGGCTTATGCGACACACCTTGTCCGTCTGGGTGGAGGACGAACCAGGAGTTCTTTCGCGGGTTGCCGGATTGTTCAGCGGCAGGGGGTTCAATATAGAATCCCTGAATGTGGCTCCTACCCTGGAGAGGGGCGTGTCCCTGATGACCATCGTCACTGCGGGGGAAGAGCAGATTATTGAGCAGATCGTGAAGCAGCTCCGCAAACTGGTCACCGTGATCAAAGTGGTGGACATGAACCACACCGATTGCGTGGACCGGGAGATGGTCTTGATCAAGGTCAACGCCCAGGACAGCTATCGGGCAGAGATCCTGCGCATAGTGGACATCTTTCGCTGCAAGGTGATCGATGTGAGCCATGCCGAGATGACCTTGGAGGCGACCGGGGACAGGGGCAAGATCAGCGCCCTGATCAGCCTGCTTCAGCGTTTCGGGATCAAGGAGATCGCCCGCACCGGGAGCGTGGCCATGCGTAGGAGCCTGCAGGCAGAAACGTAATCCTATTGAGGAGGTTCAGCATGGAAGTCTACTACGAGCAGAATGCAGACCTGGCCTTATTCCGGGATCAGGCTGTCGCCGTCATCGGCTACGGGAGCCAAGGGCACGCGCAGGCCCAGAATCTTCGCGATTCCGGGGTCACGGTCTATGTGGGACAGAGGCCGGGGGGCGCGAACTACGATCGTGCTGTGGAGCACGGTTTCGAGCCGGTGAGCGCTGCCGAGGCCGCGCAGAAGGCTTCCTTTATCCAGATACTGGTCCCGGACCAGATCCAGCCCGACCTTTACACCGAGGCGATCGAGCCCTATTTGGGCCCGGAGAAGACCCTGGTCTTCAGCCACGGCTTTAATATCCACTACAATCAGATCGTTCCGCCCGGTGACGTGGACGTGATCATGGTGGCCCCCAAGGCGCCGGGCCATCTCGTGCGCTGGGAATTCGAGAAGGGTGCCGGGGTCCCCGCCCTGGCAGCGGTCTATCAGGATGCCAGCGGCCGGGCCCTGGACAAGGCCCTGGCTTACGCCAAGGGGCTGGGAAGCACCAGGGCCGGTGTGCTCAGGACCAGCTTCGCGGAGGAGACGGAGACGGATCTCTTCGGGGAGCAGGCGGTCCTCTGCGGAGGGGTGACCGAGCTGGTCAGGAACGGATACGAGACCCTGGTAGAGGCCGGATACCAGCCAGAGATCGCCTATTTCGAGTGCCTGCACGAGCTAAAGCTCATCGTGGATCTGTTCTACCAGGGTGGCTTTGAGATGATGCGCTATTCCGTGAGCGACACAGCGGAGTTCGGGGATTACACCCGCGGCGGCAGAGTGGTGGACGAACAGGTCAAGGAGAATATGAGCCAGGTGCTGGAGGAGGTGCAGAACGGATCCTTCGCCAAGGAATGGATCCTGGAGAACAAGGCCGGACAGCCCTGTTTCCAGGCCATGCGCAGGCAGGCCAGGCAACACGAGATCGTGGAGGTGGGGCAGAAGCTCAGGGATATGATGCCCTGGCTCAAGCGTTAGCCGGGAATCGCCCGGATTAGGGGCGTAAATCGTTTTTACAGGGGCAAGGGCGGGTTCCGCTGTTCATTAGCGGGGCCCGCTTTTTTATTTCGGGGCCCTTCCGGGGCAGCTCTTGAGGAGTCAGGGGCAGGAACATGGTATCTTGAACCGGTTGCCGTTTGCTGGGCTTCTTTTTCTTAGCGGAGCAGCCCTTTTTCTTCGGACCGACCCCAACAGGAATACAGGAGGGGTCGAAAAGCGCAACACGCAGGCCCTCCCGCGAGAGCTAACGCATCGGCTGTGCGTCAGCCGCATCTTCAGCGTATGGTTGCCGCATACGTGTGTAACAGTATTGACGCGGTGTACCCAGGGTGGTATGTAAAAGTTATACTGCCCTTATTTCGGTTGCAGCGCGGATTCAGTGGGTCCGATCCTGCCGTCCAGAGGGCACAGTCCCCTATGGGGCCAAGCACTTTATCGGGACCTCAGAACAAGGAGGGCGTGGCCTATGCCTGTAAAGAGCATCGAAAGGACCCCCTCGGCGCACCGGTTCCCTTTGCTGATCAAACACCTGCTGCAGAATGTTTTTAGCTACACTCCGGACAACGAGATCGTGTACCGGGACCAGGTGCGGATAAACTATTACACGCTTGTGGAGCGGATTCAGAGCCTGGGACGCGTCTTGGAGTCCCTGGGAGTGAAACAGGGGGACACCGTCGCCGTAATGGACTGGGACAGCCACCGCTATCTGGAGTGCTACTTTGCGGTGCCCATGTACGGGGCGGTGCTGCACACAGTCAATGTGCGCCTTTCCCCGGAGCAACTCATCTATACCATAAACCACGCCGAGGACAAGGTCATCCTGGTCCACTCCGACTTCCTGCCCTTATTGGAGGCCGTAAAGGATAAGTTCGAAACAGTGGAGAAGATCGTCCTCCTGGCGGACGGTGCGGAAACCCGGCCCGACACTGCGCTGTCCCTGGAGGGGGAGTACGAGGGGCTGCTCGCCTCTGCTACCGGGGATTACCAGTTTCCCGAGTTCGAAGAGGAGACCATGGCCACCCTCTTCTACACCACCGGGACCACCGGCCTGCCCAAAGGGGTCTATTTCAGCCACAGGCAACTGGTCCTGCACACCTACGCTCTGGTCAACACCCTTTGTTCTTTTCGCTCCGCAGTAAATGTGGATACCGGGGACATCTACATGCCCCTGACACCCATGTTCCACGTCCACGCCTGGGGCATGCCCTATATGTTCACCATGCTGGGAAGCAAACAGGTCTACCCCGGCAGATACGACCCGGAAATGATCCTGAAGCTCCTGGTGGGAGAGAGGGTGACATTTTCCCACTGTGTGCCCACTATTCTGCATATGCTGGTAAACAGCCAGGTCATCAACGAGCTGGATCTTACCAACTGGAAGGTGGTCATCGGCGGGGCTGCCCTGCCCCGGGGCCTGTGTCGGAGCGCGCTCGGTCACGGCATCAATGTCATCAGCGCCTACGGCCTGTCCGAGACCTGCCCCTTGCTGACCGGGGCCCTGCTCAAACCGCACATGCTGGAATGGAATTTGGAAGATCAGATACCCTACCGTTGTCGAACAGGGCTTCCCGTGCCCGGCGTGAGCATGCGGGTGGTGGATTCCCTGGGCAATTCCCTGCCGCACGACGGCCAGAGCACGGGGGAGGTGGTCTTCCGGGCGCCATGGCTGACGCAGGGCTACTTCAAGGACCCGGAGAAGAGCGAGGAGCTCTGGCGGGACGGCTGGCTGCACACGGGTGACGTGGGCTTTGTCGACGAACAGGGTTATCTGCAGATCACGGACCGGATGAAGGACGTGATCAAGACGGGAGGGGAATGGATCTCCTCCCTGCTGCTGGAGGACATCATCAGCCAGCACGAGGCGGTGAGCGAGGCAGCGGTCATCGGCGTTCCGGACGAGAAGTGGGGGGAGCGCCCCATGGCCTGCGTGGTGCTGGCACAGGGGTACGAGGACCAGGTGTCCGAGGAGGAGCTGCGCAATTTCTTCCATAAGTTCGTGGAGGACGGAGCCATCGCCAAATACGCCGTTCCCGACTATGTCCGCATCATGGATTCCATCCCCAAAACGAGCGTGGGGAAGATGAACAAGAAGGAGCTGCGCAAGACGTTCTCCGAATGATCTCCACCCTGGCAGCGTACGGAACGTTTCAATGAGCCCCTGGCCGAGCGGAAAAGCTGCTCGGCCAGGGGCTCATCTATAGTTTCGCATCTTCCGACTGCGGCGGGCAGCACTGAGATGTAGCGGCAGAGGCTACTTACCGAAGGGACACTTGGGAAAGGTGCAGTGCTTGCAGCCCAGGCAGAGGCCTCCTTCCGCCAATCCCGCCAGATCGCGACGGGTGATTTCCCTCCCGGCCAGCACCCGGGGCAGCAATAGATCCAGGCTGGTGGTCGCGAAGAAAAGGGCGCAAGCGGGGACGCCCACAACCCGTGTCCGTCCGATTCTGCCTAGCAGGGTCATGGCGCCGGGAAGAACGGGCATCCCGTAGAGCTCGGAGTCGAGTCCGGCCTCGCGCAGGCCCTCTCTGGTCTGATCGTCGGGGTCCACGGACAGGCCTGCGGTGGTGAGCACCAGATCCACACCCTCCTGGAGCATGGAACGCACGCCCTCGGCGATGGCCTGCTTCCCATCCGGCACGATCCGGCTACTCTGGACTGTGCAACCGAGCTTCTCCACCTTGTCCGAGATGATCGGCTGGAACCTGTCCCGGATAAGGCCTTGAGAGACCTCGGTGCCGGTGACGAGTATGCCCACTTTGGCCGGAGAGATTTCCTGGACCCAGAACAAAGGACCCTCCCCGAGCACGGTCAGGGCCTGCTCCAGGCGCTCCCGGGACAGATGGAGTGGGAGGGACCGGCAGCCGGCCACCTGCTTGCCCGCGGGCAGCATAATGTCCGAGTGCCTCGTGGCGCAGATCACTTCCGGGAGCAGATTGAATCGCTCCAGCTTTTCCCGGTCCAGCACAAACAAGCCCTCTTGCTTGGTTCGAAAGTTGATCTTGCCCTCGTGCGGCGGGGTCTCAAAGCCGATGCCGGAGCCGGCCATCCTGCGGGCGAAGGCCAGGGCCGCCTCGTTCTCGTGGATCCAGCCCTGCTCCCGCGGGGTGTTCTCCTGGATATAGACCGAGGTGCGGCCCATTTTCTGCAGGCGGCACAGGTCAGCCGCGCCGATCCTCTCTCCGGCTCGCAGGGCGGGGGATTTGCTTTTTTCCGGGATGATTTCGGTCATGTCGTGCAGGGCGTGTTTGCCCACTGCTTTCTCCACGGGGACGGCGCGAGCGGGTTCCGGATTCACGGGAAAGCTTGTCCGCTCATAGGGGCTTTCGCCCTGGCAGCCGCGGCAGATGCCCCCGTCCTGCACGGGATAGGCCTCCCCGCAGACGGGACAGACCCCTATCTCCCCTCCGCTGTGTTTACCCAGCAAGCGGGGATGTACCTGCACCTCTTCCGAGGTCATGTAGGCCTCGCCCGCCTTTCCGATCTGGGTCAGGAGCTGCCCCGTGTCCTGCTGGTGCTTGGGCCTCTTCTTGAACAGCCAGTCCCTGATTTCCGGCCACTCTTGGAGCCTTTCCGGAACAATCCTCACCCTTTGGCCCTGTCCGCTGTACTTGTCGTACAAGCCCAGGGCGAAGCGGCCCAGATGAATCACCCGCATCCATCCGTTGCCTGTGCTGCAGGGGGTGAGCAGCTGTACCGCGTCGGGAAGGCACTTCCGGGTCTCCACCACCGCCTCAAACAGAGTCTCCGGCTCTAGCCCCGCCTTTGCCTTCTGCACCATGTATCCGCCGAGGAGAAGCCCCGGAGCGGGAAAGCTGTGGAAGCTCCGGGCCATTTCCAGGAATTCCTCGAAGCTATAGGGCCCGATGGGCTGAGTTTCCTGAGGGGCAACTTTGCTCCTGTCCATATTTTGCCCTCACTTGTTTTTTCAGGTTTATCCCAAGCGCACATACAACCCTCATGTCTGCGCAGACGCAGGCACAACCAAACATACAATGACCGGAGCCTATCCGGGGAGAGCGCTTCGCTGGGTTTCATATAGATCGGGGCTTTGTAGTGCTATGCATGAGTCCCGAGTTCGTGCCCCTATTTCTAGGGTTAGCCTTATGGAAAATCGTGCCCGTTTCACCGTTGGATCTGGGGTGGAGCCGCTTGGATGTTGCTGCACCCTGCATTGGTAGGATGGGATGAAACCTGCGCTTACAGCGCTCTCCCCGGACAGGCTCCTTTCCAACCTACTCAAATAATTCAGTAGGTTCGAGACATTTACATACAAAAAAAAGGGCGTCCGCGGCGGCACGCCTCTGCTTGGGAGGAAAACGCCGGGATCCAAGTATAGCATACCCTACGGTAAGCCTTCAGTCATGCCTTAGAAAAAGTGCGTTTTTTTTGTAAAAAGGCGTTATTTCAACAAGTTGTATCAAAACTTTTGTAGGTAAAAAAATTTTTGGCCTGGATTGGAAAAAGGGGGTTGTCAAAACGTGTATCCTATGAAATATTATTACCATGAACAGTTCATAGAGGCAAGTAGTTCATTGGTTTTTTTTTCGCCTCGGAACCTTCCGGGGTGCTGGAGGAAAAGATCCAAGCAAAGGAGGAGGAAAGATGAAAGGGAAAAGAACAAAATGGCTGGCAGTGCTGTGCATGCTGCTCATCGCCGCAGGCAGCATGGGGATCGCTTTTGCCGGAGAAGGCTTTTCTCCGGACGGCAATGAGCGCAGGGGGAAGTATATGTACCGCAAGAACTGCCGCTCCTGTCACGACGGGAGCTCGGCCAAGGAGCTGCAGCCGAACACCAAGACGCAGGCCCAGTGGCAGAGCGATTTTGATGGCTACAAGGAGTTGGAATGCACCGAGGAATGGGACAAGCTGTCCCGAAGTCAGCTGGGTGACATTTTCACCTATCTGTTCAAGCATGCCTATGATTCGGCCCAGCCCGCCACATGCGGGTAGTTAAGGACGCGGACACCGCTCAAGCCAGGGAGATACCCTATGATCTGGAAGAAAGTGGTTATTTTTATGACCTTATCGTTCATGGTGTTAACTGGTATGGCGCTCGCCCAGGAGGGGGAGAGCCAGGAAAAGGATCTGGAACAGCGCATCGAAGAACTGCAGCAGCAGGTGGATGAGCTGCAGAAGGAGCAGCAGGAGGACACGGAGTCCCTCAAGGAGAGGGTCTCGCAGACAGAGAGGCACACGGCCGCGGACAAGGTGGAGCTGTCCGTAGAGATGGAGCCGCGCCTGTGGTCCATCCATATGCAGGATGCCCGCTCCAGTTACGGAACTCTGCAGGAAATGATGCCGATGCTGGAGGGAAACACCTATTCCGATCAGGAAATTCAGGGCATGTTGAAGGGGATCGAACCCTCCGAAGTGGACGTGGACAACGATGCGGTGCGCACCCTTCGCTTCCGCCTGCGCATGGATTCGCAGGTCAACGAAAACTTGCGTTTCGCCGGAAGGCTGGCTGCTTATAAAGTCTGGGGGGACAGCGTGGGGATCAACTTCAACCGGGCCGGGATGCAGGACGTGAGCATGGACGGCACCACGGCCAGCAACCCCCACGGCAACACCATCCGCCTGGAGCGGGCCTACTTTGTGTACGACAACGAGATCGGCCAGGTTCCCTGGTACATTTCCGTGGGCCGCAGGCCCTCAACAGAAGGGCCTCCTCTGCAGTACAAGAAGAACCTGCCCGCACAGGGTGGCTCGCCTATGGCCCATATTATCAACTGGGAGTTCGACGGGGCCTCGCTCCACTTCGACCTGTCCGAGATGACCGGGGTTCCAGGAGCGGACATCAAGTTCTGTTACGGTTCCGCCTTCGAGAGCCAGTACGGCACCACCAGCGCTTTCCTCTCCGAGCCCCACACGGACGACGTGGACCTCTACGGCGTGATCAGCGACCTCTACGAGAGCTATCTGCTAAGCCTGGACACGGAGCTCAAGCTCACCGCCAACTACGCCTACGCCCCGGACATCACCGACGGGTTCACCGGGCTCACCGTCATGCCCTTCACCGTGAGCAAGACCCCGAGCGGCGCCTACACCTTCGAGCCTAACAAGTCCCTCTACGTCTCCAGGATGGAGCCCACCACCAGCATCGGCGACTGGCAGGCGGGCACCCTCCTCTTGCAGGGCAACACCCTGGGCGGGGCCCTGGATTTGTTCCTCTCCGGGGCCTGGTCCCACACCGAGGCGGAGAATGTCTCCGAGAACCCGGCCTACGAGATGCTGGGCCTAAGCCTGCTCTCCTCGGAGGGGGAGCTCGAGGACCACGACGGGTACAGCCTCTACGCCGGAGGCCGCTACAATTTTGCTGATTACGGCACCAAGCTGGGCCTGGAGTACAACTACGGCTCCAAGTACTGGTTCAACTTCACCGGAGCGGAGGATAACCTCATCGGGAGCAAGCTGGCCACCAGGGGGCACGTGATCGAGCCCTACCTGACCCAAAACATCAGCGGGGAGCACTTCTTCCTTCGGTTGGGGGCCCAGTTCTACGACTTCGAGTACTCCGGAAGCGGCAATCCCCTGGGCGAGCCCAAGGACGTGGACAAGGTTACCGGAATGCAGACCACGCTCTCCCCGGTAATCGACCGCATGCAGCAATACTACCTCTCGGCTGTGTATCGCTTCTAATCAGTTGAGCGGGAATTGGAGTGAGAGATCCGCAGGGAAACAATGCTTCGCAGGCAGGAAAAAGGATAGGGCAATGACCGAGCAAACGAGCTTCTTCAAGGGCGAGATGGAAAAAGTGCACCGGACGTTGTTTCTTACGCCTTGGCCGGCCTGGGTCTCTGGCGTCTTCCTGGCCTTTCTGGCCCTGCTCATCTTCATGTGGTGGCACACCTGGGGGGTTGCGGGCGGCTTTGCCAACTGGGGGGACTGGTTCTACTACCGGCTCGGCCTCTACGAATCCGCCCCTCAGCGCGGGGTGCTGCTCAACGGCATGTCCGTGTCCAATATCGGCCTGCTGGTCGGCGCTTTCGCCTCGGCCCTCATGAGCCGGCAATTCGCCGTGCACCGCGCCCCCAGGTGGGAATACGGCAAGGGCCTCGTGGGAGGCGGGCTGATGGGGGTCGGGGCGGCAATCGCCGCAGGTTGCAACGTGGGCGGCTTCTACAGCGCCCTGGGCATGCTGGATCTGGGCGGGGCCCTGATGATGCTGGGTCTGTTCGCAGGGGCCTATCTGGGCCTGCGCTACCTCCTCTGGGAAATGGAGAACGTGGGCCAGAACAGCCAGGGAGTGTCCGGTGTGGGCACAGAATCCCGCAGGGACTGGAGTCGTATCGCTCCCTATGTCGGCGTGTCGGTCTTTGTCCTCATTCTCGTGGTTTTCCAGGTATATAACTGGCTGGGGCAGACCCAGATGGGGGGTCTGTTGTTCTTCGGCTTCCTCATCGGTCTGGTCATGCACCGGGGCAGATTCTGTTTCGCCAACGCCTTCCGGGAGCCCTTCATGACCGGGGACAGCACCATGATGCGCGGGGTGATCGTGAGCCTCATGATCTATGCCCTAGGTGTTGCAGCCATGAAATGGGCCTATATCCAGCCTCCGGGAGCGGGAGTGTATCACCCCTTCTGGATGGGCAGCCTGCTCGGGGGAGTGATCTTCGGGTTTGGCATGCTCCTGGCCGGGGGATGCGCCAGCGGATCCCTGTGGAGGGCCGGGGAAGGACACCTCAAGCTCTGGCTGGCCCTTGTGGGGTTCTTTTTGACCAATTCCCCCATGGGGCGATTGCTGGATCACTCGGGTGTCAGAGAGCTTTTGGGCGGCGGTGTCTTCATCCCTGAGCTCTTGACCTGGCAAGGGGGATTGACTCTCTTTTATCTCTTCTGCGCCGGGATCATGCTTCTGCTCGTCTGGAACGAGCAAACGGAGAAGTTCACCGCTTTCTAAGAATCGGGTCGAAATCATGGAGGTAGGCGGTTTTGTCCCGCAAACAGCAAGCAAGACAGGAGCAATCGTTATGACAGTGCAGGAAAATCTTCAAAATATTCAGGCAGACCACGTTCTGGACACCAAGGGTCTTTCCTGTCCCATGCCGCTTCTCAAGGTCAAGAAGACGCTCAAGACCATGAAGCCAGGCCAGGTTCTCGAGGTGCAGGGAACAGACCCCGGATCCAAGAACGACATTCCCAACTATTGCGAAAAACACGGCTATCAGTTTCTGGGGTACGAAGATCATCCAGAGAATTACACCAGATATTTCATCCGAATCGAGTAGGAGACTCATCATGAAAAAGGTTGCAGTCGTTATACGAGAGCCTCGTCAGCAATACGAGGGACTCCGCACCAGTTTGGGCGCCCTGATGGAGAATCTGCATGTGCAGATGATCGTTCTGGAGAACGCTATCCAGAATATGGACGAGGCGTACTATGAAAACATGATGTTTCTGGATGAGATGGAAGGGGAAAGATATTCGGATCATCCCGAGAACATCGACAAGCACGGCTTCGACCCTGTGAGCATGGAAGAAGTGGGAGATATGCTCAAACAGGCCGACATAGTGATCCCGTTCTGAACTGAAAAAAAAACGCTGGATAGGTACGTATTGCAATCAACGAATCTAGGAGAATTGTATGGAGACTCTGCATATCCTCAAATCCGAGCCGGATTCCGTAACCAATGGTTTTATCCGGATGATTTCCGGTGATGATGCGAAATGCATCCAAGTTTACAGTGAGGCTACGGATTGGCATGATGTTGTGCAAAAAATCCTGGATCATGAAAAAACGATATGCTGGTGGTAACACGAATGAGCTCCGTGTCTGTCAGACACGAGCTTCCGAGTATCCCCAGGAAGAAGCGAGGGATTTATGGCACAGACTATAGGAATACTGGTCCGCAGCGACGAATATTTCCCGTACCTGCTGCAACTTTGCAGGGCCGCCTTTGAAAAGGGCTGCCGGGTTTTGGTCTTTTTCTCGGGCAGAGGTGTCCTGCTGACCCAAGAGCAAGAATTTCCGGCTCTGCTGGATACGGCGACGCCGTATGTCTGCGAGGTGAGCTATAGGGCGAACGGGCTTCAGGGTGTCGAGGTCCCCGGAGTCGGATTCAAGCAATTCGTCACCCAGGCCAGGAATGCGGAATTGATCGCGGAAAGCGATCGCTATCTGGTTTTTTGAGCCAAGTATAGGCGTAAACGAGGCACGAGGCCTGTTCGCAGCGAATATAACCCATTTAGAGCAAGGTGCTTGGCGCATGCCACACAGAGACAGAGAATCCGAGCTTGTCCCTTCCGGAGCGTGCTCTGGGCGGGACTCTGGGGAAGGAGCTATGGGCGTTCCAGGGCTTCCGGACGGCGAAACCGCAGCAGCCATGGAGCGGATGTTCTGGATGTTCTCCCTGTGCTTTCGCTATCCCAGTGAAGAGGTGTATCTTCGTTTGCGGGAAAACCGCCGGCTCCTGGAGCTGATCGTGCGGGAGGCGAGCTCCGGGCCCCCGGATTTGCCGGATCTGCAGGAGATGCAGGCCGAATATGTGCGGCTCATGGTCAACAATTACGGCCATGTCCCGGCGCCGCCCTACGCTTCCTGCTATCTGAGCAAGGAGGGGCTGCTCCTGGAGTCCACCCAGAGGGAGCTGCGTCGGATCATGAGAGAGGCCGGATGCGAGCCGAGGGAAGATGTCCGGGAGCCTGCGGATCACATCCATCTCCTGCTGGAGTTCTGCGCCGAGACGGCCGGAGCCCTTCGTCGCGGAGAATCCGGTCTAAAGGGCTGCGAGGCCCTGTACACGGTGGTGTGCCGCTACATCGCTCCCATGGCGGAGCCGTTTAGCGGGAGTATCCGCGAGCATGCGCGGCAAGACCTGTATTGTGACCTTGCCGTTGCCTTCCGGGACTTCATCCGGGAGATGCTGTCTCTCCTGGGGGGCGAGGGTGAGTCGATCCATATGTGTGAGCAGGAGGAAAGCTTATGTCATCCATGTTCCTAACGAGAAGGCGTTTCCTGGGACTGGGAGCGGGTGCTGTGGCCGGAACGGCCCTGGGAGCCGGACTCGGCTCCTTCAAGCCCGTCTCTTCCCGGGCTTCCAGCGAGGCGGAGCAGGGTCCTTCGGGAAAGCGGGAGCAAATCCCCACCACCTGCGCCATGTGCGTGAACAAGTGCGGGGTGGTGGCGGATGTGGTGAACGGAGAGCTGAAAAAGCTCAATCCCAACCCCAAGTACATCAAGAGCCGGGGCATGCTCTGCGCCAAGGGCAATGCCGGAGCCGCCATCCCCTACAGCCCGGATCGCCTGAAGAAGCCCCTGCTTCGAACCGGCGAGCGCGGAGAGGGCAAGTGGAAGGAGATCTCCTGGGAGGAGGCCTACAGGAAGCTGGCCGGCAATCTCGCCGAGCTGAAACAGAAGTACCAGAACCGCTCCTCGGTGATGTTCGCCTCCACGGAAGGACTGCAGGAGGAGTTCTTCTACTACATCGTCAGCGCCTTCGGCTCCCTGAACACGGTGCGGCATCCCTCCCTGTGCCTGTCCACGAACATCCAGGGCTGGAGCTCCGTTTTCGGTGTCTATCCGGACGCCGATCTGCACAACGCCCAGTTCGTGGTCATGATGGGGTCGGACAGGGCCCAGTCCTTCATTACCCCGGACTCGGTGGACTTTCAGCGCTATAAGCCCAAGGGGCAGAAGCTGATCTATCTGGATCCCCGCTTCACCGAGACCGCGGCCAAGGCGGACAAGTGGTATCCGGTCAAGCCGAGGACGGACATGGCCTTCGTCCTGGCCCTGACCTACGTGGTGCTCGAGGAGGGGCTCTACGACAAGGAGTTCGTCGAGACCTACACCCACGGATTCTCCGAGCTGAAGAAGCACATCCTGGACAAGGGCTATACTCCGGAATGGGCCGAGGGCAAATGCGAGATTCCGGCTTCCGAAATCCGTTGGGTGGCCAGGGAGTTCGCCCGCAACGCCCCCAAGAGCGTGATCTATCCCGGACGGCGCAGCTCCTTCTACGCGCACGAGGTCTACTTCCGGCGCAGTTGCGCCATACTCTGCGCCATCTGCGGCTGCTGGGACACCAAAGGCAGCGTGGCCCCCAAGTCGCCCATTCCCCTGAATACGCACAACACTCTCTTCCCTTTCTTCATGCAGGTCAAGGAAAGGTCGGACAAGGACGCGGTGGGAGTGGTCCGGGAGGTGGTCCCCTCTGCGGTGCAGTGTCCCCTGGTGGGCACTGGCCTGCCCGAGGACTCCCTGGCCTTTCT
>JAIPEP010000001.1 GCA_021737085.1 Desulfohalobiaceae bacterium | reverse complement strand
GGGGCAAGGCGTCCTCAATCCAGAGGGTTCCCTGCAGGATATGGATAATACGAGAGCAGATAAGAAGCCCTAACCCTAACTCCCCGCTTTTGGCAAGAGACCTGCGCCCCTGCTCCATGGAGCGGAGGACCTTCTGCTTTTTGCGGTCCGGGATACCCTCGCCTGAATCCTCGACTGAGACTGTGGTGATGGAGGAGGAGATGTCCTCCTTGCGCATGGCCTTCCTGGTGATCCAGGAGAGGGCTATGTGCCCCCGATACGGGGTGTGGTGGATCGCGTTGGAGAGGAGATTCTGCAGAAGGTGATGCAGAAGGGATTCCTCCGCAAAAACTTCTATTCCTGTAGCCCCGTCAGTGTTTATCTCGATCTCTTTTTTGTCCAGAAGGGACTGGTGTTCCTGGATCTGTTTGGAAACGGCCTGTTCCAGATCCACTGGATAGGGGTCAGCATCCCGAGGGCTTAAGCTTTCAAATCTGGAGTAATCCAGAAACTGAGTGATGCGTTGATAGAGCTTGTTGGCGCTCTTTAGAGCGGTATGGGCTAGAGAGGCTTGTTTTTCGGATTGGCTTATGCTCTGCAAAAGGTCAAGGTTGGTCATAAGCGCGGCCAGCGGGCTTTTCAGATCGTGGATTATGAACTCGAGTTCCTCGATTTCGTCCGCATGGGGAGGGGAAGGAGCTGCTTTTTCTCCTGCGAAGGGGTTATTCCCCTCCTCCGGCTCCTGCAGGGGATAGTCCCCTGTTTGGAGACGATCGGCAATAAACGGGGAAAGCCATTGGCCCAGAAGGGTGAGGTTGTCCAGGTCCTCATCAGTGAACCCTGTGGAGTTGGCCAGAAGAATCACGCCGGTGGTCCCGCTACTGTCCCCCAAAAAAAGGGGGGAGGCGAGGAGGGCGTAATTGCGGTTTTCTTCTTCGGAACTCGCATCCCCAAATCTGGGATCGTTACGGATGTCGTTAATCTGCACTGGTTCCCTGTTGGAATTCACGTAACGGGTGATCTCCTTCCAAGGGGGATTTTCCCTTGTTTCGCGGCTGAGGAGTCCGCCATTTTCCCCAAGGGAAAAAGCCTCCTGACTGCCGGAGTACAATTGGAGAAGGCTATCCTCCGCTTGGAGCTCTTCCCGGATAATGCCCAGACTTTGCCGGAGCTTGGCGGAGAAGGAGGATCCGGAATCTGCCAGTGCAGTCGCGAGCCGGTAAATGATCTGCCCTTGGTCCAGAAAAGGCCGCATAGGTTACGCCCCCTGTGTTGACGGGGTTCAGGTTCCTTTAGCCCGGGACTTTTTTGAGGGTCGGACAATCCGGTATGTGGCGCTCCTTCGCAGGCGGAACAAAAACTTGCCTCGCAGAAACTGTTCCCTCCCGGGCGCAGAAGACTCCGCTCTCCGTGGGGCCTTTTACCGGGGTGCGCGCGATATTATCGAGCTTGCGTCTTGTCCGAGAATTTGCCATTGCTAATGGAAAACGGCCTCATATCTGCCCCGGCGGCTTGAGTCTGCGCGTTCTTGTGGGTTGTCCCACACACATAGGTTCGCATCAAGAAAGTTGATCCGTTGTCCAGGCAAAATCTTTCTCAGGAGACAGAGTTCATGACGGATAGAGAGCACTCCATGCAACCGCATTTCATACGTAACATAATCGAAGAGGACTTTGCGAGCAATCAGCTAAGACAACTAGTGACCCGTTTTCCCCCCGAGCCTAACGGATATCTCCATATAGGTCACGCCAAATCCATTTGCCTCAATTTCGGACTGGCTTGGGAATACAGGGGTAGGTGTCATCTGCGCTTCGACGATACGAATCCCCTTAATGAAGAGGAAGTCTATGTAGACTCCATTCGGGAAGATGTAGCCTGGCTCGGATTTGATTGGGGAGAGCACCTGTACTATGCTTCGGATTATTTCGAGCAACTCTATCAATACGCTGTGGAGCTGATCAAGCAGGATAGGGCATTTGTCTGCAGCCTTACCCCGGAAGAAATCAGGCAATACAGGGGGACTCTGACCGAGGCGGGTACGGAGAGCCCTTACAGGAACAGGAGCACAGAAGAGAATCTGGATCTATTTCAGCGCATGCGCCGGGGGGAATTCGCAGAGGGGAGCCAAGTCCTGCGGGCCAAGATCGATATGGGCTCTTCCAATCTGAACATGCGCGATCCGGTTATCTTCCGTATCTTGCACGCCACGCACCATCGCACAGGGGACGCGTGGTGCATTTATCCCACCTACGACTTCGCCCATTGCCTGTCCGACGCCGAGGAAGGGATCACCCATTCCCTGTGCTCCCAGGAGTTCGAGGACCACAGGCCCCTGTACGACTGGTTCATCGAGCATCTTCCCGTGCCCAGTCGGCCCAAGCAGATCGAGTTTGCCCGAATGAACCTGACCTACACCGTGCTCAGCAAGCGTAGGCTAAACCGGCTGGTGGAGGAGGGGTACGTGGACGGCTGGGACGATCCCAGGATGCCCACTCTCTCCGGCCTGCGCAGGCGCGGCTATACTCCGGGGGCCATCCGCAACTTCTGCGACATGATCGGTGTGGGCAAGAGCGAGAGCCTGGTGCAGATGTCCATGCTGGAGCACGCCCTGCGCGACGACCTCAACTATCGCGCGCCGCGATTCATGGGCGTGCAGGATCCGCTCAAGGTGGTCATTGTCAATTATCCCCAGGACGGGGAGGAGGAGCTGGAGGGGATCAACAATCCGGAGGACGAGTCCATGGGCACTCGGGGTCTGCCCTTTTCCCGGGAGATCTACATCGAACGGGACGATTTCCGCGAGGACCCGCCCAAAAAGTATTTTCGGCTGGCCCCGGGACGGGAGGTCCGGCTGCGCTACGCCTACTTCATCACCTGTGTGGACGTGGTCAAGGACGATAACGGAGAGATTACCGAGCTGCACTGCACCTACGATCCGGAGTCGCGCGGAGGCTCCTCCCCGGACGGACGCAAGGTCAAGGGCACCCTGCACTGGGTATCCGCCAGACACTGCCTGGATGCGGAGTTCCGGCTCTACGACCGTCTCTTTACCAAGGCCGATCCTACTCGCGAGGAGAAAAAGGGCGTGGACTTCGTGCAGTACATCAACCCGGATTCGCTGCGCGTTGTCTCCGGATGCAAGGTCGAGCCCGCCCTGCGGGGAATCGACTCCGGGACCAGGCTGCAGTTCGAGCGCAAGGGCTATTTCTGCCTGAACGGAGACTCCCGGCACGAGCCCCTGGTGTTCAACATGGCTGTCGCGCTCAAGGACACCTGGGCCAAGATCGAGAAGCGGGAGCAAGGGGGCGCCTCAGTTTCTTCTTGAGTGTACCCAGCAATTTTGCTACTGAGATCCGGATCCCACCTAGAACTGGCGGTTCCGTCCCATAATCGCGGACTGCCCGAGTCCTTGACGCGTTTCGTCACGTGGAGGCTTTGCACGGCAAAGAGACTTCGTTTCGGTGGTTGGGATTGTCCTGAAATGTCCCGGGAGAGGCGGATGGCCTCGTTCCGGGGCGCAAAACCGGAAACAAGAGGTGCGAGAATGAACAAGCAAGGACTTCTCTGGCTCGTTTGTCTGGCTATCGGTCTGGCTCTGTTTGCCGCCCCGTTCTCCGCGGTGGCTGGACAGAGTTACGTCAACGGAATCGACGCCAATTATCCTCCCTTCGCCTATGTGGATGAGTCCGGCGAGCCCAGCGGCTTCGACGTGGACGCCGTGGAATGGATCGCCGAGGAGATGGGCTTTGAGGTGACCCATAAGCCCATCGACTGGGACGGGATCATCCCCGCCCTGAAGAGCGAGAAGATCGACTTCATCGCCTCGGGCATGAGCATCACCGAGCAGCGCAAGGAGCAGGTGGACTTCACCATCCCCTACTGGAAGGTGAAGAAGGTCCTCGTGGTGCGGCAGGATTCGGATCTGGGCGTGGAGGAGATCATGTCCGGGGAGCGGCTCGGGGTGCAGCGCGGCACCACCAGCGCAGAGTGGCTCAAGTCGCACCAGGACGACTACGGTTACACCCTTCGCTACTACGATTCCGCTCCCATGGCGGTGGCGGACGTGGTCAACGGCCGCGTCCAGGCGGCGGCCATGGACATGGCTCCGGCCAAGGATGCTCAGGAGGAGAAGCCGGTCACCATCCTGGGCACCTTCGGCATGGAGCCGGAGTCCTTCGGCTATGCAGTGCGCAAGGGGGACGAGGAGCTCCTGCAGACCCTGAACGAGGGCCTGAGAAAGCTCAAGAACGATCCCTACTGGGACAAGCTGGTGCAGAAGTACGAACCCGGCGGCCACTAGGCCGTTTCTGGAATAGCCGGGGCAGGTAACCGCTGGCCGGATACAGAGGGTGTCCGGCAAGTGCGGGGGCCGCGCCCCGGCAGGTGTCCGAATTGATGCGGTATTCCCGGTCAGGCTGGCTTGTATGCTCGAATCCCTGCTAGCGGTGAAGAACGCCCTGCCCTATATCCTGCAAGGCAGCCTGGTCACCGTGGGAATCGTCCTCGGGGCCATGCTCATCGGCCTTGCCCTGGGCCTGCCCATGGCCGTGGGCCAAGTCTACGGCACACGACCGATCCGCTATACAGCCGCGATATACGTGTGGTTCTTTCGCGGCATCCCGGTGCTGGTCCTGTTCTTTCTGTTCTACTTCGGGCTGTTCAACGCCCTCAATCTGAATCTGTCCGCCATCGTGACCGCGGCACTAGTGCTGGGGCTGCGCGGAGTGGCCTACCAGTCGCAGATCTTCCGGGGAGGGATCGAGGCCCTGCCCCACGGGCAGCTCAAGGCGGCCCGGGCGCTGGGGATGAGCGATACCAGGGCGGTGGTGTCCATTATCCTTCCCCAGGTCCTGCGCACGTCCATTCCCGGCTGGGCCAACGAGTACTCCATCGTGCTCAAGGACTCGGCAATCGCCTTTGTCCTGGGCGCTCCAGAGATCCTGTCCAGGACCCATTTCGTCGCCTCGCGTACATACGAGCATTTTGCCCTTTATCTCACAGCCGGAGTGATCTATTTCTGTCTGACCTGGGCCGGAGTCCACCTGCTGCACAGGCTGGAGAAAAAGCTCTATATCCCGGGCTATTCCAGCTAGCCGCGGAGGCCCGGTGTGTCAGTGACTCGGTGAGTCAGTGCGTCGGTGAGTCGGTTGGGAAAAGCCGGAGTTCAAAGGACAGACGACAGATGCGGCGCGCCGGATGACGGCCTGAGTGCGATCCGGGCACTTACATCTTCGGGGCTCATTCCGCTTCCCGGTTCACGAAGAATCAATCACTCAACTCCAAATCCCGAACTCGGACGAATTGCGGCCAGAGGTGTCGAAGGGCCCGAGTGAGGGGAGTTATTGGCGGCGGGACTATGGCTGAAGAGGAATTGCTCCGGGTCGAGGGCTTGAGCAAGACGATAAGCGGCACAAGCATCCTGAGCGATGTGGACATGGTGGTCCGCAAGGGGGATCTCAAGGTCCTCATCGGTCCCTCGGGAGGGGGAAAGAGCACGCTGCTGCAGTGCATCAACCTGCTCCTTTTCCCGGACAGCGGCAGGATCGTCCTGGATGGCAGGGAGGTCACCTTCCGCCGCAAGCGGGAAGTCCTGGCCTACAGGCAGCAGATCGGAATGATCTTTCAGGAGTTCAACCTCTTCGACCACCTGAACGCCCTGCAGAACGTGAGCATCGCCCTGCGCAAGGTGAGGCGCATGAGCTCCCGCCAAGCAGCAGAACGGGCTGAGCGCGAGCTGGAGCGCGTGGGCATCTGGGAACAGAAGGGTCTCTATCCCGCCGAGCTCTCCGGGGGGCAGAAACAGCGCCTGTCCATCGCCAGGGCCCTGGCCATGGATCCGGCCATTCTGCTGCTGGACGAGCCCACTTCCGCCCTGGATCCGGAGCTTATCGGCGAGGTGCTCGCGGTGATCCGGGATCTCTCCCAGAGGGGGATGACCATGCTCATGGCCACGCACCAGATGGGTTTTGCCAGGACGCTGGCCCAGGAGATCATGTTCATGGAACAGGGGCGCATCGTGGAACAGGGCGCCCCACAGGAGCTGCTCAGCCATTCCGGCGCGGAGCAGAGCAGGACCCTCTCCTTTTGCTCCAAGATTAACGAACTTTACGCCTAGGGCGAGACAGCCATGGATCCATCCTTCATCTGGAGCGAGCTTGTCCCGGCGCTCAATAAGGGGCTGATCGTGTCGCTCCTGTTGATTGTGCCCTCGGCGTGCATCGGTCTTTTGCTGGGGATCCTGGTAGGCTTCTCCCGGACATTCGGCCCGCCCTGGCTCTCCCGCGCCGCTTCCGCCTACGCCACGATATTCCGTGGCACTCCGTTGCTGGTGCAGCTCTTCATGCTCTATTTCGGACTGCCGGGCATCGGGATCTACCTGACCCCCTACGTGGCCGCAGTCGCCGGATTTTCCCTTTGTAGCGGGGCTTATCACTCGGAGTACATCCGCGGGGCCCTGCTCTCCATTAAGAGCGGCCAAATCCGGGCTGCGGAGTCCCTTGGCTTTTCCCGCGTCAAGACCATGGTCCACATTATCCTGCCCCAGGCCATGCGCCGTGCCCTGCCGGGCGTGGGCAACGAGCTGATCTATTTGATCAAGTATTCCTCCCTGGCCTATATTATCACCTGCATCGAGCTGACCGGCGAGGGGAAGATCCTGGCCGCCCAAACCTTCCGCTACACCGAGGTCTTCCTTATCGTGGGTTGCTACTACCTGCTTTTGGTTTCCCTGGCGAGTGTGGGGCTGCGCAAGCTGGAGGACATGCTGCGCGTTCCCGGATTCGGGAAGGGATGAATCCGCCCTGTTTGTATGTAAATGTCTCGAATCTACTGAATTGCTTAATAAAATTGGAAAGGAGCCGATCCGGGGAGAGTGGAGCGCTCTCCCCGGATCGGCTCCGAACATTGTATGCCTCGTTTTTCCTGCATCTGCGCAGGCATGATGGTTATATCTATCCCTCCAGAACGAAAGGGATGCGGCAAACAACTATAGTCCTTTGCGTCCTCTACGCCGCAGCAGTGGGGGGTGTCTGCGCTTTTCCCCATGCCGCCTGGGTGGAGGAGGTTTCGCTTGCCTCTCTGCTGTTTCCAGGGTATTATTTTGTATTGTCCGGGGTGTACAATTTCTCCCAACGCCGGGTTAGCTCAAATGGCTGAAGGAGGGATCCAGCGTGAATGCGGTAATAAGAGGTAAGGCATGAGCTGCAGTAAACAGCAACCCCCACTTCGTCTGGAAGGCATGCCCCTGATCGGGGCCTTGGCCTGGTTGGCCCTGATCTGCGCTGTGCTTAACTGGGCAGTGGCTGCCATGGTCCTATTGCTCGGCTTGCTTTTCTGCCTGCAGTTCTATCGCGATCCGGAGAGGATTGTGCCCCGGGAGCCGGGTATCGCGGTCGCTCCGGCGGATGGGCGCGTGGTCCGCGTGGACCGGGCAGTCGATCCCGTGGACGGGCAGGAGAAAGACCGCGTGGCCATTTTTATGCATGTGTTCAACGTTCACGTGAACCGGGCCCCGGTGCAGGCCGAGCTGTCCACACAACGCTACAGGCCGGGTAAATACCTGAATGCCTCGCGGGATAAGTCCAGCCAGGAAAACGAGCAAAATATCCTTCACCTGCGGGATGAGCAGGGCGGGAACTGGACGGTGGTCCAGATTGCCGGATGGGTGGCCCGTCGCATCTTGAGCTGGGTGGAAATCGGGGATCATCTGCAGCGAGGCCAGAGGCTGGGCATGATCCAGTTCAGCTCCAGGGTTGACCTCTATCTACCACAAAGTTATGAAGTTTTCGTTTCCCCTCAGCAAACTGTTGTGGCCGGACAGACCCTCGTGGCCAAGCAGCTGGGCTGAGACGGGCACACGAGGAAGCAATGAGCACTGTGCGCCACAAAGGCTTGTATATACTGCCCAATCTGTTCACCATTGGCAGCATTCTGGCTGCTTTTTTGGGCATACTCTGGGCTGTGGACTCCCGCTTCGTGATCGCCGCAATGGCCATTCTTGTTAGCGCCCTCCTGGACGGATTGGACGGCAAGGTGGCACGGATAACCAAGGCGGGGTCCGAATTCGGGATCCAGATGGATTCCCTGGCGGACTTGGTGGCCTTTGGGGTTAGTCCCGCCCTTTTGATCTACCTCTGGCAAACCCAGAGCTTTGGCAGATTGGGGGTGGCCTGCTCCTTTCTTTTTCTCGCCTGCGGGGCGCTCCGGTTGGCCCGGTTCAATGTCCACACCCTGCGGGGCACTCACCAGAATAAGAAGAGCTTTGTGGGCTTGCCAGTCCCTGCGGCTGCCTGTATGTTGGCAACCCTGGTCCTGTTTTCCGACATCTTGCCCGCGGCGATAACCGAGACTTTTCTGGGTCCCTTCTCCCTGGTCTTCATCTGTGTGCTCGCCCTTCTCATGGTGAGCAATGTCAGCTATGCCTCCTTCAAGGACCTGGAGTTCGTCAAGCTCCATCCCTTTAGCTCCACCGTGGGAGTCGTGCTCGCCAGTGCTCTCGTTCTCGCCGAGCCCCAGCTGGTGCCTTTTTTGCTCTTCCTGGCCTATCTTCTTTCCGGGCCCATTTCCTTTTATCTTCACAGCAGGGGGCGCAGTGCTTTTCTACGGGGGCTTTCCCGCCGTAAGCCCTCGTAAAGAGATCACCACCCATCCTACTGTCCAATTGATTTTGACCCCCTGATTCAGAGAACGCATGCGTCTGTGGAGCGTCGCTCTGTCGGGGGGGATCTCATCTCAGGCATGAATCCCAAGGAGAATGGATATGACGGAACGCGTTTTTGTACTGGACACCACGCTGCGCGACGGGGAGCAGTCTCCCGGGGCCACCATGAACAAGCAGGAGAAGAAGCGGCTGGCCCGCCAGCTGGATACCCTGGGCGTGGATGTGATCGAGGCCGGATTCCCCGCCTCCAGCCAGGGTGACTTCGACTCTGTGCAGGAGATCGCCCAGTCAGTGGAGAATGCCCAGGTGGCGGCCCTGTGCCGGGCCTCGGAACAGGACATCGACCGGGGCTGGGAAGCGCTTTCCCAGAGCAGAAGGCCCAGGATCCACATCTTTCTGGCCACCTCGGATATTCATATGCAGTATAAGTTGGAGATGAGCCGGGAGCAGGTACTGGAGGCCACGGCCAGGGCGGTGAAGAGGGCCAGCGGTTATACGGAGAATGTGCAGTTCTCCGCGGAGGATGCCACCAGATCGGACCGCGACTTCCTGGTCCAGGTGGTGCAGACCGCAATCGACAGCGGTGCGACCACGGTGAACATCCCGGATACCGTGGGCTATGTGCAGCCTCACGAGATGTATGAGCTGGTTCTTTTCTTGAAAGAGCAGGTGAACAATATCCATCAGGCCGTGCTCAGCGTGCACTGCCACAATGACCTGGGCCTGGCCGCGGCCAACACCCTGTCCGCGGTGCAAGCAGGGGCCAGACAGGTGGAGGTGACCCTGAACGGCATCGGGGAGCGCGCCGGTAATGCTGCCCTGGAGGAAGTAGTCATGGCCCTTCGGGTCCGGGAGGATGCCTACGGGGTGCAGAACCGGGTCCAGACGGAGCAGGTGTATCCCACCTGTCGGCTCCTGTCCCTGGTCATCGGCCAGCCTATCCCCGCGTACAAGGCGGTGATCGGGGGCAACGCCTTCTCTCATGAGGCCGGAGTGCATCAGCACGGCATGCTCATGAACAAGCAGACCTACGAGATCATGACCCCGGAAAGTATCGGCCGTCCCCCCTCGGAGATGGTGCTGGGCAAGCATTCGGGCAAGCACGCCTGCAAGAGGCAGCTGAAGCAGCTGGGCTATCGTCTGAACGAGGAGCAGCATACCCAGGTCTTCGAAGCGGTGAAAAGGCTTGCGGACAAAAAGAAACAAGTATATGTGGAGGATCTGGAATCCCTTGTCCTGGAGGAGATCTTCCGCATTCCGGATCGCTACAGGCTCCTCTATCTAAGCTCTCTGTCCGGGGATATGGCCATTCCCACCGCCACCCTGAAGATGGAGGTGGGGGGCAAGGAGTGCCAGACCGCGGAATTTGGAGCAGGACCGGTAGATTCCGTCTTCAACGCCATCGACAATATCGTGGGGCAGTCCCCGAACCTTCTGCACTTTACCGTTAGCTCCATCACCGGGGGCACGGATGCGCAGGGCGAGGTCACGGTAAAGATTGAGCAGCAGGAACAGACCGCCATAGGCCGGGGATCGGATGCGGACATCATCGTGGCCAGCGCCAAGGCCTATATCAATGCCCTGAACCGATTGGCCCGCAAGGAGGAGAAGACCGTATGGGACACAGTCTAGCGAGTAAGCTCCTGCAGGCCCATACCAGCGAGACTGTGGACGAGCCGGGCCAGATCGTGCAGTGCGGGGTAGACCTGGTCCTGGCCAACGACATCACCGCCCCCCTGGCCATCGACTCCATGGAGCGAATGGGCGCGGAGCGGGTCTTCCATCCGGAACGGGTGGTCCTGGTCTGCGACCACTTCACCCCCAACAAGGACATCGACTCCGCGGAGCAGGTGAAGCGGGTGCGAGACTTCGCGGCCCGGGCCGGAATCCGGCACTATTACGAAGGAGGCGTCTGTGGGGTGGAGCACGCCCTGCTCCCGGAGCTGGGCCTCGTGGGCCCGGGGGACCTGGTGGTCGGAGCGGACAGCCACACCTGCACCTACGGCGGGCTGGGGGCCTTCGCCACCGGCCTGGGCAGCACGGACATCGCCGCGGCCATGGTCCTGGGGGAAACCTGGTTCAAGGTGCCTCCCAGCATCCTAGTCCGTCTGGAGGGGAAGCCCTGGCGCCATGTGGGAGGCAAGGACGTGGTCCTGCATCTTCTGGGACGCATCGGGGTGGATGGGGCCCTGTACAAGGCCCTGGAATTCTTCGGTCCCGGCATTGCGAGCATGGACGCGGAGGCGCGCATGACCGTGGCCAATATGGCCATTGAGGCCGGGGGCAAGGTGGGCCTTTTTCCTGCGGACGAAGTGACCTCAGTCTATCTGCGGGATGCGGGACGCAGGAATGATATTCCCCTGGCTGCTGACGAAGACGCGGAGTACGAGTCCAGCCTGGATATTGATCTGGACCAGCTCGAGCCGCAGGTGGCCTGCCCGCATCTGCCGGACAACGTCCGTCCCGTTTACGAGGTGGAGGACATCGCCCTGGACCAGGTGGTCATCGGCTCCTGCACCAACGGCCGTATCAGCGACCTGCGCCAGGCCGCGGAGATCCTTGAAGGTCGCACCGTCGCTCCGGGGCTGCGTCTTATCGTTCTGCCGGCCACACCCCGGATCTACCGCATGGCACTGGAAGAGGGCCTGCTGGAGATCTTCAGCCGGGCCGGCGCTGTGATTGGGCCGCCCACCTGCGGGCCGTGCCTGGGCGGCCACATGGGGATCCTGGCCGGGGGTGAGCGCTGCCTGGCCACCACGAACCGCAACTTCAAAGGCCGCATGGGCAGCCTGGAGAGCGAGGTCTTCCTCGGCGGTCCGGCGGTGGCGGCCGCGAGCGCCGTTGCCGGCCGCATCCGCCATCCAGAGCGGATTTGATTCAAACATCTCGAAACCCTTCACGAGGCATTTTTGAGTGATTCAGCGTAGGTTCTGTTGATTTTCTTCGCTCGTCACGTGGGGGCAACCCGACCGAGGCAAGCACAAAGGAAGCGAGCATGCGATACACGGGCAAAGCGCATCGCGTGGGGGACCATATCGACACCGACGCCATCATCCCCGCGCGTTACCTGGTGAGCACCGATCCACGTGAGCTGGGGCAATACTGCATGGCGGGAATCTCCCCGGACTGGATCAAGGGGGTGGAGCAGGGGGATATCCTTGTGGCCGGTGCGAACTTCGGCTGCGGCTCCTCCCGCGAGCACGCCCCCCTGGCCCTGCTCGGGGCGGGAATCCCCCTGGTCATAGCCCGCAGCTTCGCCCGCATCTTTTACCGCAACGGGTTCAACATGGGGCTCGTTCTCCTGGAGGTGGGCGATCAGGCTGACGCCCTTCGCGAGGGGGACCAGCTCCAGGCGGACGCGGAGGAGGGGATCATCCGGAACCTGACCACCCAGCAAGAGATTCAGGTTCGGCCGCTTCCCGATTTCATGCGGAAGATCTTGGAATCCGGCGGACTGGTGCCCTACGTACGCAAGCGTCTGGAGTCCGCAGCCTGAGGCAGCGCCGAGGCTTGGGAACTCGAACAAGGGGAGCGATATGCGCAGCCAGATCTGTGTTCTTCCGGGGGACGGAATTGGCAAAGAGGTGACGGACCAGGCGGAAAAGGTGTTGCGGGCCCTGGAAAAGCGATTCGGGCACAGCTTCGAGCTAGAGCGAGCCCTGATCGGCGGGGCGGCAATCGACGAAACCGGCGGTCCCCTGCCGGAGCGGACCCTTCGAGCCTGTCGCGAGAGCGATGCGGTGCTCATGGGAGCGGTGGGCGGCCCCCGCTGGGACGGGGCGCCCTGGGAGAAGCGGCCGGAAAAGGGGCTGCTGGACATCCGCAAGGAGCTGGGGCTCTTTGCCAACCTGAGGCCTGCGGTGATCTTCCGGGAGCTGGCGGGTGCGTCCCTGCTGCGGCCGGATATTGTGGAAGGGGGGATCGATCTGCTCGTAGTTCGAGAGCTTACAGGAGGTGTCTACTTCGGCGAGCCCAAGGGTCGCGACGAGGCGGACGGATCCCGCTCGGCGTACAACACCATGCGCTACAGCGAACAGGAGATCGCCCGCATCGCGCGGGTGGGTTTCGAATCGGCCCGCAAACGGAGGGGGAGGGTCTGTTCCGTGGACAAGGCCAATGTGCTTGCGGTCTCCGAGCTGTGGCGTGAGGTGGTCCGGGAGGTAGCAAAAGATTACCCGGATGTGGAGTTGTCCCACATGTACGTGGACAATGCGGCCATGCAACTCGTGCGCGATCCAACGCAGTTCGATGTGATCCTGACCTCCAATCTTTTCGGGGATATCCTCTCCGATGAGGCCGCGAGCATCACGGGCTCCATCGGGCTCTTGCCCTCCGCCTCCCTTAGCGGTTCCGGTTTCGGCCTCTACGAGCCTGTGCACGGCTCTGCCCCGGACATAGAGGGCCGCAATCAAGCCAATCCCATGGCAATGCTCCTTTCTCTGGCTATGATGCTTCGCTACAGCCTGGGCCTGGAGGGGGAGGCCAAGTCCGTGGAGGAGGCGGTCGCCGCAGTCTTGAAGCAGGGCTTCCGTACCCGGGATTTGGCCCATAGCGGGGAAACCGTTGCCGGGTGCTCGGAGATAGGGGATCTGGTCGCCGAGGGGGTGTAGCGCTGGACCCTTGATTTGAACGGTTTGTGGCGGGACTTGTCCTGGTAGAGTGTTGTGTGCTAATATAATCAAATATTTGATGGAACAATCCCGCCTTGCTCCGGGATCGCGGGATTGAATGTGGCCAAGTAAGGAGGAGGCCATGTCTGAAAACGAAACTGACAAGAATGTGCAATCCACTAGGGATCGGTCCCGTGAAGATTCTGGGCAGAGGCGATCCCCAGAGGAAATACGCAAGCAGCTGATCCTCACCGGTGCGGACATATTCGTCCTGGGGGAAGAGGGAGAGTTGCTTGTGGGAGGGAAGAACTACAATACTGCCCTTATCAGCGAGCTGGAGGATATCCGTGCTCCACAGTTCCGGGCCATTTCCGCAACTGCTTTCCACAAGCTGCTGGATGAGACCCGGGTGAACGCCAGCTTGATACGCAATCTGGTGGAACAGGAATATAACAATACGGACTGGAGCGGCGTGGATGCCAATGCCGATCCGGAGTTTCTGGGCAATTTCGTGCGCCGGATAGCCGGAAAGGTAAGGGAGAGCCAGAGCCAATCCGGAAAGGAGAGCCTAGTCAGGCTGCGTAAGTTCATAAATAACATAGTGGAGGGGTTTGCCCTCTCTCCGGAAGGGATAGACCAACTACGCAAGCGCTCTGTCCTGGTGCAGGCCGCCATTCTGTCCGTGGATCTGCCCCAGGATGTGAGGGAGGCTGTGGCTGAGGCCTATCGGAACATATGCAAGGAAGCAGGCAGGGACAACGTTCCGGTGGCAGTGCGCTCCTCCGCAGCTGGCGAGGACAGCCGCAAGAAGGCCTTTGCCGGCCTGCAGGACACCTATCTCAATATCATGAGCGAGCAGGAGTGCGTGGAGGCCTATCAATGGAACTGCGCCTCCGCATACAATCTGCGCTCCATGACCTACCGCCGCGAGGCGATCCTGGACGCAGTATCCCGGGCGGAGAACACTGGCGACGACTCCATTGCTGAGAAGGCCAAGCAGGAGTGGGCCATAGAGAATACCTCCCTGTCCGTGTGCATCATGCGCATGATCAATCCGGTTATTTCCGGAACTGCCTTCAGCGCGGATACGGCGACCGGTTGTCGGGGCACGGACCGCAGGGATCTGGTGTCCATCGACGCCAGCTACGGGCTGGGCGAGGCCGTGGTCTCCGGGACAGTCACCCCGGACAAGTTCTACGTCTATCAAAGGGATGACGGCAACGAGGTGGTCATCCGGCAGATGGGGTGCAAGGACAAAAAGATCGTGTATGAGGAGGACCGCAGCGGGACCAAGATCGTGCCCGTGGCAGAGGAGGATATCTATCGCTGGTCCTTGTCCCTGGCCCAGGCCGAGGAGGTGGCCAGGGGGGTGCGCGCCATTAGCGCGGCGTACGACGGCATAATCATGGATACCGAATTCTGCATCGACCAGTGGGACCGGCTGTGGTTCGTGCAGGCCCGGCCGGAGACCCGTTGGAACGTGGAGTTCGAGAAGCATCCCCAAACTATCTTCATGCGCCGCCAGGAGGTGGACCCCGCTTATCTGCAGCACGCCGAGGTCCTTCTGGAGGGCAATGGCGCATCCAGGGGTGCGGGCAGCGGCAGGGTCCGCTTCCTGCGCTCCGCCCTGGAGCTGAATAAGGTCCATAAGGGCGATATCCTGGCAGCGGAACGCACGGACCCGGACATGGTCCCCGGGATGCGGATCTCCTCCGCAGTTCTCGCCAGCGCCGGAGGAGACACGAGCCATGCGGCCATCACCTCGCGCGAGCTGGGCATTCCATCCGTGATCGGGATCAACAGGGTGGAGCTGTTGCGCGCCCTGGACGGCCAGATGGTGACCGTGGACGGCTCCCGCGGCCAAGTTTTCAAGGGCGAGCTGCCTATGATCGAGATGGGTGGGGAGGTGGACGTGAGCCAGCTCCCGGCCACCCGGACCAAGGTGGGCCTGATACTGGCCGACGTGGGGCAGGCACTTTTTCTATCCCGCCTGCGGGAAGTGCCGGATTTCGAAGTGGGACTGCTCCGGGCGGAGTTCATGCTGGGCAATATCGGGGTCCACCCCCTGGCTTTGGATGCTTACGACAAGGACACCTTACAGGACAAGGTGGAGAAGAAGCTGACTGAGCTGGAGAATCAACTCACCAAGATCGTCAAGGATCAGCTCGACTCCGGCATTCTGACCTTCGATCTCAATCTGCGGAAGTATGTGGGCATATTGACCGGGTTGGGCGGGGAGATCGAACAGCTGAGCGAGAGGGTGAGCGCCCGGGGCACGGAGGAGGTGCTTGCCCTGCAGAGACGCATCCGCGAGCTGGATGCCCAGCTGGACCACTACATGGAGCGGGCCACTCAGGTCCTGGATGTGATCAAGACCTCTACAAGCCTCAGGGAGCACATCAGCCAGGTCATGGGCTACTCGGAACGGCTACTGCAGCTCTCCGAAGCCGATCCGGAGTCCCGGCAGGAGAGGGAGGAGATCGAAGAGAGGATCACCTCTCGGGTGGAAGAGGTCAAGGATGATCCCGAGGTCCGGCAGGTCTTGGAGCGCATTCAGAAAATGCGCGAGGATGTGGCCCAAAAGGTGGGGCTAAGCAGAACCATGGAGGACATCCGGGTCATGCCGGAGAAGATTCGGCAGCATATCCGTTCCCGGGGCTATCGCACAGGCAAGGAGCTCTATGTGCAGACCTTGGCCCAGAGCCTGGCCATGTTCGCCTTAGCCTTCTACGGCAAGGAGATCATCTACCGCACCACGGACTACAAGAGCAACGAATACCGCAATCTTACAGGCGGGATACTCTACGAGGACCAGGAAGACAATCCCATGATGGGATACCGTGGCGTTTCCCGGGACATACACGATTGGGAGATGGAGGCCTTCAAGCTGGCCAGGGGAGTGTTCGGCGGAAGGAACCTGAGCCTCATGCTGCCTTTCGTGCGAACCCTGGAAGAGGCCCGCAGCATGAAGCGCTATATTAATCAGGTGCACAATCTGCGCAGCGGGGAGGACGGGCTGAAGATCATCCTCATGTCAGAGATCCCCAGCAACGCTATCCTGGCCAAGCAGTTCATCCAGGAGTTCGACGGCTTCTCCATAGGCTCCAACGACATGACTCAGCTCGTGCTGGGCACGGACCGGGACAATGCACGCCTTCGCCACGTGTACGACGAGGAGGACCCCGCAGTGGTCTGGGCCATCCTGGTGACCATATTCAGCGGACAGAAATACGGTAAGAAAGTGGGATTCTGCGGTCAGGGGGTCTCCAATAGCACCATTATCCGTGGACTGGTCTGCATCGCGGGCATTGTCTCCGCTTCCGTAGTAGCGGATACCTATGCCCAGACCAAGCAGGCCATACATGATCTGGAAGCGGAGGAAATACCGGTGAGCCAGCTGGGATCTTGGCTGAGCAGGCAATATTTCAACTTGTTGTGCGAGCGGTTGAAACAGGAGAATTACGGGCACATCCTGCGGGAGAAGACCACGGCAGAGGACGTGATGGCCTGGTACGAGGGCGAGGTGAACCGGTTGCACGAGCAGATACAAAATAATATGGGCACCACCAAGGAGGAGTTTTACCGTCAGGAACTGAATCATTTGCGCGCAACCCTGCACAAGCCGCTGATCTACGCGAATTGGGACTGGAACACCATTGTGGAGGACGCGCTGCAGCAGGCCGGATTTTCTTCCTTTGCGGAACAGGAACAGGCCATGCAACAACTGCATAGCAGTCTCAGCTGATAGGGTTCCATAAAGACAGATCACCCCAAGTATTGCCCAAGGTGGATAGGCAAAAATGATCGGTGCGTAATAAAAAAACGGGGCTTTTCTTTGCCGGGCATCCCGGAAAAGGTTCAAGGACAAAGAGGGATGGGTTATGGATTCTCAGGTGATGGTTCTGGGACTGGGCAATGTTCTGAATGGCGATGACGGCTTAGGGTTCTACGCTATCAGGGATCTGGCCCAGGAACAGTGGCCCCATAACGTATGCTTCGTGCACAGGACGGAGTTCGAGTGGAGCCCTTTGTTCTTCCGGGACTGTTGTTGTCTGCTGCTATTGGATACATTGTGCCGGGGCAACGAGCCCGGGACAATGTATAACTACAACCACAAGGAGTTGCCTCTCTATAAGGAATCTCTGCGCAGCCCCTGGCTCTTGGATGCCATGGCTTTCTCCTCGGTGCTGGGTGAGGAGCTTTGGACCGGATTCGTGGGGCTGGAGCCTGCCAGCAGAGAGTGCAGTGCTTGTCTTACTTCCTCTATAAGCCGTATCTACAAGGTATTTTTGGAGACTGTCCGGAGCAGGCTATGTAACATGCTGGACAGTCCCCACTCCTCTGCGTGGCAAACCCCCGGAGAGGGCGGGATGACCGCTTTCGTCCCATGACGGAGCCATGGATGGTGCGGGGGGCGGCAGCTGTGGATCAGAAGTTCCGGCGTCAGGCCATGGTACGGGACCAGTTGAGGGCCAGGGGGATCCAGGACGAGGCTGTTTTGGCCGCCATGGGAAGGGTGAAGCGGCACGAGTTTGTCGAGGAGGCCCTGCAGGCCCAGGCCTACAGCGACAATGCACTGCCCATCGGCTATGGGCAGACCATATCCCAGCCCTTTGTAGTGGCCAGAATGAGCTCTCTACTCCAAGTAAGGCCCGGGATGCGCGTGCTGGAAATCGGCACCGGCTCCGGATATCAGGCTGCTGTTCTGGCGGAAATGGGAGCGGAGGTGTTCAGTGTGGAGCGGATCAAGTCTTTGTATCTGGCCGCGCTCAAGCGCTTGAATGCAATGCGCTATTTCCGGGTCAAGCTCAAGCTCGCCTCCGGCACCCTGGGATGGCCGGAGGAGGCCCCTTTTGACCGGATCCTGGTGACTGCGGGAGGGAAGGCGCTATCGCCCACGCTCTTGGACCAGCTGGACGAGGAGGGGGTGATGCTTTCGCCTCTGGAGGTGAGTGGCGCTGGACAGCGCCTGTTCCGCGTGCAGTGCAAAGGAGGCAGGGTCTGGAAACAGGATGTAGGGGGAGCCCATTTTGTGCGCCTGGTGCAGGATAATACCTGATCCGCAGCCCCACAGGCTTATTGCGGCCGTGTGTTCGCTCCTGCTCTGCGTGCTGCTCATGTCGCCTTCGCTCTTTGCGGAAGGGCTGTTTTACTACAAGGATAAGGACGGGGTGATGCACGTCACCGATACCCCGGATTCCAAGGAGTTCAAACCCTTCTGCGTATTCGGGGGTAAGAGTTATTCGCGCAAGGAGCTGGAGTGGCTGGTCCGCAAGTACGGGTCCCAATATGGAGTGGATCCGGAACTCGGGGTGGCCGTGCTCAAGGTGGAGTCCGACTTTCGGCGCAGGGCCGAATCCTCAGCCGGAGCCCAGGGTCTGATGCAGATTATGCCTGTCACGCAGAAGGATCTCGGGGTGGAGGATCCCTTCGATCCCGAGGACAATATAGCCGCCGGACTCCGTTATTTGGGGCGGTTGCTGGACAAGTACAAGAGCCTCAGACTGGCTGTCGCCGCGTACAACGCGGGGCCGGGGAAAGTGGATCAATACGGTGGTGTCCCTCCCTATCCGGAAACGGAGAAATATGTCGACCGGGTCATCTCTTTCTATAGCCGTTTCGAGAACCAAGACTAGGATGTTTAACCTGGCAAACAATCTTACCCTGCTCAGGATCTTAACCATCCCGGCCTTCGTCCTCCTGCTTTATTTTCCCTCCAGGGCAACCTGCCTGATGGCCGCTGTCGTTTTTGTCGCCGCAACAGTAACGGATTTTTTTGACGGGCTTCTGGCCAGACGCTACAATTTGGAAAGCAATATGGGGAAGCTGCTTGACCCCCTGGCGGACAAACTGCTGGTCGTGGCTGCCCTGATCATGCTTGTTTCCCTGCAGTGGCTGGCGGCCTGGATCGTGATCCTCATCATCGCCCGTGAGCTTGTGGTAACCGGGGTCCGTTCCATGGCTGCGGAAAGAGGGATGGTGATCGCTGCGGACATTTGGGGGAAGCTCAAGACGGTGCTTCAGGATGTGGCCATAGTCCCGCTGGCGTTGCACTATTCCTGGCTGGGTATCGAGTTCCAATATTGGGGGGAGCGGCTCATGTATGCCGCCCTGTTTGTAACCCTGCTTTCCGGGTGCAACTACGTTTGGAAGTTTGCCCGCTCCCTAGGAGAGGAGGGTAATCTCTCGGAAAATAAATGATGGATCGGGGGCTTTTTTATGGCTCAGATCGACGCTTTCTTTAAGATGATCCATGAACTGGGTGCCTCCGACCTGCATCTTTCCTCCGGGTCGCAGCCGGTGGTTCGGCTGCACGGAGAGCTGCAGCGGGTAAAGTACAAGGTCCTGGAGCATGAGGAACTGAAGAAAATGCTCTACGAGATCACCCCGGAGCCTAAGATAAAGGCCTTCGAGGAGACCGGAGATATCGACTTCTCCTATGAAGTCCCTCATGTAGCCCGCTACAGGGTGAACTACTACATGCAGTCCCGGGGCATCGCCGCAGCTTTCCGCGAGATACCCCAGGAGATCCTTACCCTCGATCAACTGGGAATGCCTCCAGTTCTCAAAGGCCTTTCGCTGCTCCCCAAAGGCCTCGTGCTCGTAACCGGTCCCACAGGCAGCGGCAAGTCCACCACCCTGGCGGCGATGGTGGACTATGTGAACCGGAATCGAAAAGACCATATCCTAACCATCGAGGACCCCATCGAGTTCGTGCACGAGCCTGTTAACGCCCTGATCAACCAGCGCGAGGTGGGCCGCGACACCCAGGACTTCACTGCGGCCCTGCGGGGCGCGCTTCGCGAAGACCCGGATGTGATTCTTGTCGGCGAGCTGCGGGACCTGGAAACCATTCAGCTGGCCCTGGAGGCCGCGGAAACCGGCCATCTGGTTTTCGGGACCCTGCACACCATCTCCGCCTCGAAAACAATCGACCGCATAATAGATGTCTTCCCCTCTGGACAGCAGAGCCAGATTCGGGCCCAGCTCTCCGAGTCCCTGCGGGCGGTCATTGCCCAGAACTTGTTCAAACGGATCGACAAAAAAGGCCGGGTGGCCGCTTTGGAGATCCTTATAGCCACTGCGGCTGTGCGGAATCTGATCCGGGAGAACAAGATCTACCAGATCAATTCCTCTATTGAAACAGGACGAAAACATGGGATGCAGGCCTTGGACGACGCCATCATGAACCTATTGCAGCAACAAATGATCGATCCGGAACAAGCCTACCTCAAGGCGGTGAATAAGTCTAAGTTCCGGGAGTTCCTCCGGGAACCTCCTCAGGACTTTACGGAGGTCTAAATGGATCGTGCGCTGCTCGACAATATCATTACCCAGGTCCTGGACTATGTCCCCAAGACCTCGGACATCCTCTTGACTGTAGGCAAGCCTGTTCAGGTCGAGAATGAGGGCGAGTTCATCGATGGCCCCCTGGATCCGGCTCTGGGGAAGCTGTCGCCCTGGCAAATGGAAGTTATCGCTTCCTGCATTCTGGGACAAAAGCAGCGTTTTTACAGGGAACTGGTGGAAACCGGGGCCTGCGATCTATCCTATGTGGTGGGGAATAGGGCCAGGTTTCGAGTGAACGTGTTTAGCCAGAGGGGATCCCTGGCTGTGGCCATGCGACGTTTGTATATGAAGGCTCCGGGAATTGGGGAAATGGATCTTCCAGAGATATTCCATTCCATGGTCCGGGAAAGGTTCGGACTGATCCTGATCACTGGGGCCACGGGATCGGGAAAGTCCACCTCCCTGGCGGCCCTGTTGAACTCGATTAACCAGACCAAACGGCAACATGTGGTAACCCTGGAGGATCCCGTCGAGTTCGTGCACGATCACAAGGCCTGCACCATCAATCAGCGCGAGCTGGGGGTGGACTTTACCAGTTTTGCCTCGGGGCTGCGCTCCGCCCTGCGTCAGGCCCCCAACGTGATCCTGGTGGGCGAGATCCGGGACAGGGAGACGCTGGACATTGCCCTGGAGGCCGCGGAAACGGGGCATTTGGTCATGGGTTCCTTGCACACCGGGACCGCGGGGCAGACCATCAACCGGATGGTAGGCATGGTGGAGCAGAACGAAGAGCGCACTATCAGGGGACGCCTGAGCGAGATCCTGAAATACGTGGTTTCCCAGCGCCTGATGCCCGATCGGGAGGGGGAAAAGGTCGCCGCCTTCGACATCCTTTACAACAATATCCGGGTCAACGAGCTGATTCTCAACGGCGAGGACGAAGAGAAGACCTTCTACCACATCCAGGAGACGAGCTCCAGCTACGGGATGACCACCTTTGATATCAATCTGGCCGAGTTATTCGAGAAAGGGATTATCGACGAAGAGACGGCCATGCTCAACGCCTCGGACAAGGCAAAGCTGAACCAGATGTTGGACCGGATCAAGGCGGAGCAGGGACAGGAGGTCAGTGATATCGACGGTCTGGAACTGGACAGCGACTACGAGGAGAAGTGGCAGTCTCTCTAACGGATTGCGGGCAGGTGCGGGTATCAACACAGGGAAGGGATGGTGTTTTTGCCAGGGGAAAAAGAGGGGGATACAATGCAGATCAGGTGCGACAGTTGCCGCAAGGAGTTCAATCTCCCCGAGGAGAAGCTCCCCAATACTTCCCGCTTTCGTGTTAAGTGCCCTTCCTGCGGAAATAGGATAGAAGTGGAGCGCCCCGGGGACAGTGGCCCCAGCGGGGAGGAAGCAGTTAGCCGGGAGCAATCCCCCTCAGCCGGTCAGTCTCTTTCCCCAGCCGAGGAAGGACGGGCCTACTTGGACCTTAGTCCTAATAAGGAAGAAAACGCGCTGCTCTTTATCCTGGATGAGGATCTGCTCCTGAAGGTTAGGCAGCAGCTGAAGAAAGAGGGGTACAGATTGGCTGTGGTTTCCACGAGCGGGGAGGCGCTTCAAGTCTTTTATTCCTCTCCCCTGTCCCTTATCGTTGTAGAGGACAAGGAGGAGTGCGCTCCCTTGCTCCAGAAGATCCACTCCCAGCCAGGTTACGCTCGCAGGGAGATCAATTGCATACTCGTGGGGGATCAGGCTCAGAGCTTCGACAATAAGCAGGCCTTTTTCCAGAAGGTGAATACCTATCTGTCCCGCTCGGATGGGGATAAGTTCGAAGTATTGCTGCCCCAGGCCCTGGGAAAATACAGGCAGTTCATCCACCCCTGGCTTGTGGCCCGAGGTGAGGTTTGAGAATATGGACAGGAATCAGCAGCGTCTACGCTGCAGATTGCGGAGTTGCCTGGAAGCCGTGTGCGAGATGGAGAACCGTTTGGAGGAGTCCGGACAAGCAGGCCCCTTCAAACGGGATTTCCTTTTTCTTCGTAGGGGCATGTCCCGCACGGCCTGCATTAACTGTGGGGAGAGGGATATGCAGCGGCTGGAGGGGGCTATTCAGTTGCTTCTCGAGGAGTTCCGAGAAATGCTTGAGCCCGGAATTTCTGGAAGCTTCTCTGCATGGAGCGGTAGCAGATGATGCTCCGCCGTTTCCTGATACTGATTCTTGTGGGGATTAATGCGCTACTTTTGTATCAGATCTTTGCTCCTGGCAAGGCCCTGCAGCAGTATCGGGACAGCAGAAAAGCCTACAGTGAATTACGTAGGAATCTAAAAGAGGTAGAGAGGGAGAATGTGCGGCTAAGCCGACGCATTCGTTTACTTCAGAATAGCACGGTCTATCAGGGTAAAGTGGTTCGGTCCAAAACTGGATTTGTGGGGCAGGGCGAGATCCTCTACCTCCCCTTTGAGCCCTAGGTGCTTGTTTTTTAAGAAAGCAGCAAGGTAACTATTCAGCGCCTTGCGAAACCCTAATCTTCAAGGGGGTCTTTTTTCATCTCGCACCTTCGACTCTGGATTTTCTAACGCTCGCCACGCGGGGGCATCCCTGCCCCCACCCGACTCTCGGTTGTTGCTGTTGTTCCAAAGCCCGGGAGGGTATCTTCAGCAATGAGTTTTTGGCCATATAAAGCCTGTTCACGGTCGGGTTTCCCCCACGTGGCGAGCGAAGAAAATCGAACAGAGTCTCCGGAGAATTGATTCAAAAAGGCCCCCTTGAAGATTACGCTGAGGCCTGAGAAGTGGTGAATAGTTACGCAGCAAGAAAAGTTAACGGGTTATAGGCTCCGTTGTTTTTTGGGGAAAGGAAGAAGCTACTCAGTTTCCGGAGGGAAGCTAGATAGCCGGGTGGGTCCAAGGGGCTTGACCCAGTCCAGAGGCTCAGTCCGGCAAAGGGGCGCTGTATGCAGGACAAGATCAAGCTCTACGAGGAGCTTTTGGCCGCAGATCCGGGGTCTCGATTGTTTCTGTCCCTGGCTAGGCTCTATCTGGAGCACCAGGAGAAAGACAAAGCGGTTTCCACTCTGGAGACCGGACTGACTAGGTATCCGGAGCATTTCGAGGCCAGGTTGCTCTTGCACGCAACGCTCCAGGAGCAGGGAAGAACCGGCGAGGCTCAGGAGCATTTGCGCATGGTAAGCGAGGTGTTGCGGAAATACCCTGCTTTCTGGGAGCACTGGGCGGCAAACATGGAGTCTGAGGGCCAGGCGGACGCTGCTGCCGCAGTGCGTTTTCTCGCCAGGTATTTTCAGGATCAAGTCTCCAGTTGGGGCGAGATCCTGCTCCGCGGTACGCGGGACCCTAAGCTTGAGGGAAAAACAGCCCGTGTAGCGGAGGCGCCCCCGGAGGCCGAGCTGGGAATGGTGGCCCCCAGTTCTTCAGGAGCAGGCGGGGGCACGGCGCAGGAGGGGGAAGATGGCGGTGACCCCTACCGGACCAAGACCATGGCAGATATTCTTTCCTCGCAAGGGGATTACGCCCAGGCCCTGGACATCTATTCCGAATTGCAGGCCGCTTCTGACTCGCAGGAGCAGCGGGAAAAGCTGCAGGAAAGGATCGATTGGGTAAAGCGGCAAATCGAAGCCGCATCCGGCAAGGATATGGTCCAGGGAGAAGAGGAGCCCTCTTCCGGGGAGGAGATGAAGTTGCTCCACAGGTTGGAAAGGCTCGCGGAACGACTGGAAGCCAGGGGCTGATCTGTGAGACGTCCCGGAAAGAGCCCTCCGGGTTCCGGGGGAGGCTTTTTTTGTTCGGCTAAGGAGCGACTCTAGATAAGCCGTATTTCCCGTTGTCCCGATGGTTCAGACAGCGGTTTTAAGGCGTGGGATGGAAACGATTTGCTGCAAAGAGGAAAGAGAAGATGGGCCTTCGTGTAGCGGCGCTTTTAATTGCCCTGTGCCTGGTAGGCGCGGGATGCGGGGTTTTTAGCGGGACAGAGGACGCCGCCGAGGACCTTGTTTGGTCCGAGGAGGTCGAGCTGGAGCAGGAGAGCGGGCTGGGCCCGACTGAGAAGAGGATGGCCAGGATTGTCTATCCTGTGGATACCCGGTTGCAATCCCTGATTCAAGCCGTCACCACCCTCGAACCGTCAAACAGGAGAGAGCTGGCCGACCTTGTGTCCAAGTTTTCCTGGATCGCGGGAGCCGCTGTGGTGAGCCCCGAGGCAGAGATACGCCTGCAAGGTCCGGAAAAGGAGCAAATGCAGCTTGCGCTGGAGAAGGTGGTGCAGGGGGCAAGCCAGTGGCGGGACAGAAGGTTGCACGCCGTGTACGGCAAACAGCGCTACGGTGCGGATGTGGTTTTGCTCAAGCCATTATATACGGACGGGGATCACCAGGGCTACTTGGTGGTGCCTTTCGACTTCCGTTCCCTGGCAGACTATTCCTCCCGGGCGGAGGAGCTGATCGCGGTTAGTGGGAATTGCGTCCTGTGGCCGGGTCGCTACGTGACTGCGAGCGAGCGTTTGGCGGGTACAGAGTGGGACGTTCTTCTCGAGGACGGCGTTTCCGGGAGACATAGGGTCAAGGACAGAAGATTCTTATGGATGGCCCGCTATATCGGCAGGGAGCCTTTTTTCTATGCCGTGGAGATCCAGCAGGGCACCTGAAAACCCTGTGGAGCGGCTGCACTGACAGAGATGACGCCTGCCTGTTGCCTGTTCCACCACCCTGCTTTTTTTCAGGTTAAGCACGGAAATGAGGGAATAGCGGCCCAATCTAGTTTCCGTCCGTAAAGCGTACTTTCCGGACAGAAACTAGATACCCGCTGGCTGAGTTGGATACGCCCTGGGGAAATCAGCCCGGAGATGCGCTAAAGTCCGGGTGAGGAGGAAGTTATGCATCCCATAACAGTGACCGAGCATCTGCTGTTGCATCAGAAGAAGAGCCCTATGGCCACGGGGCAGTTTACCAGCCTGCTCAATGAGCTTATCCTTTCGGCCAAGGTTATTTCTCGCGAGGTAAACAAGGCCGGGCTGGGAGATATTCTGGGAGAGACCGGAGAACAAAATGCCTCCGGAGATACGGTGAAGCGACTGGACGAGTTCGCGCACAGGATTCTCGTGCACCGCATGGAGCGTGCAGGCGTTCTCTGCGCCATGGCTTCCGAGGAGCAGGCCGACGTCATTCAGATCCCGGCCAAGTTCCCCAAAGGGGAGTATATTCTGGTGATGGACCCTTTGGACGGCTCCTCCAATATCGAGGCCAACGTGAGCATTGGGACTATCTTCTCCATTTATCGGAGTCAGGCCAAAGACCTAGACCGGGACATGGATCTGTCGGATCTGCTGCAAAAAGGATCAGAGCAGGTCGCGGCAGGATACTTCATCTACGGATCCTCCACAGTGATGGTTTACACCACGGGCCGCGGAGTGCACGGATTCACCCTGGATCCCAGCGTGGGGGAGTTCCTCCTCTCCTTCTCCGATGTGCAAACCCCGGATCAAGGGAAGATCTATTCCGTGAACGAGGCCTACTGGCACTACTGGGACGGGACCACCCAGCGGGTAGTCTCTGCCTTCAAGGACCCCAACAGCGATCTGGGCCGCTTGTACAGCCTGCGCTACATCGGTTCCCTCGTGGCCGATTTCCATCGAAATCTGCTCTACGGGGGGGTCTTTATGTACCCCACCGACTACCGGGATCCCAAGAATCCCAAAGGGAAGCTCCGTCTGCTCTTTGAGGCGGCCCCGCTGGCCAAGATCGCGGAAGAGGCCGGAGGGATGGCCACGGACGGGGTGAACCGTATCCTGGACCTGGATCCCCGGGAGCTCCATCAGCGCACGCCTTTGTTTATTGGGTCCAGACGGGACGTGCAAAAGGTCAAGGATATCTACGAGCAGGGATCTTAGGGTGCTCTGTCTGGGGATTGAAACATCCTGCGACGAGACGTCGCTGGCTCTGCTCCGGGACGGGCGCATCGCGACCCAGTGCTTGCGTTCACAGGAGGATCTGCACGCCATTTATGGCGGGGTAGTGCCGGAGATCGCCTCCAGGGAGCACTTGCGAGCCATTCCCGGGCTTTTGGATCAGGTTTTTTCCCGGGCTGAGGCCTCTCTGGAGGAAGTGGAGGTAGTCGCTGTCACCAGAGGTCCCGGTCTCATGGGCAGCCTTCTGGTGGGTATGGGGCTGGCCAAGGGCCTGGTGCAGGGTGGGAATGCTACACTGGTCGGAGTGGACCATCTCCAGGCCCATATGACCGCCCCAGAGTTGACGCAGCGGATTTCCTATCCGGCCTTGGGACTGCTTATCTCCGGGGGGCATACGAGGCTCTATCTGCTACGCTCTAACCTAGAGATGGACATCCTGGGTCGCACCCTGGACGACGCAGTGGGGGAGGCCTTCGACAAAACGGCCAGGCTCTTGAACCTTCCCTATCCCGGAGGGAAATACATAGACCGTATCGCCGCATTCGCCGAACCGGACACCACCATGTTCCCCAGGCCTTATCTGGACAACACTAATCTGGATTTCAGCTTCAGCGGCCTGAAGACGGCAGTGGCGAACTATGTGCGGGCCTATCCCGGTCTCGCTCTGCAGGAGATGGCCGAGGAGCCGGATGCGGAGAAGATCGCCTCGGATTCTCCTCAACTGGCAACTGTGTGCGCCTCTTTCAGCTGGAGCGTGAGCCAGGGGCTCAAGATTAAGCTGGAACGGGCCCTGCGTCGCTGTCCGGAAACTGCCTCTTTGCTCGTGGCCGGAGGCGTGGCAGCCAATTCAGTAATCCGTGACTCCCTGAAGGGGGCGGCGGAGGAGCACGGCCTGGAGCTGATCCTTCCCCCCATAGATCTGTGCACGGACAATGCGGCTATGGTAGCCCATACCGGGGCAGTGCTCTACAGGGAAGGATGGTATCACGATCTTAGTCTGGAAGCCGTTCCCAGAGGAAGGCCGATTCCCTGGGATTATTTAAGGATGCCCCGTCTTGACAGCCCACGGATGGAGCATTAGCATTCTTGCTTCCGGTGGAGAAGCCCTCCCATGGTTAAGGCCTGAAGTCAGGAGGCATTAGAGTTAAGTAGACGAACAAGCCGCGTTGATCAGTAGGGGCAAAGGAAAAGGTCCAGGAGGTCCGTTCCTTTGTCCTTTGTGGACAACGCCGGAGGAGGAATTGGTTATGCCTAACCCAGTAACAGACAGCAATTTTGATTCCGAGGTACTCAAGAGCGAAACCGCGGTCCTTGTGGATTTCTGGGCCCCTTGGTGCGGTCCGTGTCGAGCCATTTCCCCGATTGTCGAGGAACTGGAGGGCGAGTACCCGGAGAAGGTGAAATTCGTGAAGATGAATGTGGACGAGAACCCGAATACGCCGAGCAAATACGGTATTAGGGCTATTCCCACCCTGATTCTGTTCAAGAACGGAGAAGTGGTGGATCAGGTAACCGGAGCGGTGTCCAAGAGCAACCTAGTAGAGATGATCAACTCCAAGGCCTGATACTATGCAGACATACGACGTCCTCGTGATCGGTGGCGGTCCGGCCGGGATGACTGCCGCCCTGTACGCTCTGCGCGCCGGAGCCTCTCTCGCCTGGGTGGAGAAGTTCGCTCCCGGCGGGCAGGTGCTTAATACGGAATGGATCGAGAATTACATGGGGTATCCCCAAGGCGTTCAGGGCTTTGAGCTCGTGGATCAGATGGCCAAGCACCTGGAAGGATTTTCCTACGACAAATACATGGACGAGGTCCAGTCCCTGGAGCCTGAATACGGCAAAAACGTGGTCCGTATGGCCAAATCCGCGGTGCAGGCCAAGTCGGTGATCATCTGTTCCGGGGCGGAGTACAAAAAACTGGGGGTGTCTGGAGAGGACGAGTTGATCGGACGCGGGGTTTCCTATTGCGCCCTGTGCGACGGGCAGTTCTTCAGGGATCAGGATATAGCCTGCATCGGGGGCGGGAATACGGCTTTGGAGGAATCCCTGTACTTGGCCAGGCTAGGCAGAAAGGTCTATCTCATCCACCGCAGGGACGCATTTCGCGGGGACAAGATCTATGGGGACAAAGTAATCGCTGAGCCTAACATCGAGATCCTCTACGATACGGTGGTTACGCGGATCCTGGGGGAGAAGGAAGTTTCCGGACTGGATCTGCGCAACGTGAAAACGGATGAGAGTAGTCAGCTCGATGTTCAGGGGGTCTTCGTCTTCGTGGGGCTCGATCCGATTGTGTCTTTCGTGCCGCCGGAGATGGAGAGGGACGAGGCAGGATTTGTGTTGACGGATACCGAGATGCGGACCAACCTGTCCGGAATTTTCGCCGCTGGCGACGTGCGGTCCAAAAATTGCCGGCAGATAACCACTGCCGTAGGGGATGGAGCCACAGCCGGATACGGGGCCTTTTTGTTTTCGGAAATGGTGGACAATGAATAAAAAGAGGCGTTTTCCGCTCCTTCTCTTCATAGGCCTGATCTGCCTGATGCTGAGCGGCTGTGGAGCCCTGAACCCATTTTCTTCTTCCAAGGAACCGGATTCCGCTGCCGCGCTGCTTCAGGCCGGAAAAAGGGCCATGGAAAAGGGCAATTACAAGCAGGCGGCAAAATATTACCAGCGGATCAAGGAAGACCATCCCTTCAGCCGGCAGACTACGGAAGCGGGGCTTGGACTAGCGGATGCCTATTTCCAGCAGGAAAAGTACAGCGCCGCAGAGAGCGCCTATAAGGAATTCGAGTCCATGCATCCCGGCCATCCGGAGATACCCTATGTGCTTTTTCGGATGGGCAGGGCAAATCTGAAACAGTTTACCTCCATTGATCTGACTCAGGACAATGTGCAACAAGCAGAGGAGTATTTTACCCGCCTTGTTCAGGCCTATCCCCAGTCCGAGTTCGCGAATGAGGCAGAGAGATACCTTGCACGTTGCCGAAGGCTTATAGCCCAGCACGAGATCTATGTGGCGGATTTCTATATGCGCACGGAGCAGTACAGAGCGGCTTGGAAACGCTATAGCTCAATTTTGGATTCCTACGACGATCTAAAGGAACTGACTTCTTACGCCCGGAGCAGAGCCACCGAGGCCTATTATCGCTACATGCTCCAGGCCTCGGAAAAGGTTCGGACTGCCCTGAGAGGCAGCTGGAGGGAGTGGTTCGACTGGCTCTGATGCTTCCGGAATGGGGTAATCGAAAGAGGCGAACGGACTACGCAATAAAATCAAAGGATCAGTTCATTTTTTTCTTTCTGGGGTAAAAGAAACGGTATCTGGTTTCCGGATGATAACTAGATACTCGTCCTAAATCCCTCCCTTCCCCACCCTTACGCCCTGTGCCGTGTTTACATCGCTCGCTCGGACAAAAGCGCTCTTCCCCAACATAGCCAACCCCTTCCCGGCTCTGCCGTGCAGCAGATGGCGGAAAGGGGCAGGAAACGAGGTGATGAGCATGATCAACTCCGGAGAGGCAGAACAAAACAAGGGTCCTTTTGCTCGGCTGCATCACCGATTGGTTCCCGAGGAAGCTTTCGATGAGGCCTTTGCCCGGATGGAGGCCATGGACCGGGCCTGGATCAAGAAGAACATCGCCCAGTTGCACACCGTGTATGCCACCGGTGGGGGTAAGTCCTTCACAATGGAGCAGGAATGGTCCCAGGGCTTTTGGACCCGAGAAAGTCTGGCCCCTCTGGACCGGGCGGTTATCTGTTTTCCAGCATTCCTTTTGTCCGGCCCCAGGCTGTTGGCAGCTGTGCTCCCTCCCCTGGCGGCAGGTGTTAAGCAATGCTGCGCCATACGTGTCGGCGCGGAGTGTGACTCATGGGATTCCCGATTGTTGGGTAGCCTGGAGCTTGCCGGGGTGGAGGAGGTCTACGATGCGGCAGGGGAAGAGTTCGAGGCCTGGCTGCAGGATTTGACGGGGGAGCCGGCAACGCGCGCGGTGTTCCTGGAGGATCTCTATCCGCCGTGTCACTATGGGCCGAGCTGCGGTGGTATTGTTCATCTCCCTGCGGTCAAGAGATTGGGGATCTGGTTTCAGGACGCCGAGCAGTGGGATCTCCAGGCCATCCGCACGGCCCACCCAGAGGTCAGATTTCTTTTGGGGGGACCCGCCGCTCCCTCCGGGGCTTCAGAGCGGGAGCGTGCGGTGGATGCCGCGCCTGCCGAGTTCTTCGCTCTGGACCTTGACGCCCTGTATGTCCCCACCTCTTTTCTCCAGGAGGCAACAGACCTTTGTCGCAGGGTCTTCGGGCCCGGCCAGGAGGGCTGTTGGATCTGGCCCGAGCTGTCCCGGGATCCTTTCCTGCGCAGGACCGTGTGCGTGAGCTAGGCAGGCTGAAGGACCTGTCCCCATGGCATGGCACGCTTCACCGCCTCTTCCGCCACAATTGCCTTGTCCTCGGTGGAAACAATATATGGCGCTCACGCGAAAAGTGTGCTAAACTCAATTAGCCCCTTTTACCCATTCCTTACCGGAAATGCGGGACGAGAGCGGGAACCGCGGAGAAGCACCCCGGTAATGGGGCGGACTCCCTATGAGCCTCAGTAAAAACAGTGACGCCTATCTGGGCCGAATTAGAAATGTGGGTACCATAGCCCATATCGATGCGGGGAAGACCACATGGACGGAGCGGGCCCTATACCAGGCCCACAGGATACACCGCATCGGCGAGGTGCACGAGGGCACGGCGACGATGGACTACATGCCCGAGGAGCAGGAGCGGGGCATTACCATCACTTCCGCGTGCACTTCTTATGCCTGGGGGGACAAACAAATCAATATCATCGATACTCCGGGCCATGTGGACTTCACCATCGAGGTGGAACGGTCTTTGAGAGTGCTGGACGGCGCGGTGGGTGTGTTTTGCGCAGTAAACGGGGTCGAGCCGCAGAGCGAAACCGTGTGGCGCCAGTCCGAGCACTACCACATTCCCAAGCTGGCCTTTGTTAATAAAATGGACAGGGCTGGAGCGGATTTTAAGGCTGTCCTCCGCGAGTTCCGGGAAAGATTGGGAGCCAGGCCCCTGCCATTGCAGATCCCCGAGGGCGAAGGGAGCGAGTTCTCTGGTATAGTGGATCTTCTTCATCTCAGATTCCTGCGCTATGATCCGGCGGGAGGCGAAGGGGAGCGTGTGGAGGAGACAAGTCTGGGCCAGGAGCAGCTGGACCGGGCGCACCGATGGCGGGAGTGGCTCATAGAAGCCCTCGCCGAAGAGGACGAGGATCTGTTGGAGCGCTACCTCGCTGAGGAGGAGATTCCCGCTGAGGAGCTAAGCCGCTCCATCCGGGAGAGGACACTTCGACTGGAGGGAGTGCCTGTCCTGTTGGGCTCGGCGCTGAAGAACATCGGCGTGCGGCCCGTGATGGATGCGATTTGCGACTATCTCCCCTCGCCCTTGGAGGTCCCCCGGATTCAGGGCACTGATCCCCATAGCGGGGAACAGGTTTCCTTCCCCGTTTCCACTGGGGCTCCGCTTTCCGCCCTGGTGTTCAAGGTAAGCCTGGAAGGCGGGCGGCTGCTGGCCTTGATGCGGATCTACTCCGGCAGGATCCGGGCCGGGGAGATGGTCTACAATGCTGGGAAAGAGGTAAATCAGCGCGTTTCCAGGCTTTTTGCCCTTCATGCCGGCCGCAAGGAGCGCAGGGACGAGGTCGGGGCGGGAGAGATAGCGGCCGCGGCCGGTCTGAAAGGAGCGGGGACCGGAGACACGTTGTGTAGCGAGGAGCAGCCCATACTCCTGGAACGGATAGAGCAGTACAGGCCTGTTATGTCCCTTGCTGTGGAACCGCGCAACGCCCCGGAGGAGGAAAGGCTCCTGCAGGTGCTGGACAAGCTGGTTCTGGAGGATCCCACGCTATTCGTGCAAAGGGAGGAGGAAACGAAGCAGATCATTCTTTCCGGGATGGGTGAGCTTCATCTGGAAGTGGTCCTGGAGAGGCTACGCAGGGAACACAATGTGGATTTCCGCGCGGGCAGGCCGCAGGTGGTCTGCCGGGAGACGGTGCTGGAACGGGCAGTCGCGGAGGAGACTTTTTCCCGGGAACTGGGAGGGATCCCGCATTACGGCTATGTAGCCCTGCAGGTTGAGCCTGTGGAGCGTGATGCCGAGGGCGAGGTCCTCTTTTCCCTGGACAGGGAAAATTGGCCCGAGAACTGGGTGGAGGAGGTGGAGCAGGCATTGCGGGACGGCTTGCAAAGCGGCGTGGTGCAGGGGGCTCCTGTGCAGGGGGTTGTGATCCGGGTGCTGGATATGGGGAGAGTGAACGAGGCCTCCAGCGGAGCTGGCTACCATATGGCAGCGGCAGGCGCGTTAAAAAAGGCCCTGCAGAATGCTTCCCCTGTGCTCATGGAGCCCATTATGGATCTGGAGATCTTTGTGTCTCAGGATCTTGTGGGCGAGGTGGTTTCCCTTCTCGGTGCAAAGGGGGGCAGAGTGGAGAGCATGCAGGAGTCTGGGGAAGGCAAGCTCATCCATTCCCTTGCCCCTTTGAGTCAGCTCTTCGGATTTTCCACGGAATTGCGTTCTGCGACCCAGGGACGCGGCACCTTCACCATGCGTTTCCAGCGTTTTGATGTCCTGGAATAGGGAGCTGCTACAATAAGGGAAAAGCTTGCGAGGAGAATTTATGCGAGCTGACCATTCCCACAGGCTGGTGATCGTTTCCAATCGACTACCCGTTGTTTTGAAAGCCGGGGAAAACGACTGGGAGCTAAAGCCGGGCTCCGGAGGGCTGGTGACCGCTCTGGCGCCTGTGCTGAGCCGAAACGGAGGGTTGTGGATTGGCTGGCCAGGAACGGTGACAGATGAGGACATCTCCGAACCGATGCAGCGCTTTGCTGAGGAACAGGGGTATTCCCTGCACCCCGTTTATTTGTCTCATGAAGATGTCCAGGGCTACTACTACGGCTTTTCCAACGAGGTCCTGTGGCCCCTTCTGCACGGCTTTCATACCAGGTGTTCTTTTGAGCCCTGGTATTGGGAGAAGTATCAGGAGGTCAATCGTATGTTCGCCCGGGAAATCATGCGTTCCACCCGGGAGGACGACTATATCTGGATCCACGACTATCACCTCCTGGATGTGGGGGCAGAACTGAAGGCCTTACAGGCAGACAGAAAATGCGGATTCTTCCTGCACATCCCTTTCCCCAGTCCGGAGATCTTCCTCAAGCTGCCCTGGCGGCGCGAGATACTCAGCGGGATGTTGGACTTCGAATTGGTCGGCTTCCAGACCCAAGCGGACACCATAAATTTCCTACATTGCCTTCGGGCCCTGTGTCCCTGGGTGGATCACGAGGAATGGGGGAACTTGTTGCGCATCCAATGCGAGAACCGCACGGTAAACGTGGGGTGCTTTCCCATCAGCATAGACTTCGAGCAGTTCGAGGAGCAGGCCCGGTCCAAGGAGGTGGAGCACAAAACAGCCAAGCTGAATCTGTTCCATCAAGACCAGCAGCTCATTCTCGGCGTGGACAGGCTTGATTACACCAAGGGGATCCCGGAGCGCCTCATGGCCCTGGACAAGGCCCTTAGCCTCTATCCCGAGCTGAGGGGTAGAATCTCCCTGTTGCAGCTTCTAGTGCCCAGCCGGGAGGAAGTTGCGGAATACCAGGCCCTCAAGGAGGAAATCGAACGGATGGTGGGCGAAATCAACGGCCGCTACACCCAGCCGGGATGGATTCCCATCCACTATCTCTACCGCAGCCTGGAGCGCCAGGAGCTGGTTTCCTTCTACCAGGCTTCGGGGATGGCCTTGATCACGCCGCTGTGGGACGGTATGAACCTAGTTGCCAAGGAGTACTGTGTCTGCAATCACCGGGAGGACGGGGCGCTCATCCTGAGCGAGTTCGCCGGAGCCGCCTCGCAGCTCTATGAGGACGCCATCCTGGTCAATCCCTACGATGTGAACGGTGTCGCCGAGGCCATCCGCCGGGGCTTTTATATGCACCTCTCGGAGCGCCAGGCAAGGATGTCCCGACTTCGCTCCATTATCCGCACCTATGATATCCACTTTTGGCTGGAATCCTTTCTGAAGGCAGCCTTTGAGGGCCAGGCCCTGGAGTTTCCTCGGGACGGGCTCAGAAGCTATCTGCCCAAGATCGGCTGAGGCGAAGACACGGCTTTGCAAGGCAAGCGTAGTCTGGGACAGAACTTTCTGGTCGACGCGAATGTCGCCGCCAAGATTGTGGAGTGCCTTCAAATTCATCCTACGGAGACGATCCTGGAAATCGGTCCAGGAAACGGGGTCTTGACCGCTCTGCTGCTGCAGCGGGCCCACAAAGTGCTGGCACTGGAGAAGGATCGGGTGCTGGCCGGGGAGATCAAGAGGCGTTGGCCGGAGCTAGGTGTTGTTAATGGAGATGCCCTGGGTTTCCACTGGGGCAGGCTGGAGGGACGGGTAAGCGGGATCGTGGGCAATCTTCCCTATAATGTCGCCTCTCCCATTATGTGGGATCTGGCGCGCCAGGCCCCTTTTCTATGCAGGTTGGTCTTTACCGTGCAAAAGGAAGTGGCCCAGCGGGTTGCCGCAAGGCCTTGCCGCAAAGAATACGGGGGGCTTAGCGTATGGATGCAGTCGTTTCTCCGGGTGTACTATGTTTTCGAGATGAGCCGGAATGTTTTCCGGCCGCGCCCCAAAGTGTCCTCTGCCGTTCTAAGGCTTGAGCCGCACCCTGTTGCCGAGTTGCCGGCCTTCCCGGACAACCTCTCCCGGTTGATCAAGCTCTGTTTCCAGAATCGCCGTAAACAACTGGGCCGCATTTTGAGGACTCACTGGAGCCCGGGCTTGGAAGAATGGCTCCGGGGGCAGGGTCTGGATCAGCGAAGTCGGCCCGAGGAACTGTCTCCCTTTCAGTTCGTAGATTTGAGTACTAAGCTGACAGTGTGACTTGGCCTCCCTAGGATCTTTCCAGGCCCTGATGCCTTTTCCATGTTCTTTGCCTGCTATACTCCGTTGTGGGAAGCTGTGGAAACATGGCCAAATTTCTAGGGAAGTCGGGTAGATATGGTTTAAAGTTGTCAAGATGACAAATCTTTAATGCTAATAATGGCTGATATGCTTGACAGACGGGATTATTTAAGTTTAGTCCTACCGATAATGTGAGAGCCTGTAAAAACGAATACCTGAAGATCTTTGCCATACGCCTTTTTTCAGAAAGGTCGGGGAAAGCAGGCGAGAGCAGATTTTGGACAGCAAGAATCCGGCAGGAGTCAAGCGCAGAAAAACCACTCCAGCGACGAGGCACCCTGTGATCATATCCTCCCTATTGCTTCAGGCGTTTAGGAATTCTCCCCATACCCGGGCGAGGCCTTAGGGAGGCAATGGAGCGAGCGGCTCAAGGGGGCACAAATAGTGTTTTTTTAACTACAAACAGGAGGAAGTGGTAATGACAAAGGCAGACCTGATCGCTAAGATCGCGGAGAAGACCGGCTTGAGCAAGGCGGAATCTGAGAGGGCGTTGAACTCCTGCTTGCAGTCCATCGAGGACATACTTGTTCAAGATGGTAAACTTACCTTGACTGGTTTCGGTACCTTCGCAGTGGAGGAACGTAAGGCCAGGAAGGGCCGTAATCCGCAGACCGGAGAGAGAATCACTATCCCTGCGAGCAAAGTGGTCAAGTTCCGTCCGGGCAAGCTGCTCAAGGAATCTGTCAAATAACAGGAGCGTTCCATGCTGCCTGGAGAAACAATCCAGAGCCTCCTGCCCCAGGATATCCCGTGGTGGAGGCCAGACTATGCCGTTTTTTTTACAGTGCTGTATATAGTCGTGCTTATGCTGGCCAGCGGGGTGGGTTTTGTCCTGCTGCGCTCCATTTGGCAGACAGTAGTCGGGAAGTGGAAACATTAAAGTAGGGCAGTTTTTCCCGTCTCTAAGGAAAGAGGCCAGGGTATCCACCTTGGCCTCTTTCCTTGCTCGGAGCAGGCAGAAATATTCCTTGCCTTTGCCTATAAGTAATGGTATATATATTTGTTTGAAGCCAAGCTTTTAAGAAAGGAGGTGAGAGCCAGTGCCTGGTGTAACCTTGGATGATAATGATAACTTCGACATCGCCTTGCGCAAGTTTAAGAAACAGTGCGAGAAAGCCGGAATTTTGTCCGAGCTGAAAAAACGGCAACACTACGAAAAGCCTAGCGTGCAGCGCAAGAAGAAGGAGGCGGCTGCCCGGAAGAGGCTGATGAAGAAGTTGCGAAAGGCAGGGCATATTTAAGCCTGTCGGGCATTTTAAATCGACAGTGGGGAAAACGAAGCTCGTTTCCTGCAGGGAAGCGAGCTCTCTTTCTTTTTTCGGGCAAACCATGGGGCGGTTTTCCAATGCGCCCGGCGACTTCCCCCAATTCTACAGCAATTGCGAATCGTTCGCGACACATCCGATACCCTCCGAAGCAGCGGACCACAGATTGCACACCCCAAACCTCTCAAAGCCTTGCTGGCGGTGATGTCTGCAGGATCTATATCCCCGCAACGGATAGTTGATCCGCAGGGACTCGCAATCCATTCTGAGGCTACGGGCAAGGACATACTCCTTGATACCCCTGTGAGTTGACCCCGCTTGTGTCACCCTGCTTGCCGGTATGGCCTTTATTTCTAGGGCAGCATTCTCCGGTTATGTGGTCCTGTTGCCGTGGGGAGTCTTTTCGGGTCGAGGGGGATTTCCAGGTCCTGATACTGTGCTGGTAGGCATGGCCGCTCCGGTTGCAGGCATCTCTGTGGGACAGGTATCAAGGGTAGCTATCCCGAAGGCAAAGCGGTATCAGGGGGAAATTGGCGGGACGGGGCACCATGGTGTGCACAGGGACAAAACCAGGGCAGACGCGTAGTCTATGGACGAACGAACTATTCGGCTTCTCGATTTCACCAGGGTGCTGGGGCAAATGGGCCATCACGCCTTGTCCGAGGCTGGAGCCTCTCGCTGCCTGGAACAGCGGCCGTTTGTCTCCCAAGAGGAGTTGCAGCGCCAGATACAGCTTGTGAGGGAATGCCTCAGCCTTGGTAAGGTGATACTGGATTGCCTGCAGTCCTTTCCAGATATCGAGGGAGTTTTCCATGTGTTGGACACGGATACTCCCCTGGATGAGGACGGGCTGTGGGGGGTAGGGCAGGTCCTTATACAGGCAAGCCGGGCCCGATCCGTTCTGTCGGATACGGACTCCCGGAAGTATCCGAGTCTAAGTTTCTACTGCGAGTCTGTCCCCTGGCCGGACAAGACCTGGCAGGGGATTGCGCGCTGTCTGGACGATGACGGAGAGCTCAAGGACGAGAGCTCGCCGGAGCTGATGCAGGTTCGGACCGAGCTGAGACGCCTCCACAGCCAGTGCACTAAGAAAGTGGGGGAGTTTCTGGAGCAAAAGGATGTGTCCGGATATTTGCAAAACGAGTACCTGACCATCTCTTCGGACCGCTATGTATTGGCAGTGAAATCCAATTTCAAGGGCAGGCTCTCCGGAATAATCCACGACTATTCCCAGACAGGGGAGACCTGCTATTTCGAGCCCCTCTTCCTGGTGGAGCTGAACAACAAGCTCCAGGAGCTCAGGCAGCAGGAGAGGGAGGCCAAGAGAAGGGTCCTGATCTACCTCACAACGCTTGTGCGTCAGGAGCAGGACAAGCTCCGCAGACTCTACGACTGGCTGGTCACCCTGGACGTGTTGCGAGCCAAGGTAGCCTTGGCCCGCGAGTTGGATTGCAGCACCATGTCCGTGCAGCCTGGGGCGCAGCTCTGTGTGCGCCGGGCCAGGCATCCACTGCTTCTGCTGGAGAAGGCGAGTGTGGAGCCGGTGGATATCGAGCTGGAGGAGGGGCAGAAGGCCCTGATTATCACCGGAGGCAATTCCGGGGGAAAAACGGTGTGCCTGAAGACCCTGGGGCTGCTCAGCCTCATGGCCGAAAGCGCCATTCCCGTCCCCGTTGCCGAGAACAGCTCCATCCCCTGGTGGCGCGGTGTCTATGTCTTTCTGGGAGACGAGCAGAGCCTGGAGGAGAACGTCAGCACCTTCACCGCCCAGATCGACTATTTGAGACGAGTCTGGTCGGAGTTGGGGGAAGAGTCGCTGGTACTGCTGGATGAGTTCGGAGCAGGGACCGACCCCAGCCAGGGCGCCGCCCTGGCCCAAGCCGTCCTGGACAGCCTGTTGCAGCGTAGGGCCTGGGTAGCCGCAGCCACCCATTTCCCCGCGCTCAAGGCTTACGCTTTGAGCAGGGACGATGTCCGTGCCGCATCGGTGCTTTTTGATGCCCGGACCAAGACCCCCTTGTACAGGCTGGCCTATGATCAGGCCGGATCGAGCCAGGCCCTGGATGTGGCCCGGGAACATGGGCTTCCTGAGGAGATCCTGGAGCGAGCGGAGCAGTATCTTTTGCTGGATGGGGAGGACACCAGCAGCCTTTTGAATCGGCTCAACGATCTGGCTTGGCAACGCGATGGGGAGATTCGCTCCCTGCAGGAGCATAAGGAACGGCTCAGGGAAAAGGAGAGAGAGCTGCACCGGAAGTATGAGGACCGGATAGCCCGGGCCATCGAGGAGGTTCGGCAGTATTCCCGGGATATAGTGCAACAGTGGCGGCAGGATCGGATCGGCCGCAAGCAGGCCCAGAAGCACCTGCACAGTAAGAGACAGGAGCTTGCCGAACAGCTCAGCAGGGAAACGGAGGAGTCGCGAGCCGAAAACAGCGATTTCCAGACCGGGGAGAAAGTGACTTACGCCCCCTGGAACCGGATAGGTCTGATTCAAGAGAAGGATCCCAAGCGGGGCAGTTTCAAGATAGACCTGGGCGGAGTGAACATCTGGGCCACTCCTTCGGAGTTATCCCGGGCTGAGGGGAACGGAGATAGCAGCTACACTGTAACCCGAACGGACAAGGGACTCGGTGCCCAGCTTAGCCTCGATCTACGGGGTTATCGCGAGGAGGACGCCCGACTGGAGCTGGATCGTTTTCTGGACCAAGCGGTCTATCAGGGCAGAGAGGAGGCGGAGGTTATTCATGGCCGAGGTGCAGGGGTCTTGCGCAGGATGGTGCACGAACAGTTGCGCAGATTCCCCGGAGTCCGCTCTTTTGATGTCGCTTCCGAGGATCGGGGCGGAGACGGTGTAACCGTGGTGGAGTTCGGTTGAACTCTGGCCCTTGTTCCGGCCGGCTTGAAGAGATAGACTTATCTAGTTGCGCAGTGGCGCGGCAGGGGAAGGACATGTCCGGTGACCGAAGCGACATAGAAGCGATCAAGTCCCGACTGGACATAGTCCAGATAGTGCAGCGCTATGTCAGCCTGCGGGCAGTGGGCGAGCGGTGGACAGGGGTATGTCCCTTCCACCAGGAAACCAAACCCTCCTTTTCCGTGAGCCCCTCCCTGGGGGCGTACTATTGCTTCGGCTGTCAGGCCTCGGGGGATGTGATCGATTTCTACAGCCGGATCAACGGCCTGGAATTCGGGGAGGCCCTGCAGGATCTGGCCGAGGAGGCCGGGGTCCAGCTGCAGAGAAGGCAGGGGAAGGAAGACGCCTCAGCGGAAAGGGCCGAGCGTCGCCTGTGCTATGACATGCACGCCGTGGCCCTGGCCTATTACCGCAACGAGCTGGCCAGTCAGCGCGGTGCCGTAGCCCGGGAGTACTTGCAAAAGACTCGGGGCCTGTCCGGGGAGGTCATCCGGCAGTTCGAGCTGGGATACAGTCCTGATTCCTGGGACGGGCTCAAGAAAAGGCTGCAGCAGAGCGGTTATTCCCCGGAACAGGGGGTGACCGCGGGGCTGCTCTCCCAAAGCAAGCGGGGGAGGATCTTCGATCGCTTCCGCAACAGGATCCTCTTCCCTATCCACGATCTGAGCGGGAAGGTGATCGCCTTTGGGGGACGGGCTATCGGCGAGGACGAGCCCAAGTACCTCAACAGCAGCGAGAGCCCCATCTTCAAGAAGGGGGAGCACCTCTACGGGCTGTATCAGGCGCGCAAAAGCATTACCCAAAGTAAGCAAGTCTTGCTTACCGAGGGCTATTCCGATGTGCTAACCCTGGTGCAGTACGGCTTTTCCAACGCCTGCGGGGTGTTGGGCACGGCTCTGGGCTCTGCTCATATTAGGCGTTTGGCCGGGCTCTGCAAGGAGGTAACCCTGGTCTTCGACGGGGATCGCGCAGGGACGCAGGCGGCGCTGCGCAGCTCGGAGATGATCCTGCAGCACGGCCTGTCCGTGTATGTGGTGAGCCTGCCTCAGGACGAGGATGTGGACTCCCTGCTCCGCAGCCAGGGGGGCGGAAGGTTCCGGGAATTGCAGGAACAGGCCCGCGAAGGGCTTGCCTTTTGTCTGAACATGATTAGATATTCCTATGCCCCGCGGGAAATCATGAACTGGGCTATATCCTTTTTGGGCAATCTTCAGCAGCGCTCCTGGCAGGCTTACTTTTTGCCCAGAGTGGCAGAGGGACTGAATATTTCGGAGGCGGAGCTGCGCAATGCGGTCTCGGCAAGGCCTTCCCAGGTCCCTCGTACTCGGATGGCGCAGAGCCCGGAGGCGCCCTCCCCCGCTAGGCTGGACAGAGAGTTTTTGCGCTTTGCGCTGTGCCACCCGGAATATATAGAGGGCCTAAGGCTTATCGGCCTGGGTGAAGCCCTGAGGACCCAGCGGGGTAGTCAGTTATGGTCCAAGCTCCTGCAATACGGAGTGGATGCGGTCCAGCCCCATCTGGACGAGGGCGAGAAACAGTTTTTTATCCAGTGTCGCTTCTCTGCGGGCTCCCAAGAGGATCCGGAAACCATGTGGCAGGATTTACAGGCCAGAGTGCGGGAGCTCAGACAGAAGAAACGCTACAGCGAACTGCAAGAGGCCCTGAGCCGAGCTCATAGCCAAGGGGATATGCAGGAGGTGTACAGGATTTTGCAGCAAATCAGTCAGTGGACAAAGGGGGGTGAATGAGTAACGTGAAGGATATCCAACAAATCAAGTCTCTTATTGCTAAAGGAAAGCAAAAGGGCTACTTGACCTTCGACGAACTCAACCAGGCTCTGCCCGCCGACGTTAATGAACCCGACCAGATCGAAGAGATCATCACCATTTTTCAGCAGCTGGAGATCGCCATTGTCGACAGCCAGAGCAATCAGCAGATCGACGTGGTACCCAAGGACCTCTCCAGTGCTGTAAGCGAAGAGGAATCCGGCGGAGACTCGGAGGAGAGCGAGGATCAGGAGCTGTCCCGGAGCTCGGACCCGGTGCGGATGTATCTGCACGAGATGGGGCTAGTGCCCCTGTTGGACCGAGAGGGAGAAGTCCAGATCGCCAAGAAAATCGAGGCCGGAGAGCTGGAAGTCCTCTACGCCATGGTCGAGGTCCCGGTGGCCATCGAGTACCTGATCAATGTGGGCGAGGAGCTGAAGCAGGACAATATTAAGCTTAAGGACGTGGTCAAGACCATCGAGGAGGACGATCCCTCGGAAGAGGAAATGAACCAGCGGGAGCGGGTGATCAATCTGGCTGACGAGATCAAGGAGATTTACCGCAAGAAAAAGAATCTCTACAACAAGTTCAACAAAATCGCTACCTTGCAGAGACGCGTGCGCGGCATCCAGGACAAGATTCTGGACTTCAAGGAGGAGATCGTAGAGAGGCTGCGGGCGATCAAGCCGGAGAAGAAGCTCATCGACGAGGTCATCGAGAACATCAGCGACTACGTGCGTCAGATGAACAACTGCAAGCGGGACTATTCCGCTTATATCCTGTCCGTGGGCAAGAACCACGCGGAAATCGAGGAGCTCTTCGCCCAGCTGGACCGGCGAGAGATCAATCCGGTTCAGATGGCGGACGAGCTGGATATGACCGTGGAAGAGGTCTTTTCCTTCAAGGAAATGCTCACCGGTAAGCAGGAAATCCTGCAGCGCCTGGAGGAGAAGTGTTGCCACGATGTGAACGACCTGGAGGAGATCCTGTGGCGCATGCGCCACGGTAACCGCTATGCCCTTCGGGCCAAGCAGGAGCTCATTCGGGCCAATTTGCGCCTAGTGGTGAGCATCGCCAAGAAGTACACCAACCGGGGGCTGCAGTTCCTGGATCTGATCCAGGAGGGCAACATCGGGTTGATGAAGGCAGTGGACAAGTTCGAGTATCAACGGGGATACAAGTTTTCCACCTACGCCACGTGGTGGATCCGTCAGGCCATAACCCGGGCCATCGCGGATCAGGCCCGGACCATCCGCATCCCGGTGCACATGATCGAGACCATCAACAAGTTGGTGCGCACCTCACGCTACCTGGTCCAGGAGCTGGGCCGAGACCCCTTGCCCGAGGAGATCGCGGAGCGCATGGACTATCCGCTGGAGAAGGTGAAAAAGGTCCTGCGCATCGCCAAGGAGCCCATTTCCCTGGAGACGCCCATCGGCGACGAGGAGGACTCCAACCTGGGTGACTTCATCGAGGACAAGAGGGCTCCCGCTCCTGCGGACGAGGTGGTGCACACCAAGCTCGGGGACCAGATCCAGAACATCCTCTCCGAGCTGACCCCGCGCGAGGAGCAGGTGCTGCGCAAGCGCTTCGGAATCGGGGAAAAGTCGGACCACACCCTGGAGGAGGTGGGCAAGCTGTTCAACGTGACCCGGGAGCGCATCCGGCAGATCGAGGCCAAGGCCCTGCGCAAGCTGAAGCACCCCTCGCGGAGCCAGATCCTGCGGGCCTACTACGACGGGTAGCAGACATCCATTTCGCGGGGCGGATCGCGTTTTTCCTTCGCTCTAAGGGAGATGCGTGGATTCGGGCAGTAACTCGTCCTTTTCCTGGAAAATTGGTTACAGTGAAAAGATACACAAAAATGAGAGAGATTCGCGGGGCCACACGGCTCGTTTTCGCTGGGTATGCGGATCCGGGAGGTTGCATTTTGGCCGGAGCGGACAAACAGTTAAATCGAGGGGAGGACTACATATGAATATCCTTATGCTCTATCCGGCCTATCCGGACACATTCTGGAGCTTCAAGCACGCCTTGAAGTTCATTTCCAAAAAGGCGGCCTTCCCTCCCTTGGGACTGTTGACCATCGCCTCCATGCTGCCCAGTGAATGGAACAAGCGCCTGGTGGATCTCAACGTGGAGAAAAAGCTCAAGGAAAAGGATCTGCAGTGGGCGGACATGGTCTTCATCAGCGCCATGCTGGTGCAGAAGGAGAGCGCCCGGGAGCTGATCCGTCAGTGCAAGGAGCGGGGCAAGACTGTGGTCGCCGGAGGGCCGGCCTTTACCGCCCAGATGGATCAGTTCCCCGAGGTGGACCACTTTGTCCTCAACGAGGCCGAGGCGACCCTGCTACCGTTTCTGCGGGACCTCGAGGCGGGCGAGACGAAGCGCGTGTACGACTCCGAGGAGCGTCCGGAGATCACCAATACTCCCATCCCCATGTGGTCCCTGATCAATGTGCAGGACTACGCCACCATGCCGGTGCAGTATTCCCGCGGCTGCCCTCACGACTGCGAGTTCTGCGACATCATTATCATGAACGGACAAAAACCCCGGACCAAGACCTCGCAGCAGATGGTGCAGGAATTCCAGGCCTTGTACGACGAGGGATGGCGAGGCAGCGTCTTCATTGTGGACGACAATTTTATCGGGAACAAGCAAAAGGCCAAAAAGATGCTCCCCGAGCTAGCGGAGTGGCAGCGGGAACGGGACTATCCCTTCACCCTGCTCACCGAGGCCAGCCTGAACATGGCGGACGATGAAGAGCTGATGCGGAAGATGTCCCAGGCCAACTTCAACAAGGTCTTTCTGGGCCTGGAGACGCCCAATTTGGAGAGCCTCAAGGAGTGCGGCAAGACGATCAACGCCAACAGGGATATGGAGGAATCCGTTCGGATCATTCATCAGCACGGCATGCAAGTCATGGCCGGTTTCATTCTGGGGTTCGACCAGGATACGGAGAGTATTTTCGATGCCCAGATCCGTTTTATTCAGAGGATCGGGGTTGTTACGGCCATGGTGGGCATTCTGGGGGCGATTCCGCGCACCCGTCTCTGGAACCGGCTCAAAGCGGAAGGCAGGCTGCTGAACGAGACAAGCGGGGACAATACGGACGGAAGCATCAACTTCATGCCCAAGATGGGCATTGAACGGCTGCTCTTGGGATACAGGCGCGTCATATCCACGATCTATTCCCCTAAGCAGTACTACGATCGGATCTATACCTTCGTGAAGAACTTTCAGCCCACTGCCAGGAACAGGATCAGCCGGGACGAGGTCAAGGCCCTGATCAAGAGCGTTTTTCGCATCGGGATATTCTCCCGCTCTTGTTTCCTCTACTGGAAACTGATCCTAAAGACTGCCTTTACTAAGATCCGGGCTTTGCCAACTGCTATCGAGTTGGCCATCTACGGGCACCACTACGAGAAGGTGGCCAAGAAGTGCCGGCAGGCGATTTCCAACTACGTGCAACGCACCTCGGGATGCTCGGACAGCGTCTCGCAGTAGCGGGCTGCGCTGCGGCACTGCGGCGAAAGGCTCCGGAAGGAAGCTCCCGGAGCCATTTTTTTTCGTTGGGAGTCAGGGAGGGGGGGATCGGGGGCGGCTAATTAGCGCGACTATTGATCAGCTTTTGCGCGGTCTCCCTGGCCTGGGAGATGATCTCCTCCTCACCGGGAATATGCCTGTCCAGCATCAGGATGCGGCCGTCGCAGATGGTGGTGTTCACGCAGTCACCAGGGGCGGAATAGACCATATTGGCGATCAGATTGTAGTCCGGGACCAGCTGGGGATGGGTGAGATCCACCAGAATGCAGTCCGCCAGCATGCCCTCCCGGATGTGACCGGCCTCCAAGCCGAAAATGCGGGCCCCGGCTCGGGTTGCTGCCTCAAAGGCTTCTCCGGCGCTGAAGATGGTGGGATCGTTGTAACGGGCTTTGCAGGACAGGGAGGCGAATTTCATCTCCTCGAGCATGTCCAGATTGTTGTTGGAGGAGCAGCCGTCCGTTCCCAGCCCTACCTCAATGCCGCGGCCAGACAGCTCGGGATAGGGGAACTGGCCGGAGCAGAGCTTCATATTCGAGGTGGGGTTGTGGATGAGCGGAGTACCTGACCTGGCTATCAGGTCCATGTCCTCCCTCGAGAGCCAGATTCCGTGGCAGGCGCACAGGTTGGGCCCCAACAGGCCCAGATCGTTCAGGTACTGGGTCGGGGTCTTGCCCAGTGACTTGCGTGCCTGATCCACCTCCGCCTGTGTTTCGCTTAAATGGATATGTATCATGAGCCTGTGCTTCTGAGCGAAATCCCGGGCCCGCTCCAGGGAGGAACGACTTACGGAGTACACAGCGTGCGGACCCAGGGCGAAGATGATCCGCTCCGAGTAATTCCGGTAGGATTGGAAGAGCTCCTGGCATTCCTCCCAGCGCATGTCCGCCGTTGCCGGATCATTGAAGTCGATGAAGACCGAGGATAGGGCTGCCCGCAGGCCCATTTCTTTTACGGCCCGTGCCGTGCCGGGGTAATGCCAGTACATGTCATTGAAGAAGGTGGTCCCGGATTTGATCATTTCCAGACAGGCAAGTTTGGAACCGGTGTATACATCCTCTTCTCCGAGCTGGCCCTCCAGGGGCCAGATATGGTTCTCCAGCCAAGTGTGCAGTTCCATGTCCTCCGCATAGCCGCGGAGCAGGGTCATGGCGGCGTGAGTGTGGCAGTTGAAAAAGGAGGGGAGGATGGCCATGTTCGTCCCGTCCAGGATTTGCTCTGCCTGCTGCTCCTGCAGATCCGGAGCAATGCGGGCGAAACGGTTGCCCCGGATGAGGACGTCTACGTTTTGTCCCTCTAGGAATACGTTGCGGATCAGGATGCTCATATACGGGTCCTTGTGGCCTGTGGGCTCCCCCGGTCCAGAGGATGTTGTCCTGCCGGAAGTTCCGGAGGCGCCTCAGGTGCCCTTTTTCTCTTCCGCCCGGGCAAGGAATTTCTCCCGGGAGACGATAATCCTTTCGTGGTGGGCCTCGCCGATCTTTTCCCCCTCATCGAATGCGGTGATCGAAAAGCGGAGCTTCTTGGAATCCACCCCTTCCAGCCGGGCTTCGGCCCGCACCCGAGCTCCGGCTGGCGTGGGGGCCAGGTGGGAGAGGTCCAGCCGCGCACCCACTGTGGTTTGGTCCTTGTTCAAAAGTCCCTGAATGGAATCGATAGCTGCCTTCTCCATGAGTGCAGCCAGACGCGGGGTAGCGTAGACAGAGACATCGCCGCTTCCCACATGGGGAGCCAGGTCGTTTTCTGTAACCCTGGCTTCGGCCTGGCCGATCAGTCCGGGAGCTAGAGGATGGGTTTCGGTCATGGCCTTTCTCCTGCTGGGATTTTTTGGTCCGCTGGCCGGATCTTACGGCGGCAGCCGTCTCAGACGATTATATGGATGTTCCGCCTAGCCAGACCCACAGTCTGGATAGCGGAGTCGTTGTCCAGGAAGACTTGGTCCACATAACTGGTGTCCTGATGCCCATGGAGGATCCAATGGGCATTGAGCACGGCAGCCAGTTCGTCTACTTCGGAGAATCCCTGCGTATGGCAGCTCGGTGCTTCGTGGGCGATGAGGATGTCTGCCCGAGCCGGGTTAAGCAGGCCTTCGTAGTCCTCCAGGAAGATAGAGGTCCAATGCCGCAAAGGTAGCCAGTTGCGGAACTTGGAACGGGGCGGCGTATGTTGGGCCATTTGATTCCGGGTGTCCCACTTGGTGCCCTTTTTGGGATGCCAGACTTCCTCGCGGAACACTCCCCCGAGTCCGGCAACCCGGTAGCCGCCGGCCTCGGTGATCCTGGCATGGAGATTGCGGTCCCACATGGAAAGGAGGTTCTGCATCCATCCCTGGCGCTCGGAATCACGGTCTCCGGGAATGAACCAAACCTTTTCCGCAATCTCTGCGCCCAGAAGATCCTCCAGAGGCAGGGGGGCGCAGATGTCGCCCAACAGGAAAATACCTTCGATGTTGATCAGGCCGTTGGCCTCTAGGAAGGCGAAGAGCTCCTCGAATTCTCCAAGGGGGTCGGCAAAGAATAAGAGCATGTCTGACTGCTGTCCTTGCTTTAATTTCGGGGATCCGGGGTGCCAGGTCATGTACCGAAGGGATGCCGCAGCATTTTTACCACCTCCTGCCGGGAAAGGTCGCGCCAGTTCCGGTAGGCCTCGGCCACGGCGAAGGCTCCCTTTTCCTTGATCTGGACTGCGTAAACCATGTCCGCGTAGGGAGCAACGTACTCCAGGGAGTGAAGCGGCGCAGTGGGCATGGCCAGGATCACTTTCCCTATGCCGTGCTCCCGGATGGTTTCTATCGCGGCGAGCATGGTATATCCCGAGGCTAGACCGTCGTCGGTGAGGATTGCCGTCTTTCCGGCCAGATCGGGGAAGGGTTCGCCGCCTCGGAAGTCGTTGTTGCGCTCTTCCAGCTCTTGGCGGGTGATCTCGATCTGTTCCCGGATTTGCTCCTCGCTCAGGCCTAAGGAATCCACGAGGCTTTGGTTGAGCAAGGTCTGTCCCCGATAGGCTACCGCGCCGAATCCCGCCTCGGTGTTCCAGGGGATCTGCACCTTCCGCACCAGGATCAGATCAAAGGCAAGGTGGAGGCGGTGGCTAATGACCTGGCTCACAGGCACCCCGCCTGAGGGAACGGCCAGGACGATGCCTTGCGGGTCTTCGGCGAAGTCGGGTCCCAGCATCCGGGCCAGGTGTTCCCCAGCGTCGAAGCGGTCGGCGAAAATCCCGCCTCTGTTGCGGTAATCTGGATTCTCCTTTACGTTGTCCATAATGGTCCTATATCCGGGATCTTGGGGACGGGCTCAAGGTGCACGTGGTAAAAGTATGCCCGCGCCGGGCGTTCTGGTCAAGACAGTATCCGGAAAGAGACAAAGTGGGCAGCGCGGGGGTAGACAGGGGATTGTCAAAGATATCGCCGAAGAGGTAGCGTCCCTCTGTTTCGGCAAACCCCAAAAGTCGTATGGGAGTGTTTTATGACGGACAATCAGGGAGCACAGGAACGAAAGATGTCCTGGGAGGAAGTGGCCTATTCCAACATGATCCAGGGCGAAGCCTTCCTCCGGATTCTGGTAGAGAAAGGGATCATGACCAAGGAAGAGTTCGTGGAAAAGCTAAGAGAGGTGCACAAGGAGTATATGCAGCAGCAACAGAGCCAAACCGGAGACCAGAGACAGGATTGAGTTGCTGGCATAGTTGCCGGATCACTCCTTGCGGGCTAGTTCCCGTCCGGAAGGACCGCTTTGCGAAGGGATACTAGATGGATTGTTGGTCCCCAGCTTTTTCCAGTCAGAAACCGGTGAAAGCAGATAGATTTCTATGCGGGAAGTGAGCGAGCGCCGCAAGCAAAGGATATGGTCTGTGATCAACAGGCGGCAGAAGGATCTGACCTTGATCATGGACAATATACACGATCCGCACAATGTCTCCGCTGTCATGCGGAGCTGCGACGCCTTCGGCGTGAAGCGGGTCCTGCTCTACTATACCACGGAAAACTTTCCCTTGCTGGGGCGCAAGAGCTCCGCCTCGGCGATCAAGTGGGTGGAGACACAGCAGCATAGCGAGGCGGGAGCCATGCTCCGCCCCTTGCGGGAACAGGGCTATCAAATCCTGGCCACCGGATTGGGGGAGGAGGCCCTGCCCCTGCCGGAATGGGATATGACCCTTCCCACGGCAGTTGTTTTCAGCAACGAGCACAGCGGAATCAGTAGCGAGCTGCGGCAGTGGGTGGACAAGGAAATGTACATCCCTATGCAGGGGATGGTGGAGAGCCTCAATGTTTCCGTGGCAGCGGCGATCACTCTATACGAGGTCTGGAGGCAGCGCCGCGCCAAGGGCATGTACGCAGCCCCGTCCCTGGAACGGGCCACCCGGCAGGCCATGTTCCGGGACTGGTGCGAGAAATAAACAGACGGGACCGGAGAGGGTCTTTATGATCACCAACAATACTCTGGGGCGTATTTTTCAGCTTACCAGCTACGGCGAATCCCATGGGCCGGGGATCGGTGGAGTTGTGGACGGATGCCCCGCTGGCGTTCCCCTCTCCGAAGAGGACCTCCAGATAGAGCTGGATCGTCGCAGGCCCGGCTCTAGCCCGGCGAGCACCCCCCGCTCGGAAGCGGACCTGGTGCAGATCCTGTCCGGCGTCTATGAGGGGCATACTACAGGGACTCCCATTGGTTTCGCCATTCCCAACCAGGATCAGCAGCCGGGAGACTACGACGTCCTGAAAAAGGCTTACCGGCCGGGACACGCGGACTACACTTATGCCGCAAAGTACGGGATCCGGGATCACCGGGGAGGGGGACGATCCTCCGCACGAGAAACAGCCTCCCGGGTTGTGGGCGGGGCCGTGGCCCAGCAGTTTCTGCGGGGCAAAGGGATTTGGGTACTTGCCTATACGCGAAAGCTGGGCGGTATCGAGGCAGAGGTCATCTCTCCGGATCAGGCCATAGAGCTGCCCTATTTCGCCCCGGACCCTTCGGTTGTCCAACTCTGGGAGAACAAATTGAAGGCTACCCGGAAGGCAGGAGACAGCATAGGAGGGATCGTGGAAATCCTTGCCAGAGGGGTGCCTGCAGGGCTGGGCGAGCCTGTGTTCGACAAGCTGGACGCTCGCTTGAGCCACGCCCTGATGAGCGTGGGCGCGGTCAAGGCTGTCGAGGTCGGGGCGGGCATGGAGGCGGCAGAGATGATGGGGACTAGGAACAACGACCCCATTCTGAAGAGCGGCTTCTCCCGAAACAACGCCGGGGGCATCCTGGGCGGCATCTCCAGTGGGCAACCCGTTGTCCTGAGGGCCGCGGTCAAGCCCATCCCCTCCATCTCAGCCCCTCAGCGCACAGTAAACAACAAGAACCAGGAAGTCACTCTGCAGCTCCGGGGTCGGCACGACGTGAGCGCCATTCCCCGCATTGTTCCCGTGCTCAAGGCCATGACCCTGCTCGTACTGGCGGATATGTGGCTGCTACACGCCAGCCGAGCGGGCATCTAGGCGCATAAAGCCCTCGGCGGGTAACAGCCCGTCCCGCAAAACCGGCTACGATCCACTTTGGCCCCGTGCCTACTATGACCCTGCAGCAGACCCCAGACTCCGCACCGAAGCCATCCGGAAGCGAGGAATCCCCGGGCAAGAAGATCTGGGACCTTGCCTGGCCCCAGCTCTTGATGATGTTTTTCCACTTCTGGATAGGCTTCTTCGACGTTTACGTGGCGGGGCGGATCAGCGAGGACGTCCAGGCAGCCCTGGGACTGATCACCCAGACCCTGCTCTTCTTCCTCATCGTGGCCATGGCCCTGTCCAACGGTGCGGTCTCCACCGTCAGTCAATCCTTGGGCGCCGGAAGGATATTGCGGGCCAAGCGATACATCGGGTTGTGCCTGCTTCTTGTGCTCGGAGCGGGGATGTTTCTCCTCCTGGTGGGATTCCTCTTCAAGCAGCACCTGCTTCTCCTGCTCCAGGTCCCTCCCCGGATCCAGGACATCACCGGGCAGTACCTCCTGATCTATCTGATCCTGACTCCGGTATATTATTTGTTCCTCGTGAGCAATGCCGTCTTCCGCGCCCAGAAGCAGGTGCACATCCCTTTGCTCAGCATGGTGATCGTCACCGGGCTCAACACCTGGGCTGACTTCGGGCTCTGCTTCGGGATCTACGGCCTTCCCCAGATGGGGTACATGGGCCTGGCCTGGGCCACCCTGATCTCCGTTACCGGCGGCTGCCTGTTCAATACGGTGGTCCTTGCCAGAAGGGGATGGCTGCGGCTCGCGCACTTCCCTCCCCTGCGCTGGATCAAGAAAGGGCTGCCCTATCTGTGGCGCGTGGCCTGGCCTGCGGGAATGATGCAGGTCCTGTGGCACAGCGGGTACCTGGTTCTCTTTGCCATTACCGCGAGCCTGCCCAGGGAGGAGGTTGTGGCCCTGGCCGCCCTCGCCGCCGGGCTACGCATGGAGTCCCTCCTCTTTCTGCCCGCGGTAGCCTTCAATATGACCGCCTCCATCCTGGTGGGGCACTATCTGGGGAGCAAGGACTTTGCCGGCGCCCGGAGCATCGGCCTGCGCACCTGGGCCTTCGGCTGCCTTTTCATCACTCTGCTGGGTGTCGTGTTGTGGCAATTCGTCCCCGAGCTGGCCAGGCTGCTCAGCCAAAAGGCTCTGGTCCAGGCGGAAATCGCCAACTATCTACATTTCAACATAATGGCCATTCCCTTCACCGGGACCACCATGATCCTGGGCGGGGTGTTCATCGGCGCGGGTGCGACCCGGTTCAATATGTTGGCCATCGGAGGCACCGTTTGGCTGGTTCGGTTGCCCCTGGCCTTTGCCTTGGGACACTTGGTTTTCGTTTCTGCCACCGGGATTTGGGCGGCCATGCTCATCTCCCAGATGGTGCAGGCCACTTTGATGTTTCTGTTGTTTTCGTATAAGGACTGGTACAGATTTTCCATGCAATCCCGCAAAGTTCAGCCGCAAGCCGCCGGAGCCTGATATGGAGCCCGCTTTCCATCCCGTTTCCCTGCAGGAACAGTCTGAATACAAAGCACTCCTTTCCCAGTGCCCACAGATCACCTCGGACTACAGCTTTGGGAACCTGTGGGCCTGGCGGGATGTCTACGGCCTGGAATGGGCTTGGCGCGGGGGTCTGATCTGGATCCGGCAGACCCTGCCCCATGTCTGCTACTGGGCTCCGGTTGGCCCTTGGCACCAAGTGGAATGGTCCCGGCGGCTTCCCGAGTTTTTCCGGCAGGAGCCTTCCTTCACTCGAATTCCTGAGCCCCTGGCCAGAATCTGGGAGGATATACCCGGCTTGAGCCTGGAGCCCAATCCCGATCACTGGGACTATATTTATTCCGTTTCCGAGCTGGTGGAGCTCAAAGGGAACAAGTTCCACAAGAAAAGGAATCTTCTCCGCCAGTTCCACAAGCACTACCAGGCGGAATACGTCCGCCTTGATCCCTCCCATATCGAACAGGTCCTGATCCTGCAGACGGAGTGGTGCCTGTGGCGAGAATGCGAGGACTCGGCCACCCTGGAGAAGGAGAATGAGGCCATTCTGGCCACCCTCCGCGAATGGCAGGGCCTGGAGGACGTTTTCGGCGGCGGTCTGCGGGTGGAGGGGAACATGATCGCCTACACCGTGGCCGAGCCGCTGGATTCGGACACCCTGGTTATCCATTTCGAAAAGGCCTGCCCCACATATAAAGGTGTCTACCAAGCCATCAACCAGATTTTCCTGCAACAGGAGGCACAAGGATACACCTACGTGAACCGGGAACAGGATCTGGGAGACCCAGGCCTTCGGCAGGCCAAGCAGTCATATAATCCGGTGGGCTACGTGAAGAAATACAGCGGGAGACTAAGCCTTTAGTCTCCCGCACCTGCCGGGCAGCATACTGTACTGGCAGCGTATCATGCTCCCTGGCACTGGATCTTGTCCGTGATTCGCGACCAAACAGGCCCTGGAAAGCGGCCGGCAGGCCAGGCAATGAGGAAAGCAGCAAGGAGTTGGATCCGCTATGAGCCAGCAATACAGGATAGGCTTCGCCGGAACAGACGCCAGGACTCTGTTGAGCGCCCAGGTGATGTCCACCGCTGCCAGCGAGACGGACAGCGCCTCCTACCGTGGGGTTGTTCTCAGGGGCACCAGCGCCATGCCCGTGCTCGCCGGGCCGGAGTGGTTCGACTGGCCTGTGGATTTCCTCTCCACCGCAGAGAACAGCACCCAGGCCTATGCGGAAGCCATAATACAGGCCTTGAATCAGGGGAGCTTGGACTATGTGCTCCCCTTGCCCGAAGCGCTGCAGTACGGCGGCATAGTGGACCTCCTCCGGGACAGCGGCTACGGGGACCGCATCGCCGGCCTGGAGAGCGAAGCCGCCTTCATCGAGGGAGACAAGGCAGAGTGCAAAAAACTCTGCTGGCAAGCCGGGATTCCCGTGGCGGACGACTGGGAGGTCGTGGACGCCCGTTCCTTTCCCCAGTTTTTTGCCGTCTGCCTGGACTTTCTGCACCGCTTCGGCGGCGTGGTCCTCAAATATCCCTATAGCGCCTCCGGCAAAGGGGCCCGGATCATTCTCGACGCCTGGGAGATCAAGGAGGTCTACGATACCCTCCTTGCGGATTACAAAAAGGACTACCGCAAGATGTTTCACAACCGGCCCTGGCCCCTGTTGATCGAATCCCGCATGTCCGGGGTGGAGATCAGCTTCACCATCCTGGTGGACGGAGAGGGGAATTTCCGGGTTCTGCCCACCTCCCTGGACTATCCGGAGCGCTACCCGGGCCCGGCGGGCAAGGGAAATCCCATAACCGGCGGTATGGGCAGCATCTCCCCCCATCCCTTCGAGTCCAATGAGCTCCTGGACATGGTTTCCCAACGTATCGCCAGGCCCATGATCGAGGCCCTGCGGGACCGGGGGATCTTGCGGCCCTGCGTGCTCTATCCCGGCTGCATCGTCTCCTTCTCCCACGATGTGGAACAAGGGGCCAGACCCCTGGATCTGCGCGTCTGCGAATTTAACATTCGCCCCGGGGAGCCGGAGTTTCAGGCCGTGGTGCGTCGGATCCGCAACTTCGGCGCCCTGGTCCGGGCCATGTTCCAGTCCCGTTTGGACCGGGTGGAGCCGGAAATCCGCGAGGACCAGATCGCTCTGTGCACTGCCCTGGTCACCGGGCCGGGAGGACCGGACGGACAGAAAGGCTATCCTTGGAGCGTGACCAAATACGAGCCCGTGGAGATCGACCTCAAATACCTCAAAAACAAGAATCTGCAACTGGTGCCTTCGGGCATGGGCTATTCCGAGGAACGGGGGCTCTATTCCGACGGGACCAGAGTGGCCTACCTCAACGCGAACGCCACCGTGGGACCGGATCAGGAGCGCGGCCCAGTGGCGGACAAGCTCGCGAATCGGGTCCTCGCCGCATATCGCTCCGACAAGGTGCGGGTGGTGCCCAGGGAGGATGCCCAAGGCAACCGTCTCGACCTGCGGGAGGATATCGGCTCCCACTTTGCCCTGGCAGACGCCATTCTCGCCGCGGCAAGACAGGGGTAGGCCAGAGCGGGAACGGTCAGCCCCTCACCCTATTTGGCCCATGGTGCCTGGCCGAAGCATTGGGCTGGACGCTATGTTGTTTGAGCGTAAGAGTTAAAGGAGAATATTCCGGCATGTCGGGGCTTGACAATTTGTTTTTTTTTCACAAGCTCGCTTTTCAGCAAGTAGATCAGCAAAAAATACTGCCTCTGGCGAAAGACCGCCTGCACTGCCTTGTTAAAAGGGTTTTGTAAACTATTTCCATTAATATCAAATGGTTAATTATATTGATGCCGCAAGGCACTTGACAGGGTATCACGGCCTTGTTAATTACTGCACAAATTATTTTGTGCTCGGGTATCCCTATATATGGGCCGGTTCGCTTGCCCCGTGAGATCAGCCTTGACAAAACGGCGAACCCACGAAGAAAGCCTCGCGGAGAGTACCCATAGCCGGGAAGGTTAAAGAAAGGAGACGAGATATGGCGGAAGTCGGAGAAGGCGGCAAACGGAAACCAGCAAGGTAACGCTAAAAGAAAGGAGACGTGATATGGCCGAGATCGGACACGGCGGCAAGGAAATCCAAGAAAGGATCATGAAGCCAAGCGAGGCCAAGGAGGCGATTCAGGGGCTCCCCCAGTATCCCATCCGGAAGCAGCTCGCCAACGAAGTTATCAGTATTGCCTATGGCTGGTTCACTCCCCTTGAGGGTTTCATGGGGAAGAAGGACGTGGACTCCGTGGTCAAGAACATGACCCTCTCCGACGGGACCATCTGGCCCATCCCCATCCTCTTCGACATGAGCGATCAGGAGATCAGCGAATACGGGGTGGACGCCGGGAAGTCCCTGGTGTTGTCCTTCGACGGCAATCCCTTGGCCCTCTTCGAGGTCGAGGAAGTCTTCGAATACGACCGCGAGGCCATGTGCCAGTCCGTGTTCGGGACTACGGACAAAAAGCACCCCGGTTGCGACCGTACCTACAGTTACAAGGACAAGTTCGTGGCCGGCAAGATTACCCTGCTCCAGGAGCCGGCCATCAATGAGCCTTACACCTCCTACTTCCTGCCTCCGCTGAAGATGCGCCAGGTGATCAAGGAGCAGAAGGGCTGGAGCCGCACCGTGGCCCACCAGACCCGAAACGTGCCCCATACCGGCCACGAATGGCTCATGAAGAGCGCCTTCTTCCAAGCCTACGGCGATCTCTCCATCGAGAAGCCCGAGGTGGGCGTGGTGGTAAACGCCATCATCGGCGAGAAGCGGAAGAAGGACTACATCGACGAAGCCATCATCCTCTGCCAGGACGAGCTGGAAAAAGCCGGTTACTTCGGCCCGC
>JAIPEP010000042.1 GCA_021737085.1 Desulfohalobiaceae bacterium | reverse complement strand
GGTACCGCAATAGGGGATGCAGCCGCCGTGCAGGGCGATGCCGTTGGCCATGGCTGCCATGCCCAACTCACGGACCCCGTAGTAGATATAGTTGACCTGTTCCTTGCCCTCCCCCGCTGGCACCGATCCGGAATACTGGGTGCTGTTGGAGCCGCTCAAATCGGCGGATCCCCCTATAAGCTCCGGCAGCAGGGGACCCAGCTTCTCCAACACTGCCTGGGAGGCCTTTCGGGTGGCCAGATCCTGCTCCTGCCGGACCAGATCATTAAGATACTCCTGCGCCGCCTCCCGGAGGCCCTGAGGCAGATCCCCTTTCATCCGGCGCTCGAATTCCCCGGCAAGTTCCGGATGGGCCTCCTTGTACGCGGCAAAACGATCCTCCCATCCCTTTTGCAGCTTCCGCCCCTTTTCCCGTGCGTCCCAGGCGTCGTAAAGGCTGCGGGGAATGTAGAAAGGGGGGTGCTCCCAACCCAGGTTCCTGCGGGTGGCTTCCACTTCCTCCTCTCCCAGGGGGGCGCCGTGCGTCTTGTGGTTCCCGCCCATATGAGGAGCTCCGTGCGCAATCTCCGTACGACAGCAAATCAGGCTGGGCCGGTCACCGTCCTCTCTGGCCCGCTGCAGCGCCTCGTATATGGCCTGGGGATCGTGCCCGTCCACATGGGGCAGGACCTGCCAACCGTAGGCGGAGAAGCGGGCGGCCACATCCTCGCTAAACCACTGCTTCACCTTTCCGTCTATGGAGATGCCGTTGTCGTCGTAAAGAACTATGAGCCTGCCCAGACCCAGAGTTCCCGCCAAAGACCCCGCCTCATGGGAAATTCCCTCCATGAGGCAGCCGTCTCCGGCAAAGACATAGGTATAGTGATCCACAATGCGGTGCTCGGACGTGTTGAAACGCGATTCCAGGATCTGTTCCGCCAGGGCCATGCCCACAGCGTTGCCCAGGCCCTGGCCCAGGGGACCGGTGGTGGTCTCCACCCCCGGGGTCTGGCCATATTCCGGGTGTCCCGGCGTCTTGGAACCCAGCTGCCGGAAGCGCTTCAGCTCCTCCAGGGACAGATCGTACCCGGTCAGATGGAGCAGGGAATAGAGCAGCATGGAGGCGTGTCCGTTGGACAAAACGAAGCGGTCCCGATCCGGCCAGGTGGGATCCGCCGGGTTGTGCCGCAGGAAATCGTTCCACAGAACCTGCGCCATATCGGCCATCCCCATAGGAGCGCCGGGATGACCGGACTCGGCCTTTTGTACGGCGTCCAAGCTCAGCATCCGAAGCGAGTCCGCCATTTGCTTCCTCTCTTGCATGAGACCTCCCAGAGAAAAAGGATGGCATTTGACTTGTCACCCGTTTGAGATATAGGTAATGCCCATCCGGAAATAGGACTTTCCGGATGAAAACTAGCTAGAAATATTTATTTACGCTCCTAGGAAAGGGAGCGTAAATGCGGTGTACGGCCTGCGAATCGTCTTTTCGCAAGCCTATGCGCTTCGCAGCGTGCGAGCTTGGAGGCAACTTGTGCATGCCTTGGCTAAAGAGGTCATGTCAACCGCAGGGCCATAGCCCCAGGAGCCGGATATGAGCACACAGCAAAAGGGACCGATCCTTTCCCCTTCCCTACTGTCCGCGGATTTCGGGAAACTGGAACAGGAGCTAGCGGATCTGGAGCGGGCCGGACTGTCCTGGGTCCACTGGGACGTGATGGACGGGGCCTTCGTGCCCAACATAACCCTGGGCGCGCCTATCATAAAAAAGTGCCGCCCCAAGACTAGCCTCTTCTTCGACGTGCACCTCATGGTGGACCGGCCGGAGCGCTATCTGGACCAGTTCCTCGAGGCTGGGGCCGATCTCCTCTGCATCCACGCCGAAGCCTGCACCCACCTGGAGTCCGCGCTGAGCCGCATTAGCCAGGGCGGAGCCATGGCGGCCCTGGCACTGAATCCCCATACTTCCCTGGTCTGTCTGGATTACCTCCTGCCCCAGCTGGACATGGTGCTCATCATGAGCGTCAATCCCGGTTTCGGGGGACAGGGCTTCATCCCTTTCAGCCTGCGCAAGATCAGGGATCTGAGGGAGAGGATCCAAAAAGCAGGCACCAAGACCCTGATTCAAGTGGATGGCGGGGTAAACCTGGACAATGCCGCCTCCCTGGTGGACAGCGGGGCGGACGTCCTGGTCTCCGGCTCGGCCTTTTTCGCCCATCCCCCCTACAGCGAGCGCCACCAGCAATTTCTGCGGCAGGCACTGGAGGGCCGAGGGGAAACCACCCAATAAAAAACGCCCGCGCCTCTGTGGACGCGGGCGGGGCTTTCCTGCCAGGGACAACGGATAGGCCTGCCCAGACCGGCAAAAGGCTGGACCGCAGGCTCTGTAACGGATACCGCCATCCCTCCAACCCGCCTCTGGCGGGGATTAATACTCCTTGGGCAACTCGTCCAGCTCAGCCTTGCTGAACACGGGGCCGTCCTTGCACACATAGTGCGGGCCCACATTGCAGCGGCCGCAGATGCCTATGCCGCACTTCATGCGGTTTTCCAGGCTCATGATGATCTGGTCGCTCTGCCAGCCCTGTTTATCCAGCACGGGCTGAGTGAACTTGATCATGACCGGGGGTCCGCAGACCAGGGCCATGGCGTTCTGAGGGCTGGGCTCGATCTTTTCCGCTATCTGGGGGACGAATCCCACATGCTTGTCCCAGCCCGGGGCCTCGTTGTCTATGGTAAGATGGATGTTAGCGTCGCTGTTCGTCTCCCACTCCTCCAGGAGCTCCTTGTAGAGGATCATTCCCGGGGTCCTGGCCCCGTAGACGAAGGTGATGTCCCCGTACTTGGGGCGGTTGTCCGGGTGCAGAAGCCATACCATGGTGGAGCGCAGCGTGGTTACCGCGTACCCGCCGGCGAGAATTAACACATTCTTGCCCTCCATCTCCTGCAGGGGATAGCTCTTGCCCAGCGGTCCGCGCACCCCCATCACGTCACCCTCGCTCATGCTGTGCAAATGGCTGGTCAGAAGGCCGGCCTTGCTCACGGTGAAGAGCAGAGTATCCCCTTCCGTGGGGCTGGAGGCAATACCGATGGGTGCCTCTCCGTATCCGGGCACGCTAAGCTCCGCGAACTGCCCCGGGAGGTAGCGGAAGGCATCTGCATCCTCCTGATGGAGGAACTCCAGCTCGAAAGTGCGCAGGCTCCTGTCCTCGGTGGCGATCTCCACCCGCTTGATCCGCACGGGATAGGGGAGATAGGGATTGTTATTGCGCATAGTCACTCGCCTTTATTCTTGCCTCAATCGAGCGGTTGCTTTCAGGTATTCCTTGGGGCTAGCCCCAAACCCCCGAAGAGAGCGTTTCTAAAGGATCTGAGAACCCATGGGGAAAGGATAACTTGCCAAGCTAAGGGTGTAGGTCCTGAGAGGAATCCTTTCCCCAGTCTCACTTAAGAGATAATTGCTTAGTTTAGGTCCGGTTCATTCATTTCCCCTACCACTTCCGTTACGTCGATGTTCACCGGGCAGCTCTGCGTGCACCGTCCGCAGCCGACGCAGCCGATCACGTCGAACTTGTAGGGCATGTACTTGAACTTGTGCATGAACCGCTGCCGGAAACGGTCTTTCTTTGTCCCGCGGGGATTGTGCCCCGAGGTGTGATAGGTGAAAAGCCAGCTCATGCAGGTGTCCCAGTTGCGGACCCGCCTGCCGTGCTCTCCCTGGGTTTCGTCCTGGATGTCGAAGCAGTGGCAGGTGGGGCAGACATAGGTGCAAACCCCGCAATTAAGGCAGCTTTCGTGCTCACGGTCCCACATAGGGGCCTCATAGAGCTCCATGATGCCGCGGGACTGAATATTCTCCAAGCCCACCTGACTCCGGACAGCGGCCTCCGCCTCCTCCTTCTGCTGCGCTGCCTGCTGTTTCGCCTCATCCGGGGCGTCTGACAGATTCGAGGCCAATTCGGCCCCCTTCTCCGACAGAGTCCTTACCAGCAGGCGCTCACCCAAGTCGACCAGAAGGATATCCAGGCCTTCCTCGTAATGAGGACCGCAGCGCACGGAAGTACAAAAACAGGTGGGGCAGGGGGATTTACAGGCCAAGCCCACATACAGGGTCTTTTCCCGCTTGTCCCGCCAATATACGTCATTGCTCGTCTGGTCCCTACAGTATATGCTGTCTAGAGCCTTCAAAGCCTTGGCGTCGCAGGGGCGAATGTTCAACAGGGCCTGCTGGCGCTGAAGGCCCTGTTCCTGTTTCATGATCATGCCCTCTGGATCGTCGCTGCGGTTATTGAAGCGCATCATGCATTCCGTCTGGGGAAAGACGAACCGCTTGGGCGAAACACCGGTGTTGGAAAAGTCCCAGACCAGGTCCGAGCTCGAATCCAACGCCGCCCATTCCACGGATCCCTGCTGGTCACGCAAGGGGGCATAGACATCGTATTCTGAGCCCAGCCGCTCCAGTAGGGCGTCTACCTCGGATTTATCCAATATTTTGTCCTGCATAGGGCTGTCCTTGTCTGAAGGGGTTCCACACCAACCGGGACCGCGCCGCGCCCGACTCCGCGATGCGGAGGTTGCCTTGCCCTCCGCGGGCGCGGCCGCAGGGCTCTAACCGGTGGAAAAGGGCTCCGGATCTTCCGGGCTATACACGGACAATGGCGGGGTGCTCTCCAGATCGAGCCCCGGGGAGTAGCCGTAGAGCTCCCGGATGTCCTTCTCCAGCTTGCTGGTAAGCCTGCGCATCTTAATACCCACCGGGCAGGCCGACTCGCAAGCCCCGCAATCCGTGCACCTGCCGGCGCAATGAAAGGCCCGCAGGATGTGGAAGGTATGCACGTCGGTCTCTTCCACCGTCTTGCCGCACCACTGCGGCTGGTTCTCGTCCACGAAGCACTGGTTGCAATAGCACAGGGGACAAACATCCCGGCAGGCGTAGCAGCGTATACAGTCCTTAAATGTCTCCTCAAAGCGCTGCCATCGCTCCTCCAGGGACAAATTCTCCCAGGGGGCGGCCACGTTGTCTATATTGCCCCCGCCTGTTTCCTCGCCCTGTTCCCCAAGGAACTCGTCATAGATCACAGCGTTGCGATGGGTGCAGGTGTAGCAATTATCCCGCTTGACGTCGCGCACCTTGACCCGCTCCTGGAAATCGGCGCCATTGACCAGGAGCTCCTCCCCGTCTTCCTCCACGCTGTGAATAACCCGGTTCGGAAACTGGGCCTGCACCTTTGCGCTGTCCACCATTCCCGGAGAATGCAGGCCGAGGACGTAAACCTGTTCCCGGGAAAGCTGCTTCTCCTGGATGAGGCCCACGATGTTCCGGCTAACGCAACCCTGGGCCACCACAGCGACCCGGTCCTGCCTGCCGATGAGAAAATTGGCCAGGTTGTTCACGCAGAACCTGGTCCATACCAACTGATCCGCCTCCTCCGGAGTGTAGGCGAAGAAGGGCCTCTCCCGCATGGGCACCGTGCCCTCCCTGTATCCGAGGACACAGTCCACACGCTCCTCCTGAAGGAGTCGTTTGGCCGCGCTCCTGATCTGTTGAGTCAACTCCTGCATGGGACCTCCCGTCCGGATTTACTGCGCTCTAACCTCTTGAGGTCGGATGTCCTTGATGAGCCGCGTTGCCGGTCCCAGGGCCTGAACCGATTCCACCACCTCTTGGGCCTTGGCCTGGAACTCTCCCGCCTCGGAGGAGGATATCCAGGAAAAGTGCAGGCGTCCGGGCTCAATTCCGATGTATTCCAGCAGATTCTTGAAGACGACGAACCGCCGTCTGGCGAACAGATTGCCACTGATATAGTGGCAGTCGCCGGGGTGTCACCCGGAGACCCAAACGCCGTCCACACCCTGGCGGAAGGCCTGTAGGATAAACTTGGGATTCATGCTCCCGGTGCAGGGGATGCGGATCACTCGTAGATCGGGGGGATACTGCATGCGGCTCACCCCCGCCAGATCTGCGGCACCGTAGCTGCACCAGTTGCAGAGGAAAGCGGCGATCGTGGGGTGCCATTCTGCCATTGCGTACCGCTCCTTGGCTGGTATTAATCGTTCCTTTCCCTCTCGGTTTTCCTCGCCTTTACTCGCGTTTGTTAAGGGCGTTAAGAGGCCAATGCCTTGAGCATGGAGTAGACCTGTCGCTCCTCGAAGCCGCGGAGAGTTATGGCGCTAGAACGGCAGGAGGCCATGCACAGGCCGCACCCCTTGCACAGGGCGGGATTTATATAGGCCTTACCCGCATTGGGGCCTTCCTCCAGGATCTGTGGCGCGGAATAGGGACAGACCGTGACACAGACCCCGCAACCAACGCACAGGCCGGAATAGACCTGCGCCACCTCACCGCTGGAGAGGATCTTTTCCTTGGCCAGCAGGGTGATGGCCCGCGAAGCCGCAGCCCTCCCCTGGGCCACGGATTCGTCTATGGGCTTGGGGTAGTGGGCCAGACCCGCGAGAAAGATCCCGTCCATGGCGAATTCGCTAGGACCGAGCTTGGCATGTGCCTCTTGAAAGAAGCCCTCGTTGTTCACCGGCAGCTTGAAAAAACGGGCCAGTTTGTCGTCTTTAGGAGGCACGATCGCGGAGGCCAGATTGACCACATCGGTTTCGATCTCCAGGGGATACCCCGTGATATGATCCGTGACCCTCACCAGGAGCTTATCTCCTTCCCTCACCACCTGCGGCTTGTTCTCCAGGTCGAAGCGGATGAAGATGACCCCCTGGCTGCGGGCTTCTTCGTATAGGGCTTCCTTCTCCCCGTAAGTCCGGATGTCCCTGTAGAGGACATAAACATTTGCCTCTGGATTGCGGCGCTTGATCTCCAGGGCACTCTCCAGGGAGTGGGTGCAACACAGGCGGGAGCAATAGGGCCGCTCCGGCTCCCGGGAGCCCACGCACTGAATGAACACTGCGGAGCCCAGCCTCTCCAGGTAAGGGTCCTCCGCGATCATCATCCGGTCCATCTCCTGGGAGGTCATGACCCGGCTGTCCTCGCCGTAAAGATACTCCTGCGGCTTGTGCTCCTCCGCACCGCTGGCAATGATGGTCACGCCGTGATCTATCCGCTCTTCACCGCTCGGTCCGGCCAGGGTGGTGGCGAAGTTGCCCACAAAGCCTTCCACGTCTTTCAGACCGGAAGCGAGATGGACGGAGATATTCTCCTCCTGCTCTACTTCCCGGATCATGCGGGTCAGATTGTCCTGGATATCCTCTCCCTTCCAGGTCTTGTACAGGTTGCGGGCCTGTCCGCCCAGGACCTCGCTTCTCTCCACCAAATGAGTAAAGTAGCCCTGCCTGGCCAGACTCAGGGCGCTGGTCATTCCGGAAATCCCTCCGCCGATGACCAGGGCGCTCTGGTTGATGTCCAGCTCCATCTCCTGCAGGGGCTGTTTCAGGGCCACGCTGGACACGCCCATGCGCACCAGGTCCTTGGCCTTTTCCGTGGCCAGCTCCGGATTGTTCCGGTGGACCCAGGAATCCTGATTGCGGATGTTCACCATCTCGAAGAGGTACTTGTTCAGGCCCGCGCTCATCAGGGTTTCCTGAAAGAGCGGCTCGTGCGTCTTGGGAGTGCAGGCCGCTACCACCACCCGGTTGAGCCCCTTCTCCCGGATCGCCTCCGCCATGCTGTCCTGGGTGTCCTGGGAGCAGGAGAACATATTCTCCGCAGCGTATTCCACATAGGGCAGCTGGGCGGCGTAGTCCCGCACGGAGGACACATCCACCACTCCGGCAATGTTGGAGCCGCAGTCGCAGACGAAAACCCCTATCCGGGGCCTCTCCCCGGAGACGTCCTTCTCCGGAACCTGCTCCGGCTCCTCCACCTGACTGAAGCGAGCCGGATTCAAGGCCTCCCCAGTAGAGGCCGCTGCGGCGCTGGCGTCTATCACGGACTGGGGGATGTCCTTGGGCCCTTGAAAGGTGCCGCTGACAAAGACCCCGGGCCGGCTAGTCTCCACAGGGGCAAAACTGCTCGTTTGACAGAAGCCCCCCTCGGTGAGGTCCACACCAAGGTTGCCGGCCAGGTCCTTAAGCTCCTGCGGTGTCTCCATGCCCACGGAAAGCACGACCATGTCGAAGGTTTCCGTCAAGAGCTCCCCGGATTCGGTGAAGTAGCGCACCTGGAGGTCGTCCGAGCCGGGGAGCGGATCGATGGTATGGATGCGGGAGCGCACGAAGCGCACCCCGTGCTTGTTCTGGGCCTCGTTGTAGTATTTCTCGAAGTCCTTGCCGTAGGTACGGATGTCCATATAAAAGACGCTACAGTCCAGGCCGCTTCCGGCGTGCTCCTTGGCGATCACCGCCTCCTTGATGGCGTACATGCAGCACACCGAGGAGCAGTAGAAGTTGTTGCAGCGGTTCACGTCTCGCGAGCCAACGCACTGCAGCCAGGCAATCTTCTGCGGCTCTCCGTGATCGGATGGCCGAACCAGGTGACCCCCTGTGGGGCCAGAAGCGGAAAGAATGCGCTCGAATTCCATGGAGGTGACCACGTTGGGCAGCAGGCCATAGCCGTAGATGTCCAGGCCCTTGGGCTGGAATGCGGTAAATCCGGGCGCGAGAATCACCGAACCCACGTTATAGGTCCGCTCCTGCGGCTGTTGGGCGTGCGTTTCCAGGGTAACCGCCTGAGGGCCGCAGGCGTTCACGCACTCGAAGCACTCGCAGCAGTAGCCGCAGTTGAGGCAGCGGTCCGCCTCGTTGCGGCCGGACTGGTCATCCAGGCCCAGCTCCACCTCCTGGAAAGTGCAGGTCCGCTCCTCAAGGGAAAGCTCGGGCATGTCCACGCGCTTGCGCCTCGGCTCCTTTTCCGGAATGGGCCGGTAGTCCGGCTCCGAGGGAAGCTCCAGGGGCTCCCGCCCCGCGCTCAGATCGCGGCCGTCCAGATAGCGCACCATGGACTCCGCTGCCTCCCGGCCGGCGGCAACCGCGCCTATGGCCACCCAGGGGCCGGTCTGCAAATCGCCCCCGGCAAAGACACCGGGACGGCCTGTCTCGTAGGTGATGGAATCCACCTCCGTGGTGGCCCAGCGGGTGAACTCCAGGCCCTCTTCCTCCTCAATGGGCCCGATGTCCGGGCGCTGACCTATGGCGGGAAATACCTGGTCCACCTCCAGGTCGAACTCGCTTCCCGGAACCGGAACAGGGCGTCTTCTGCCGGAGGAATCCGGCTCGCCCAGCTCCATCTCGATGAGACGGATGCCGGAAACCGCTCCGTCCCGGTCCAGAATCTGTTGCGGAGCGCAGAGATAGGCGATGCGGATGCCCTCGCATTCCGCGGCCTCTATTTCCTCCCGCAGGGCGGGCATCTCATTCCTGGTGCGGCGATAGGCGATAGTCACCTCCTCCGCGCCCATGCGCAAGGCGCTGCGCGCCACGTCCACGGCCACGTTACCGCCGCCGACAATGGCCACCTTGCGGCCCACCTGGGCGGTGCCGGAAAGATTCACCTCGCGCAGGAAATCCACTCCCTGCCGCACGCCACTGGCCTTCTCCCCGGGTACGCCCAGCTCCATGCCCTTGTGGGCTCCCAGGGCCAGATAGACCGCACTGTAGCCCTCCTGGAAGAGGCCGTCGATGCTCACGTCTCGGCCCAGGGCGGTGCCCGTCCGGATCTCCGCGCCCAGGTTGGTCACCACCTCGATTTCCTGGTCCAGGACCTCCCGGGGTAGCCGGTGCGCGGGAATTCCCGCCCGGAGCATGCCTCCCGGCTCGGACAAGGCCTCGAATATGGTGGACCGGATCCCGGAGCGGCCCAGATGGTAGGCAGCAGATAGACCCGCGGGGCCGGAGCCGATAATAGCCACTTTCTCCGGTCGCTCCGGCGCGCAAGGTATCTGCACCTGCCGCGCGTCGAATTGGTCCGCGGCAAGGCGCTTCAGATTGCGGATGGAAACGGGCTCGTCCACTTCGCAACGCCGGCAGGCGTCCTCGCATCCACGGGGACAGATGCGCCCCAGCACGCCGGGCAGGGGCAGGTCCTCCATGATGATCTCCAGGGCCCGCTCGTAGTTACCCTGCCTGACCATCTGCACATAACCCTGAACATTGAGCCCGGCGGGACAGGTCATGCGGCAGGGGGCCATGTCCGCCTTCTGGATAGCGTAGGCCCCGGGCACCGTCTGAGCGAACTTCTTGAAGGTGGCCCTGCGAGAGGACATGCCCTGATCGAACTCGTTGGGCAGCTCCACGGGGCAGACTCCTTCGCAGTCGCCGCAGGCGGTGCACTTGGAGATATCGATGTATCTCGGGTCCTGGTGTACTCGAACCTGGAAATCTCCTTGCTCGCCTTCCAGGCTCTCCACATTGGCGTAGGTAACGATCTCAATATTGGGGTGCCGGCCGAACTCGACCAGTTTGGGGGAGATGATTCACATGGCGCAGTCATTGGTGGGGAAGGTCTTGTCCAGCTCCGCCATTACTCCGCCCACTCCGCTCGTCTTCTCCACGAGGTAGACATAATAGCCAGAATTGGCCAGATCCAGGGCGGATTGCATGCCGGCGATTCCACCGCCGACAACCATGGCAGAGCCATTCATCCGCTGCGATTGGGTTGTGGTGGTCATACCTGCTCCTTGACTGCTTTATTGTTCAGCCAGAGCCGGAGAGCTTCCGTCCCAGGCCCCATCATGCGCGCTTGCCAGAACAGCTATCTGAAAAAAAAGGATTCAGCCTAAACTGCCAAGGAAGGACCTATATCACTTTTGACCCTCCGCTTGAGGCCGTAATAGTTTGAGACTTTTTAATCCAATCCCCAATCTCTGTCAATACGAAGCTCCGGGCAGAGCCGAAACCACCTTGTTACCCACCCCGTCATGCCTGCTGCCCACTGTAGGATATGGAGACGGCACTGCAGCAAAAATCAACATGAGCTCCCCGCCTTGCCTGCTGCCGCTTCAGGGAAAGCCAAAATAACAGAAAGCGGTCTTTTGTTGCTTTTTTCTACACAAAATTTTCCTTCCCGTCTCCAGCCTTGAGGGCCACATTGCTATCCAGCCTGCTTCTGCCCAAAGCTGAAGCCATACAGGGCTGTTTCCGAAATAGTGGCACAAGTCTTGCTATTAAAAAGTAGAAGGCAAAGGGAACCAGAAGGAAACAGACTTGCTGTAAACAAACAAGCCAAGGAGAAGGAAATATGGCACGGCAAAATCAACAAAACCCCACATGGAAAGGATATGGCTCCTCCTACGCCAAAAAGGACGCCCGTAGCAGGGACCAGTCCGAAGGTCTCGATGCGGTCCTTGGCGGCCAGGTCTGGCGGGTTAAGCCCGACGAGGAGCCCAAGACCCAGAATCCCTGCCTCTGGATGCAGGCAGGGGTGGTCAAGTTCAAAACCTGTAATAATTTTTACGACTGCACCACTTGCAAGTACGATCAGGGCATGCAGAAAAAGGTAGGGGAGGGCAAACAAACCAGCTGGCAGGAGGCCATGCGCCGCAAGCCGGAGCTGGAACGGACCTGCCGCCACACCCTTACCCAGAGGATCGGACACCGCTTGTGCGCCTATGACTATCAGTGCTCATCCTGCGATTTCGACCAGTACTTCGAGGACTATCTCGCCCCGCAGACCCCGGGATTGCCTCCGGAGATCCACCAGATAAGGGGCTTCGATGTGCCTGTTGGCTATTATTTCCATCGGGGGCACACCTGGGCCCGAATCGAGAGCGGCGGCTACCTCCGAATAGGCATGGACGACTTTGCCTTGAAGGTATTCGGTGAGATGGATCGCTTCGAATTGCCGCTTATGGGAAACGAGCTGGACCAGAGCCGGCCTGGATGGGACATGGAGAGAAAGGGCAACCGGGCTGAGGTCCTGGCCCCGGTTGGCGGAATTATCTGCGAAGTCAACACCGCCCTCCTGGAACGTCCAGCCCAAGCCAACCAGGGTCCCTACGAGGAGGGATGGATGTTCCTGGTTCGGCACCCCAACCTGAAAAAGGCCATGGAGAACCTCATGAGCGACACCGATAGCATGGAATGGACCAAGCAGGAAGTCCGGACCCTGGAATCCCTGGTGGAGGAAGTGTCCGGTCCCATGGCCGCGGACGGAGGTGTCTTCGGCGAGGATATCTACGGCAGTCTGCCGGAACTGGACTGGAGCCGGCTGAGCCGGACCTTTCTGCACAAGGTCTAGCCCTTGCTGCGGCGTCATGGAGGCCACGCAATCGAGGGGCTTTATAGGCCTGTGGATTGCCCCGGCCTCCCCACAAGGCGGGAGCCGCGACGCAGCAAAATGGAAAGGAGGCCGCCATGGCCCATACAACCAAGTCAAAGGAAAGCACGGCCAAACCGTGTCTCTGGATGCAGGCAGGAGTGGTCCGGCGGAAGAGTTGCCAACGGGACTACCAGTGCCTGATCTGCCCTTACGACAGTGCACTGCGTCGTGCGGCAGAGGCGGGGCGGCTACCGCACTGGAAAGAGAAGCTGCGGGAGCTGCCCCCTGCCAAGCGGCCCTGTGTCCATTCCATGAAGGGGTTGATAGAATACAAGGCCTGCCACAGCGACTACATCTGCTCCAACTGCGAATTCGACCACTACTTCGAGGCCCTGTACTCGGTCACCGCCTCCATCAACCCAGTGGACTACCTGGATGTGAAGGGCTTTTCCCTGCCCCACGGCTACTATCTGCACCAGGGACATGCCTGGATCAAGCTGGAGGAGGACGCCACCGTGCGCATCGGGCTGGATGACTTCATTCTCCGGGTGTTGTCCCCCCTGGACCGAATTGAGGTCCCCCTCACAGGGGAGACTCTGACCCGTGACAGCCCCCAAATTGCTCTGGAACGCGGCGAAGGCGTGGCTCGGGCCCTCTCTCCAGTCAGCGGGGTAGTCACGGACATCAACCCCCTGTTGCGCGAGTCCGGTCTGGACACCTCCATGGGCCCCTATACCTGGGGTTGGATCGCCAGGGTCCGCTGCGACCGGCTACGGGAGGAGCTGGGACAGGCCATGCTGGGCAGGGAGGCCACACAGTTCCTGGAAACAGAGGCGGAGGAACTCTTCTCCAGGATCGCTTCCTGCCAAGGTGCCCTGGCTGCGGATGGCGGGGAGCTAGCACCGGATCTGTGCGGAAACTTGCCCGAGCTGAGCTGGCAGGAGCTGGCAAAAACCTTTCTTCGTTCCTAACGGAGGTCGGTGAGTCAATAGTGCCCAGTTGCAAGTGCCCAGGGGCCGGACGGAAAGAAGTTGAAAGCAATGAGCGATGAGTGATCCGTGAGCTACGAACCCAGAACGGGGAACGGGGAACGCAGAACGGGGAACGGGGAACGCAGAACGGGGAACGGGGAACGGGGAACGGGGAACGCCAAAAATCAGATGTAGGAGGTTAGGGGCTGATTCCGGGGAAGGATCACAGTCACGGTCGTGCCGTGTCCTTCCTGGGAATCTACTTTGATGCTGCCGCAGTGGGACTGGACAATGCCGTAGGCCACGGAAAGACCCAGGCCCACTCCCTTGCCTCTGCTCTTGGTGGAAAAAAAGGGCTCAAAGAGCTGTGACTGCTGATGGAGGGGAATTCCCACTCCGGTGTCCCCCACGCTGGCCTGCACAGTGTGCTCCCCGTAAGTTGTGCCCACCCTGAGCACCTTGCTCTGGCTGGACTCCATGGCCTCCACCGCATTGGTGATCAGGTTCATGAACACCTGCTTGAGCTGCTCCCCGTCCGCGCTAATAAAGGGTAGATCCTGGGCATATTCCCGCACCACCCGCACTTCGTTCAAACGCAGCAGATTGCCGTTCAAGAAAAGTATGTCCTCCAAGAGCTGATTCAGATTGAGCTGGCCAAATTCTCCCTGGGATTCCCGAGAAAAGGCTAGTAGATTGGTGGTGATGCTGCTGATGCGCCGGGTTTCCTGTTCCATCAACTCCACGTAGCGGGTGAATTGGACTGCCGTTTTCTCGTCAATCGGTCCCTCCTTGGTGATTCGCTTGATCAAAAGGAGCAGGTTCAGGATCCCGGACAAGGGATTGTTGATCTCATGCACCACAGCAGCGGACAGCTTGCCCAGGGAAGCCATCTTGTCCTGGTGTTGGATTTCGATGTTTCGCTTTTGCAGCTCGCGGGTGCGCTCTTCCAGGAGCTCCTCCAGCCGTTTATTGATCTCCTCGTCCTCCCTGGCCAGTTGGGTCACGTCCCGACTTATCTCCACCAACCTGTTCACCGAGCCATCCGACTCGGTAATGGGATACAGGCTTACCTCGATGTAGACCACGCTGCCCTGCCTGTTCACCCGGGGCACTACTCGCTGCACCGCGTGGCCGGTGCTGAGGACCTCGTCCACCGGGCAGCCCATATGCCCTTCGCATTTGTAGTTTCGGTCCTGCAGCACCTGATAACACTTGTGCTGGATCACTTCCTCCCGGGTATAGCCCATGTTTTCCAGAAAGACCTGGTTGGCTTCCACAATGCACATATCCGGAGTAAGGACCAGAATGGAGTCCTGAATCCCATTCAGAATAGTCTCAATCTCCAGATTCCTCTCCTGTAGTCGGGCAATCTGGTGGTTCAGGGGATCCCAAAATAGCTTGAAGGTATGGTAGGCTAGGATCCTGATGTTCCGAGGCTTGGCTAGGAGAACCTCTTCGAAGAGAGATTGGTCCGGCTCCAGGACAATGATCAGCCCGATCCCGTATTCCGGTTTAAACAACTCCATGTAGTCCGCAAAAGTGTAGCAACCCAATTCTCTGGCCTTGACCATGCCCGGAGCGCTATCGTCTGGATCCACCACAGCCACAATCTTGGCCTTGATATCCTTCTGAACGGAGCCGGGGGTGATCTTCTCCAGGACTTCCACAGTAAGCTCACCCCCGCCCACGAGGGCGACATAGGTGCCCTCGTTTGTGGCAAAGGTCACAGGTTCCATGGCTCTCACTTTATGGACAGTGGTTAGGTGATTAGATTTTTTTGTATGAAAATGTGCCTAACTTTTTGAAATACAACAAAAAGCGAAGGCAGGCGCATTCTCATGTTTCCTTGTGCCTGTGCACAGGCATGAGGGTTATTAGATGATCAGGGGATTATGTTAACTGCAAAACGCAATTGATTAAAGGGGCTGTGGAGACTATTCCCCGAGGCTGGAGCGGATCAGGGCCGCGGCCCGGGCTGCCGCCTTTTCTACAGGAGGAGTGCAGCTCTCGGAAAGGGTCTGCACATCCGCGGCCTCGATGCCGAGGATGCGGATTGTCCGGGGGGGATTCCTGCCCTGCACCTCCAGCAGCTGGAGAACCACTGCCAGATCAAAGCCGTGGGTGGGAGCCAGATGAAGGGTTGGTCCGGACTCCAGATCCCCGGGTCCGAACTCGTGAAGGGTCCCGGGGGACGATCCGGTAATCGCGGCGTCCACCACAATCAGGCAATCGCAGTCCTCTATCAGATCCAGCAGGGCCAGCCCGCCGGCGCCGCCCACGGTAGCCGCGACTCCCGCAGGCAAGCCCTCGGCTTGCAGCCGCTCCACCACCGCGATTCCCGCCGCGTCGTCGCAAAGCACGGGGCTGCCCACGCCCAAAATCTGGGCCCTGTAGGTGCGAGCCCTTTCCCGCATGGGTCAGCCTTCGCCCTCCGGGCCCCTGGAGAGGGTTCGGACAGTCCCCTCCGGCTGGATGAGACGGACCTCGAGGGGAGTCTTTCCCGGGAGGTGATGCGTGGCGCAGGCCAGGCAGGGATCATAGGCCCGGAAGGCCATCTCCACCCTATCCAGAATGGCCTCATCCGGGGAGCCGTTTTCGATGAGCCTCTCCGCGGCCCGTTTCACGGAGAGGTTCATTGCCGCGTTGTTCTGCACAGTGGCCACTATGAGGTTGGCCTGCTCCACCATGCCTTGCGCGTCGGTCTTGTAATGGTGGAACAGGGTCCCCCGGGCGGCTTCCACTGCTCCCACTCCCTCTCCCACGGGCTTGCCGGGCAGGGTCCGGATATCCTCTCCGGTTATCTCCGGATCGCGGCTCAAATTGGCTAGCTCCTCACAGGCCTGCAGGTTCTCGATGAGCCGAGCCCAGTGGTAGGCCATGGTGTGATGCACCGGTTTGCCGCCGAAGAAATCGAAGAGCTTCTCGTATTCCTGCTGGGCGAGAGGCGTGGCCATGCCGCCGGCCACATTGAGGCGGGCCAGGGAATTCACCCGGTATATCCCGCTGTCCTCCCCGTCCACCAGCCCTTTCCAACCCACGGATTTTAGAAAGGGGAACTTGAGGTAGGTCCAGGGCTCCACGTGCTCCCCGATGTGCTCCAGGTAATCCCTGGGGTCGAAAGTGGCGAACAGGGAGCCGTCCGGCGAGGCCACCCGAGCGGTTCCGTGGTAAAAGTCCACGCAGCCGTTGCTGTCCACCAGGCCCATGTAGTAGGTGCGGCTGTAGTAGGTATCTCCGCTTATCATCTCCCGGGCGGATTTCCGTCTAAGGGCCAGATCCTCGAAGAGCCGGAGGCTTTTCCGAGCGAACTGCACCAGGGAATCGGCCATGGGCTCGATTTCGGCCCTCTCCTGTTCCTGCAGGGGCTTGCTCATCCCTCCCGGCAGGGAGCTAACCGGATGTATGGGGTGGCCCGCGATCATGCCCTGGATCTTTTGGGCGTAACCCCGGTGGGCAAGCACTTCCCTGCCTTCCTCCCGGCCCAGTGACTGGATCAGCCCCAGGATATTGCGCCTCTCCGGCCCGGCTTCTGCCCCGGGAAGAAAGTCCGGAGCGGCCAGGGCGTAGAAGTGCAGAATATGGCTGTGGGCGATATGGGCATTGTAGAACAGGCGCCGCAGCTTCTCCGCTGCGGGCGGGATGCGCACTCCGTAGACCTCGTCCGCTGCCTTGGAGGAGGCCATGTGGTGCGCTCCGGGGCAGACCCCGCATATCTTGGGCGTGATCCGGGGCAACTCCTCTACGGGTCTGTCCTGGCAGAACTTCTCGAAGCCGCGCAGCTCCACCACCTGGAGATAGCAGTCCCGGACCTTGCCCGCTTCATCCAGGAAGATATCGATCTTACCGTGGCCTTCCAGCCGGGTGATGGGGGAAATGGTTATCCTCTCGCTCATGATGGGAACACCCGTGGTCAGAGATTGAGGGGAATATGCCTTCAGCTCCGGTCCTTATTTTCTGCCGCGAACCTGCGATAGAGCACGGAATGGGGCAGGGTGAAGCGGTAAAAGGTGCCCGCCGGATCTGGAATGCGGCCCACCTCCCGTTTCATTTCGGCCCGGGAGAGGAAGTCCTCTCCCCGCGGCCCCACAACCGAGCCGAAAGCGGACATAGCCTCGGCGCCGGGGTCGAGCTGGGTGGGGGTGGGACCGAAACACCCGCGGCAGGGCTGATTGGCCGCTAGGCACAACCCTCCGCAGCCGCTGCGGGTAAAGGGCCCCATGCAGATGATCCCCTGCTCCAGAAAGCAGGTTCCCGAGTCGGCCCTGATTTCGTGGGGCCGGACCACCCGGGGAATGC
>JAIPEP010000041.1 GCA_021737085.1 Desulfohalobiaceae bacterium | reverse complement strand
TTTGTTCCCGCCTCGCGGATCCGTTCCGCCAGATCCCGGATCTTGCGCAGGCTGAAGGGAATGAAGCTCTGCCCGCCGAAGCCGGGATTGACGCTCATGATCAGCACCATGTCCAGCTGGGGCAGGATGTAGTCCAGACAGGCCAGCGGAGTATGGGGGTTCAGGGCCAGGGCCGCCCGGGCCCCGCCGTGGCTGATGCGGCTCAGCGCGGATTCCAGGTGGGTGCAGGCCTCGGCGTGGATGCAGAGCAGATCGGCTCCCGCATCGAGGAACTGGTCCAGATAGCGCTCCGGCCGGTCCACCATGAGGTGGACGTCGAAGAAGAGGTGCGTCTTGGGCCGGCATTTTTTGACGATGGGCGCGCCGAGGGTGATGTTGGGCACGAAGGCGCCGTCCATGACGTCCCAGTGGACCCAGGAGAGCCCCGCCCCCTCCAGATCGGCGAGCTCCTGATCCAGCCTCCCGAAATCCGCGGACAGAAGCGAAGGTGAAAGAATCGGCTTGGTTGTCGGTGTGCTCATAACCGGCTCCCGGGCCCATGGCCCCGCGGTTGACAGAATGGCTTAAGCCAAGGCATGCACAGGTTGCCCCGCGATTCGCCTGCTCGGGAAGGTCTCCCTGCCGGGGAGCCGGCCCGCACGCCGGGGCGGCCCCCGTCTCGATCCTTCCCGGAAGGGCTTTTCAGGGGACATCACCATCTATACTGCAAAGGGCCGAAGAGTCAAATACCACATTTTGCCGCTGGGAGGTCTCATGCAAGAGAGGAAAAAAATGGCGGACGCGCTCCGGATGCTGAGCCTGGACGCAGTGCAACAGGCGGGATCCGGTCATCCAGGTGCCCCCATGGGCATGGCGGACATAGCCCAGGTCCTGTGGAGCGATTACCTGAAGCACAATCCAGCGGAGCCTTCCTGGGTGGATCGGGACCGGTTCGTCCTGTCCAACGGGCATGCCTCCATGCTGCTCTACTCCCTGCTCCATCTGACAGGGTACGATCTGTCCCTGGAGGAGTTGAAGCGCTTTCGGCAAATGGGCTCCAAGACCCCGGGACACCCGGAATACGGCCAGACACCTGGCGTGGAGACCACCACCGGACCCCTGGGCCAGGGACTGGGCAACGCAGCGGGGATGGCCCTGGCGGAGATGCTTTTGGCCTCCCGGTTCAATACTTCCGAGCATCGGATCGTGGATCACTACACCTATGTCTTTGCCGGTGACGGGTGCCTCATGGAGGGCATCTCCCATGAGGTGGGCTCCCTGGCCGGGACTCTGGGGCTGGGCAAGCTCATCGTGTTCTACGACGACAACGAGATCTCCATCGACGGCAATGTGCGGCAGTGGTTCAACGAGGACGTGGCAGCGCGCTTCTCCTCCTACGGCTGGCAGGTGATCCCCGGGGTGGACGGCCACGATCCCCGGGCCGTCTCCGAAGCGGTGAAACAGGCCAGACAGGACGTGGGCCGGCCCAGCCTGATCTGCTGCAAGACCCGGATCGCCTATGGCTCGCCCAATATGAGCGGGAGCCACAAGTCGCACGGCGCCCCCCTGGGCGAGGAGGAGGTGGAGGCCACCCGGAAGAACCTGGGCTGGGAGCATCCCCCCTTCGTTATCCCCCGCGAGGTGTACGACGCCTGGGATGCCCGGGAAACGGGGCGTAAGCTGCAAAAGGACTGGGAGGAGCGCTTTGCCGCGTACGAAGCGGAATATCCCGATCTGGCCCGGGAATTCAAGCGCCGCATGAAGGGCGATCTCCCGGAAGAATTCCGGGAGGCGGCCCAGGAGCACCTGCAGGAGCTGGTTCGCGAGGAACAGGACCTGGCCACGCGCAAGGCCTCCCAAGCAATCCTGGAGCGGCTGGGCCCCCAGCTTCCCGAGCTGGTGGGCGGCTCCGCCGATCTGAGCGGCTCCAACAGCACGTTGTGCTCCAGTTCCTGCCCTGTGGAGGAGGGCCGTATCGAAGGCAACTACGTCTACTACGGGGTCCGGGAGCTGGGCATGGCCGCCATGGTCAACGGCCTCGCCCTGCACGGCGGATGCATTCCCTACTGCGGCACCTTCCTCGTCTTCTCCGATTACGCCCGCAGCGCCATGCGCCTCGCCGCACTGAGCGGGATCCGGAGCATGTTCGTTCTGACCCACGACTCCATAGGCGTGGGCGAGGACGGGCCCACGCACCAGCCGGTGGAGCACACGGCGTCCCTGCGGATGATTCCCGGGCTCCGGGTCTGGCGGCCCTGCGATATCGTGGAGACCCAAGTCGCCTGGCGGGTGGCCCTGGAGACCGCCAGGGCACCCTCGGCCCTGGTCCTTTCCCGGCAGAAGATGTCCCAGCGGGTGCGCAACCTGACCGCGGCCCAGGAGATCGAGCGAGGCGGATACATCCTGCTCGACTCGCAGGACAGGCCCGAGCTGGTTATCATCGCCACCGGTTCCGAAGTGGAGCCGGCTGTGCGTGCGGCAAGGCAATTGGATCAGGAGGGCCGCAAGGTGAGGGTGGTTTCCATGCCCTGCCTGGAAATCTTCGAGGCCCAGGAGGCGGAATACAAAAATTCCGTGCTGCCGCGGGATGTTCCCAGGTTGGTGGTGGAGGCCGGCACCACCGACGCCTGGTACAAATACGCGGGCAGCAAGGGGGCGGTCATGGGACTGGATCGCTTCGGCGCGTCCGCTCCCGGCGGGGAGCTGTTCAAGCATTTCGGCCTGGGTACGGAAGGTGTCCTGCACAAGGCACGCGAGCTGTTGCGAAGCAGTTAGTTGTCGGATCTGTTCGGTTTTTCAGCGAGCCCGCTGCCCAGGCAGCGGGCTCGTTTTTTCCCGGCCCATGGGAATGGGGCCTCACAGGCTGTATCCGTCGTACCCCTCCAGGCCCAGGAGACCGCAAAGGTAGGGGTCCGCCATGTTGTCCGGCAGCAGAACAGCCGGAGGATCCAGGCGGAGCTTTGTCGCGCGCAGGGTCAGGACCACCGAAGTGGAGGGGGTTTCCTCCTGCAGGAATTGGAGGCGGACGGTCCCTTTTTCCGCCAGGTCCCGTTCCCGCAGGAAGTTGAGAAGGGTTCCGGGGTTGCGGTTTCCCGGAGGATCCGGTGTCTCGCCCTTGGATCTCAGCGTGTCCTCCACACGGGGCCAGAGGTTGGCGAAGCTGAAGCGGGGCTGCTCCTGTGGATCCGCGGATGAGGGTCGTATTTGGGTGAGCTCCCGAGCTCCCTTGGCATCCGGGATGGTGTAGAAACGGATTTCCTTTGGCCCCAAAAATCCCGCGAGCAACTCCGCAGCGCGCTCCTGGGCCAAAGGGGCCCGGAAAAAGAGGTAATACCGCGACCGGCCGCCTGTCTTGATCACGAATTGGTACAGGGCCCGCATTTCCAGAACCATTTGCCGGAAGTTGAGGATGAGGCTCTCGCCGGGGCTCCAGAAGATGAGTTTGCTTTTCGTGGTCTTCTGCAGGCTCTGGAACAGATCGGTCAGGGCCCAGGAATCCTTCACCCGGCAGGCACGGAGGTCTGTTCGCTCCACCTTCTTGCGGATCAGGGAGGTGGCGTACTGATCCGGGACCAGGAGCAGGGACTGCCCCCACGGGGTTTCCAGTATGGGTGTGCGATCCAGGTCGATATGGACCCAGCCCCCTCTCTGCGAGGGATAGAGGATCTTGTCCTCCGCGGACGGGCTGAATCCCATTTCGCGCAGCATCTTCAGGGCCAGGCGCCTTTGCTTGTCCTTTCCCTCCGGCTTTGGCTCCGGCTCCGGTTCGGCTTCGGTCTCGCGCGAAGGGGGGCTCCACAGGTCCTTGCCGCCCGCCGCGTCCTTGCCGCCGCCGGAGTCCTTGCCGGCCGCCGAGGTCTTTCCACCGTTCGCAGTGGGCTTTTTACCGGCCGCCGAGGTCTTTTCTCCGGTAGTTCCCTCCGCTTCCGTGGTCCGGGGTCTTTCCCTTTCGGAAGCGTTCCGCGTGCCATTTTCCCGGGAGGACAGGGCGAGTTCGCCCCTCACCTGCTCCGGGGGGAGGGGAATGGTGATCCGCTGTCCCACCTCCAGGCGATCGGCATCTTCGATTTGCGGATTGAACTCCTTGGTGCGCTCCAGTATACGGGGCCTTAGCTCGGAGGAGATCTTGAAGCGCCGCAGGATATCGTAGACGTGGTCTCCCTTCTTGATCCGATAGGCGTAGCGTTCCTTGTTTTGCTCCTGGAGATTCTTTTCGAAGTAGAGCTTGGGAGGGGAGGCGAAGCAGAGGGACGCGACGAGGCAAAGCCCGGACAAGGCGGCGCAAGCGATGCTGAGGGGACGTCGACGATGCCTCATGTTCCGTGGTCACTCCGCTCGGGTGCCAGAAGGAATACTGAACATAGTGCGGGCAAGGAGCGCTGCCTGATCCCTCTCCTTGATCTTGGGACTGCACAGCTGTTCTCCGGGAAATCCTTATGGTCCCCTTTATCCCTTCACGGGGTTAACTTCAACCTTGAATTCTTTGTAACTGTTCAGCACCTTGCGGAACCGGGAGTCTACCCCGGGTAGACTTATCCCGATCTTAGAGTTGATGAATAGTTACAATTGTTTTACGTGGCCGGCTACATATCAGCTCAGGCCGGATGAGGCAAGGAAGAAGCCGGCAGGCACGTGGAAGGCGGGACGCATCAGCCCCGCAGGAGCCAGGCACGGAACGCGTCCAGGTCACGGGCGATGACATCGGGCCATTCCCCGGGCCGGGACTCTCCTTCTTCGCGCCAGGGCCCGCTCGGCTCGGGTATCCCCCAATCCCGCGCCTCGTCGGCCCCGTGACCGGTGAGTAGGAGGACCGTCGCCGCCAGGCCGGCGTTTTTGCCGAATCCCACGTCCGACATCTTGTCCCCCACCATGAGGCTTTGTTCGGCACGAAGCCCGAACTCCCGCTGCAGGACGGACCACATCCCCGTGCGCGGCTTGCGGCAGGTGCAGCCGTCCCGCGGGGTATGCGGACAGTGGAGCTTGCCCCGGAAGGCAACCCGGTAGGGGACAAGCAGGCTTTCCAGCCTCCGGTCCACCATTTTTCGATCGGATTCGGTGAAGTAGCCCCTGCCGATCCCGGACTGGTTGCTGAGCAGGAAGAGGTGGAATCCGGCCAGGCTCAGGCGTTGCAGGGACCGGGCCACCCCGGGCAGAAGCTCCACCTGCTCCGGGCTGCTCAGGTAATGTCTTTCCCGGATGACGGTGCCGTCACGGTCGAGGAGGATGTTGTGCACATCGTGCATTATTGTGGCCCGCTGTCTGTGCTGTGGGTGTTCTCTTGCGGCTTTGCGGCGCAGTTGCGCATTGCAGTCGGTCCAGGAGTTTGCTAAATTGAAAGGTCAATGACGCGAGCCGGATGGGGCTGAATCCTCAATCCCAATGCAGAGCGCGGCCGGCTCGTGCTGTCTATTCCTCCGTGCCCCGGAAGTCGGGGAAAAAGGCGGGCCGCGGCGTATGAGGCCCCGGGAGGGAGAACGGCGGTAAGCCGCACCCCGGGCAGAGTCTAATCCCTGAATCCCGCTTCACCGAGGTAAATCGCGAGCTGTATGGAAACCTTGATCATCTCCTTCGGGCTTGCCGTGGGGATATCCGCTTTTTGCTCCCTGGCCGAGGCCGTCCTCTATTCCGTGTCTTGGAGCTATATAGAAAAATTGCGCGGGGAAGGCAAGCGCATCGGGGATGTGCTCTACGCCCTGCGCCGGAGGGTGGACGAGCCGATTACCGCCATCCTGACCCTGAATACGGTTGCCAACACCGCAGGGGCGGCTGTCGCTGGAGCCGCGGCGGCGAAGGTCTTCGGCGAGTCCTCCATGTTCACCTTTTCCCTGGTGTTTACCTTAACCATTCTCATTTTTTCCGAGATCATCCCCAAAACCATCGGGGTCCTCTACAACCGGCCCTTTTCCCATATCCTGGCCTATCCCTTGAAGTCCCTGGTCCTGGCCTTCTATCCGGCTATCAAGTCCATCGGGCTCCTGGTCAATCTTCTGGGCAAGAACAAGATGGGTCCGGATGCCAATGAGGAGGATATTTTGGCCATGGTGAGCCTGACCCGGAAAAGCGGGGGGTTGAAGCGGTTCGAGGAGCTGAGCATCCAGAATATCCTGGCCCTGGACGATCGGACCGTGCGGGAGGTGATGACCCCGCGCACGGTGATCTTTTCCCTGCCAGCGGAGGACCGTGTCTGCGACGTGTGGGACGGGGAGCATGTCTGGCCCTATAGCCGGGTCCCGGTTTACGCCGGGGGGGATCCGGAGGAAGTGGTGGGCATCGTCTACCGCCGCGAGGTGCTGGAGGCTTTAGCGGAGGGGAAAAAGGATCTTTCCCTGCAGCAGATGATGAAACAGGTCCACTTCGTCCTGGAGAGCTTGACCTTGGATCGGGTTTTAGTCAAATTTTTGGAGTCCCGGATCCATCTGGCCGTGGTTCTGGATGAATACGGGGGAGTCGCCGGGATTATCTCCCTGGAGGACATCCTGGAGGAGATCCTGGGCGACGAGATCATGGACGAAACCGATCAGGTCGCGGATATGCGGCAACTGGCCCTGGAGAAGAAGCAGGAGCTTCTGCGGAACAAGCAGGGGGCCTGAAGGAAGGCAAGTTGCATGCAGCCCGGAGGCGCGACCCCGGGCGGTGCTTCCCGGAAAAGGGTGCGTGAATGCGGTCCAAAAAAAACCAGAAGACAGTCTATATCGCGGCTCTGGGGCTTTTGTGCCTGGGACTTGGCTACCTTGTCCTGAGTGGCATTCAGCAGAGCAACATGTACTTCCTCAATGTGTCCGAGGCATTGGCCAAAACCCCTCAAGAGGTGCAAAAGGCCAGGGTCTTCGGCACCATCGCCCCGGATGGCCTGCCAGACGCTTCCGGAGACGATGAGGCGGTGCTTCGGCTGGCGGACAAGGAGAATCCGCAGCAGACGCTGCGCGTCAAGTACAGCGGCGTCCTGCCGGACAACCTCAAGCCCGGGACCGAAGTCATCGTCGAAGGCAGCATGGGAGACAGCGGCAACGTCTTTTCCGCCCACACCCTGTTGACCCAATGTCCCTCCAAGTACGAGAGCGAGTCCTGACAACCTCTTTCGCCCGCGGGATGTGACCCATGGCAATACTCGCCTATTTCTCCCTGCTCCTGGCCCTTTTCGCGGCTCTGGGCGGAGCGGCCTACGCCCTGGCCTGCCTCTGGCGGGGTCAAGCCGCTCATGCCGTCTGGATGGAGCGCGGCCAGGTGCTGCTCCTGGTCCTGCTTGCCGCGGCGAGCGCCGTCCTCTTCGGTGCGCTGGTCTCCCACGACTTTTCCCTGGCCTATGTCCGCGACCACACCGACAGCGCCATGGCCTGGTACTATGCCTTCAGCGCCTTCTGGGCGGGACAGGAGGGCTCCTTCCTCTTCTGGGCCCTGGCCATCGCCGCCATGGGGGCGATCTGGACCCTGCAGCCGGGGTACAGGGAGATGCCCGGTGAAACCAGGACCGCGTTCTGGATGTTCCTCTTCGCAGTGGAGGCGATGTTTCTCCTGCTTCTGACCACGGTGAGCAATCCATTTCTCCTTCTCTCCCCGGCTCCGGCGCAGGGGAGCGGCTTGAATCCCCTGCTGCAGAATCCGGGCATGATCTTCCATCCGCCGGTTCTGTTCCTGGGATACGCCGGATTCACCGTGCCAGCCTGCGCGGCTCTGGCCTTCGGCCTCTCCGGAGAGGACTATCCCTGGCTGCGCGGAGTGCGCAACCCGTTTCTCCTGGCCTGGGTCCTGTTGACCGCGGGCATCGTTATCGGGGCCTGGTGGTCCTACATGGAGCTGGGCTGGGGCGGGTACTGGGCCTGGGATCCGGTGGAGAACGCCTCGCTGCTTCCCTGGCTCGCGGCCACGGCCTTTCTGCACACCTCCCTTCTGAACAGGCGCTTTCAGGTCCTGGGGCGGAGCAACATCCTGCTCGCCGGGCTCACGCTCTTCCTGTGCTTCTTCGCCACCTTCCTCACTCGCAGCGGGGTGCTCAGCTCCCTGCACACCTTCGGGGACAACACTGCGGCCATGCCCCTTCTGAGCCTGCTTCTGGCCTCCCTGGCGCTGACCCTGCTGGTTTCCGGCATCGCCAGGCCCGAAGCGCGCAAGGAGCTGGCGGACATGGTCAGCAGGCAAGGGTTCGTGGTCCTCTTGACCTGGCTCATGCTCGCCCTGACCCTGGTTATCGGAGCGGCGACCCTGCTGCCCGCCCTGAGCCAGCTGGTGCTGGAGTCCTCCATGGGCGTGGATGCGGGCTTCTACAACAGGGTCTGCCTGCCGCTGTTCGGTATCGTGTTTCTGCTGCTGGCCCTTTGCCCGGGCCTGGGCTGGAATCGGCCCCGCCTGGACCGTTTCCGGGCCTTCTTTCTGCCCGGCCTCTTTCTCGGTCTGGCCGCCGTCCTGTGGCTGGCGGGCCTGCCTCCCAGGCTGCCCCTGCTGGCCATCGCCGTGATTGTCTGCGCCTTTGCCTCCGTGGCTCTGTATCTCTGGCAAAACCGCTCCTTGCTGCGGCGCCAGGGAACCTGGGGCACCTGGGGGGTGCATCTGGGGCTCTGCCTTCTGGGTCTGGGCGTGGCCGTCTCCGGTCCGTACCAGACCACCGCCGAGGCCATTCTGAGCAAGGGGGACAGCTTCCATATCCAGGAGTACACCTTCACCTTCGAGGGAATGAGCACCGAGCGCCATGAGGGAATGACCGCCTCTGTGGCCAGCATACGGGTCGCGGACGAGGAGGTCGGCCTGGGCCTTCTCCAGCCGGAACGCAGGATGTACCAGAACTTCAGGCAGCCTTTCGCCGAGGCCTCGGTCATCCCCGGGTTGGGGGACGAGATCTACGTGACCCTTCTCGGGGTGAACCAGGAGGGGATCGTGCGGGTCAAGGCCCAGGTCATGCCGCTGATCAACTGGATCTGGATCGGCGGCGGACTCATGTGCCTGCTCGGTCTGCTCGGTGTGCGCAAACAGGGAAATCCCCGGCCCGGCCATGCTTATTGAGGCCGAGGGTCTGGGCAAGTTCTTCGGGGTCAAGCCCGTTTTCCGGAAACTGGACTTCCGTGTGGACCAGGGACAGGTGGTTCTGGTCCTGGGGGAGAACGGCAGCGGCAAGTCCACTCTGCTTCGTATTCTGGCCGGACTGCTCCAGCCGAGCGCGGGCAGGCTCCATGTGGGGGTTGAGCCCGGGGAGATCGGATACGTGGGGCACCAGCCCTATATCTATCCCGGTTTGAGCGCATGGCGGAATCTGCGCTTCTGGTCCAGGCTTTACGGCATTTCCACGGATGGACGGCGCATGGAGGAGGCTCTGGCCCGTTTCGGATTGGAGCGGGTCAAGCACGAGCCTGTGGCATTCTACTCTCGCGGCATGCTGCAGCGGTTGAGCCTGGCCAGGATCCTGTGTCTCGCCCCCAGGATCTATCTTCTGGACGAGCCCTCCACCGGGCTGGATACGCCTTCCCGGGGGGTGTTGCAGGAGGTGATCCACGAGTTGCGCGGAAACGGCTGCATCGTTTTGTGGGTGAGCCACTACCCGGAGAGGGATATGCCCCTGGCTGACCGGATGTTGCATCTCAAGGACCGGAGCGGATGGATGGAGGTCCCGGATCAGGGATCGCCGGAGTCCGCAACTTCCGGGCCGGGGCTTTGCTAGGCGGTATTGTATGCTGCCGGGCGCGTGTCTCATTGCCAGAAAGGACATCGGGCTGCTTCTGTTTCAGGGGCGGGGGATGGTCCAGGCCGCGCTGCTCGGTCTCCTGCTCATCTTCCTCTTCAGTCTGGCTGGCAGCGGGAGCGAGATACCGGAGAGCTGGATCGCGGCGGTTTTCTGGCTCGCCTCCTGTTTCAGCCTGGTTCTGATCTTCAACGGGCTCTATGCCGTCGAGGAGGAGAGCCTGGCCCGGGAGGGCCTCCTCATGGCCCCCATACCCGTCCAGTCCGTCTGGCTGGGCAAGGCCCTGGCCGGGGGATTGCTCCTGCTCCTGCTACAGCTTCTGTTCCTGCCCGCGGGAGTGGTCTTTCTCGGTGCGGGTGCCTTGAGTTCATGGACCGCCGGGGCGGGGTTGCTTTTTTCCGTGGATGCCGGACTGATTCTATTGGGATCGCTTTTCGGGGCCCTGGGACAGGGGCATAGCACCAGGGAATCCCTGCTCAGCGTGATCCTCTTTCCCCTGCAGGTGCCCCTGATCATGGCCGGGATCCACATCGGCGCCTCGCTGCTGGCAACGACCGCGGAGACCGGGGACCTGACTTCCTGGTACGGCCTAATCCTGGCCTTCGACGCGGTTTTCGCCGGGGCCGGCTTGATTCTTTTTCCCTTTGTCTACGCCGAATGAAGTGGGGTGCCTAGGTGACACAGTGGAGGATTTCCGCGGCAGCCGGACTTGCGGGGCTGCTCATGCTCGCGAGCCAGTACGCGATCTGGATCTGGTCCCCTGTGGAAGCCCAGATGGGGTTGATCCAAAAGATATTCTACACCCATGTGGCCCTGGCCTGGTGGGGATTCGTCTGCTTTTTCCTCGTCTTTGTCTTCAGTGCCCTGTACCTCCTGCGCAGGCGGGAGATGTATCACCTTCTGGCCGGGGCGGCAGGGGAGATCGGGGTCCTGTTCTCCGGCCTGGTCCTTTTGACCGGGATGGCCTGGGCCAAGGCCTCCTGGAACACGTGGTGGACCTGGGATCCCAGGCTGAGCACCGCCCTGGTCATGTGGTTCGTCTATTCGGGATATCTCCTGGTGCGCCATATGGATCCAGCGGAAGCCAAGATGAAAACCGCGGCCGCGGTTTTGGGAATCGTGGCCTTTCTCGATGTCCCGCTCGTCTTCTTTTCGGCACGCATGTGGCGCAGCGCTCATCCTTCGGTGATCGCCAGCCGCGAGGGCGGATTGCCTGATAGCATGGCCATAACCCTCGTTCTCTCCCTGCTTGCCTGGGGCGCGCTATGCGGGCTTATGCTCTGGCTGCGCTCCAGACAGCTGGAAATCAAGCACAGGCTCGCCGTGCTCCTCTGGGGGGACTGGTAGAATGGTAGCGGGCCTTTTCAACAGAGAAGAATCCCGTTCCCTCCGGGAGCAAAACAGGTCGATCAAGGTGGTCCCCATGGAGTCAATGGAGCTATTGCTTGCCGCAAACGCGGTAGTGTGGCTGGGAGTGTGCGGATACATCGCCTTTTTGGCGGGTCAAACCGGGCGGATCAGGCGCAGGCTGCAGCAGCTGGAGCTCAAGGAGGAAAGCGATGCCCGCGACGACTGGTAAGGGCGCGAAACTGGTACTGGTCATTACCGCCCTCAGCCTGCTTGCTGTGCTGGGCTATTCCCTGCTTTACAGGGTCCAGCATCCCCTTCTCACCAAGCAGCAGGAACAGACGCGCCGGCAAGCCTCCCAGCAGCCCCCTCAAGAGGCCATGGACCGTGTTGCGGAGCTGATGGGCCGCATCCAGGAGAATCCCAAGGATGTCCAAGCCCTGACCGAAGTGGCCCGGATGTTCATGTCCATGCAGTCCTTTGAGAGAGCGGCCAAGTTCTGGGAACGAGTTGTGGATATCACGCCGGATAAGCCGGGTCCCAGGCAAAGGCTGGCCATGTGCTACTATCGCCTGAATCGACACCAGGATGCCGCAAGCCAGTTGCGTCGCGTCCTGGAGCTGGACCCGGACAATGCCTACGCCCATTATAATCTGGGTCTGCTTTTGACCGCCCATCTGGAGGAGCCGGAAAAGGGCAGGGAGCATTTCCGGCGGGTGCTGAGCGCGGAGGGAGCCGATTCCGAGCTCAAGGACAGGGCGCGTCGCGAGCTGTCGCAGTCGCCCTCAAACGAGGAATAGGCCGTCAAGGCCTTCAAGGAGGTTCCGCATCATGGATAAAGTGCAGAAATTCGCCCTCACTTTCGACGATGTCCTGCTTTTGCCCGACTATACCGAAGTGCTGCCGCACGAGGTCGATGTGAGCACCAAGCTCACACCGGAGATAAGCTTGAACATTCCGCTCCTCAGCGCGGCCATGGACACGGTAACCGAGGCGGAAATGGCCATAGCCATCGCTCGACAGGGAGGCCTGGGGATCGTGCACAAGAATATGAGCGTCCAGGCCCAGAGCCGGGAGGTGGAAAAGGTCAAGAAATCGGAGAGCGGCATGATCGTGGATCCGGTGAGTATCGAGCCGGATTGCACCGTGGGGAAGGCCCTGGAGATCATGGCCCACTACAAGATATCCGGTTTGCCGGTGGTTCAGGAGGGAGTCGTCGCCGGGATCGTGACCAACAGGGACGTGATGTTCGTCCGGGATATGCAGACCCGTGTCGCGGAGATCATGACCACGGAAAACCTGGTCACCGTGTCTCCGGGGACGGATTTGGAGCAGGCCAAGAGCGTCCTGCATCACAACCGGATCGAAAAACTTCTCGTTGTGGACGGCGAGCGCAGGCTGCAGGGCCTGATCACCATCAAGGACATCGAGAAGATCAAGAAGTATCCCGATGCCTGCAAGGACGAGCTGGGGCGGCTGCGGGTCGGTGCGGCAGTCGGAGTGGGCGAGGACATGGAGGAACGGGTCAAGTCCCTGGTTCACTTCGGTGTGGACGCACTGGTGCTGGATTCGGCCCATGGTTACAGCAGGAACGTGATCCGGGCGGTGGAGTTCATCAAGCACCATTTCCCGCAGTGCCAGGTCATTGCGGGCAATGTGGCCACCTACGACGGAAGTCGGGCCCTGCTCCAGGCCGGAGCGGACAGCATCAAGGTGGGGATCGGTCCGGGATCCATCTGCACCACCAGAGTGGTTTCCGGTGTGGGGGTTCCCCAGGTCACGGCCATCATGGAGTGCATCCAGGCCGCCAGGGAGATGGATCGATGCCTCATCGCGGACGGCGGAGTGAAGTTCTCCGGGGATTTGGTCAAGGCCCTTGCGGCGGGCGCGGATTCGGTGATGATGGGCAGCATGCTCGCCGGGACCGAGGAGAGCCCCGGGGAGACCATCCTCTATCAGGGCCGGCGTTATAAGATCTATCGGGGAATGGGCTCCATCGACGCCATGCGGGAAGGCAGCCGGGATCGCTACGGTCAGGAGGAGATGGAGAAGTACGTTCCGGAGGGGATCGTGGGGCGCATCCCCTATAAGGGAAAGGTCAGGGAGACCCTGTACCAGCTTGTGGGCGGCCTGCGCTCCGGGATGGGCTATGTAGGCAGCGCGGATATCGCCGAGCTGCAGAGCAAGTCGCGCTTTATCCAGATCTCTCAGGCCGGATACAGGGAGAGCCATGTCCACGACGTGCTCATCTCCAAGGAGGCGCCTAACTACCAGGTGGACATGAGCTAGTTGTTTGGACGAATATTTGCCCCTCTCCTTCGTTGCCGCGAAATGGTGAAATCCTCATGTATTCGGCATACACTGCGGTTTCCCGATTCCTTGCGCCTCGGACAGGGACAAGTCTTCGTCCAAGCATTGCCTTGTGCATAACATAGGATAGGAGACTTGAATCCGGGACTTGAGTAGTCAAGTTCCTTACCGAATACTGCTTCCAAAAATACAGGAGCCCACTCCTTGACGCAAAAGCAACAGAAAGTGGTTATTCTCGACTTCGGGTCGCAGTATACCCAGCTCATCGCCAGGCGAGTCCGAGAGGCGGGAGTTTATTCCGAGATCCATCCCTGCGGGATTTCGCCGGACCGCCTGGAGGAGCTCGAACCGAGCGCCCTGATCCTTTCCGGGGGACCGGCAAGCGTATCCGATCCCGAGTCTCCGGGCCTGGAGAGCAGCGTTCTTTCCCTGGGTTGTCCCGTTCTGGGGATTTGTTACGGGATGCAGCTTTTGGCCCGTATATGCGGCGGCCGTGTCCAGCCGTCGGAGAACCGGGAGTACGGCCGGGCCGATCTGGAGGTCCTCCAGGACAGTCCTTTATTCAAGGGCGTTGCCGGTCCGGGTGACGTGCTCAAGGTCTGGATGTCCCACGGGGACACCGTGCTTGAGGCACCGGAGGGATTCGCCGTGCCCGCGCGAACGGATCAGGTGGATGTGGCCGCCATGGCCCATCCGGGACGGGGTGTCCACTGCCTGCAATTCCATCCCGAGGTCTCCCATACCGAGGGCGGGGACAGGATCCTGCGCAACTTCCTCTTTGAAGTCGCCCGCTTGCAGCCTACCTGGAGCATGGCCTCCTTCATCGATACCCAGATCCGGGAGGTGCGCGAGCGAGTGGGGTCCAGCAAAGTGGTGTGCGGCCTGAGCGGAGGGATCGACTCCACTGTCGTGGCGGTGCTGCTCCACGAGGCCCTGGGGGAGCAGCTGCACTGCATCTTTGTGGACAACGGGCTCCTGCGGGCGGACGAGGGCGAGGAGGTGGTGCAGTATCTGCGGCGCCATTTCGATCTCAATCTGAGCTACGTTCAGGCCCAGGACGAGTTTCTCAGCCGGCTGGAGGGGGTCTCCGATCCCGAGGAAAAGCGGAGGATCGTGGGCAACACCTTTATCGAGATCTTCGAGAGGGAGGCCCGCTCCATCTCCGGAGTGCGCTATTTGGCCCAGGGCACTCTCTATCCCGATGTGATCGAGAGCGTGTCCTCCAAAGGGCCTTCAGCGGTTATCAAGTCGCACCACAATGTGGGCGGCCTGCCGGAACGGATGGATCTCGAGCTCATCGAGCCCCTGCGGGAGCTCTTCAAGGACGAGGTGCGCAAGGTCGCCCTTGAGCTGGGCCTGCCGGATTTTCTGGTCTGGCGTCACCCCTTCCCCGGGCCAGGCTTGGCCATCAGGATGATAGGTCAGCTGGACTCCCAGGGACTGGAGATCCTGCGTCAGGCGGATCGCATCGTGCACAACGAGTTGATGGCCTCGGGGTGGTATTTCAAGATCTGGCAGGGGTTTGCCGTGCTGCTTCCCATGAAGACCGTGGGGGTCATGGGAGACGAGCGGACCTACGAGCACGTGGTCGCGCTGCGGGTTGTGGAGAGCACGGACGCGATGACAGCGGACTGGGCCAAGCTGCCGGACGAGCTGCTCTCCAAGATATCTAACAGGATCATCAATGAGGTCAGGGGAGTGAACCGGGTGGTGCTGGACATCTCCTCCAAGCCACCCAGCACCATCGAGTGGGAATAGGTTTTCCGGAAGATCCCATGCGGGGCTGACACATCTCACCCTCCTTCCGTGTGCGAAGCGGCGGGGAGGAAAGGAAACGGGAAGCAATGTTTAGCCTAGGTACGACAGAAATTCTGGTGATCCTGGTGGTCGCCCTCTTGGTTATCGGGCCCTCCAAGCTGCCGGACGTGGCCAGGACTCTGGGCAAGGGTATGGCCGAGTTCCGCCGCATGAGCTCGGATGTGAAAAAAACCGTTGATCTGGAGACCAAGCTTTCCGATCTGGATCGCCAGGAGAAGGACAAGGCAGCTGATGCCGCCATCGGCGCAGGATCTGAAAGCGGGGAACAGAAGGACGGGGAACGGGCCTCCCCCTCAGAGGACGATTCGAGTTCCAGCCCGGATGGAGCGGACAGTGACGTAACCGGGGACAGCAAAGGCCAGGAGAGGGCTGATTCGGATGAGCCGGACAAAGGGAGCAGGGCATGAGCGAGGAGAGGGAGCGTTCCGAAGCGGGTAATGCCTCCGACCAGGGCGAGATGGGCTTTCTGGACCATCTGCAGGATCTGCGAAAGCGCATCGTTCACGCCATAGCCGCGGCCTTTGCGGGCATGCTCGCGTGCTTCGCCTTTTCCCAGCAGTTGTTCGAATGGCTCATGTTGCCTCTCTACCGGGTCATGCCGGAGGGGAGCTCCATGATCTACACTGCCCCGCACGAGGCCTTTTTCACCTATATCAAGGTGGCCCTTGTGGCGGGGATCTTTTTGACCAGCCCCTATATTTTCTATCAGGCCTGGCTCTTCGTGAAGCCCGGCCTCTACGCCAACGAGCGCAAGTACATCATTCCCATCGCCTTGTGTTCCGCCATCCTCTTTGTAGGGGGAGCGCTCTTCGGGTACTTCATCATCTTCCCCCCCGCGTACAACTTTTTCATGAGCTTCACCAACCAGTATATCAGCCCCATGATCAGCATGAAGGAGGGCTTCTCCTTCGCCTTGCGCATACTGCTGGCCTTCGGGGTGGTGTTCGAGCTCCCCCTGGTCGTCTTCTTCCTGGCCAGGCTGGGGGTGGTGACCTCGGGCATGCTGCGCAGGGTTCGAAAATACGCTATACTGGTCATATTCGCCGTCTCCGCTCTGCTGACACCGCCGGATCTCTTCACCCAGACCTTTATGGCCGGACCGGTGATCGTCCTCTACGAGGCGAGTATCTGGATTGCCAGGATCTTCGGCCGCCGTGAGCCGAAGGGTAAGGAGGACAGTGGTGCCGATTCTGAATAACAGGCCCCGGGGAGTCTCTTCCGGGGCCGGGGAGTGAGCCTATGGTTCCGGGCAAGTCCGAATACAGCAGGGAAACCCGGGAAACACGGGTTTCCGCTTCGTTGAACCTCTACGGCGCGGGAGAGGCGCGGATCGATACCGGCCTTGGCTGTCTGGACCATATGCTGCATCTCCTCGCCTTCTGGGCCGGATTCGATCTGGAGCTGTCCGCAAGGGGCGATCTGCACGTGGACGCCCATCATGCCGTGGAGGACTGCGGGCTCTGTCTGGGCCGGACCCTGCGCGAGGCCGCGGGCGACAAGCAGGGATTGGCCCGGATAGGCTGGGCCAAGGTGCCCATGGACGAGGCCTTGGCCGAGGCCGTGGTCGATCTTTCCGGACGTCCCTATCTGGTCTACAAGGAGTCTGTTTTGCCTGCGGTGATCTTCGGCCAGGAAAAGGATATCTGGCGGGAGCTCTTCAAATCCCTGAGTGATCAGGCCGGAATGAATCTGCATATCGGCTTTGTCTACGGTGAAAACGGACATCATCTTATCGAGGCGGCCTGCAAGGCCTTGGGGCTCGCTCTGGGGGAAGCCGTGCTTCAAAAAGGCAATTACATCCCCAGCACAAAGGGGGCGCTTTGATACGCCGCTGGCATCCTTTCTGGCTCGTTCTTCTTCTCCTTGTGGCATCCCTGTCCTGCACCGCGCCGCAAGGCGCGAAGCAGTGGATGCCCGAGGGGGAGCTGGCTGTGGCCTCCTTTCATCAGCCTCGACATGATTGGGAGCTTTTGGGGTCCAGTGAAAAGGTTTCCGGACAGGAAGTCCCGGAGCAGCACTTGAAGGAGCTTACTCGGAAACTGTTGCAGGAGCTGGAAAAACGGGGGATTACCTCGTTGAGTGGACCGGAGAGCGTGGCAGGGTGTCGGGAGATCGTCCTCTCCAGGGAGGCCGTCTCACCGCAAAGCGCCAGGCAGTACTGGGCCAGTGTGGGACGTTGTGTCCCCGCTGGCGCCATCCTGGTCCCCCAACTGACGCATTGGCGGCAGCGCGAAGGAGGGCCGTGGGGTGTGGAGAACCCGGCAAGTGTTGCCTTGCGCCTGGTTTTGCTCGATCCGGAGCAGGAAGAGGTGTTGCGGTTCTTCCAATTCAGGGAGGAACAGAAGTCCT
>JAIPEP010000040.1 GCA_021737085.1 Desulfohalobiaceae bacterium | reverse complement strand
AGACCCTTTCTTGCGGGGTCCGGCCTCCCCCCGGAAATACCACATGGAGCCAGATAGTGCCTCAGAGCGATTCCCTGTCCGTCCCGTAGTCACCTCCTTCGCCCCTTATACTCCGGGCCGGTCCATCCAGGAGATCCGAGAGGCCTATCAGCTAACCCAGGTGATCAAGCTAGCGAGCAACGAGAACCCCCTAGGCACCTCCCCCTTGGTGCAGCGCCGTATTTCCAGGGACGCCTCCCTGGCTTTCCGCTACCCCAGACCGGGCAGTCCCGACCTGGTGCACAGCCTGGCAAATAGCCTGGGCCTTGATTCCGGCCGTCTAATCGCGGGCAACGGATCTGACGAGATCATTGACCTGTTGTTGCGCGTTGTGGGACGCCCAGGGGAAAGCAATGTGGTTCTGTTGGAGCCGAGCTTTAGCATCTACCGCATGCAGGCCGGGCTCAACGGTCTGGACATACGTCGCGTTCCCCTGAACAGCGATTTCAGCTTTCCCTGGAGCGAGCTGGAGCACACAGTCGACGAGAAGACCGCTTGCCTCTTTTTGACCAGCCCGGACAACCCCTCGGGATACACCGCCGGGCCGGAAGAGATCCTTTCCCTGGCCAGGAGGCTCCCCCGGGGGACCCTCCTGGTCCTGGACGAGGCCTACATCGACTTCGCCGAGGATCCGGAAGAGACCTCCCCTTTGTCCCGCCTCCAAGAGACGGACAACCTGGTTCTGCTGCGCACCTTCTCCAAGCTCTACGGCCTGGCCGGGTTGCGCCTGGGCTACGGGATCATGCCGCCCTGGCTCGCGGGTCTTATCCAGCGCATCAAGCTGCCCTTCAGCGTGAACATCCTGGCGGAAAGGGCCGGGATCGCGGCCCTGGAGGACACCACCTTCCGCGATCTGACCCGGGAAACGGTTATTTCCCAAAGAAAAATCATGGAACGCTCTCTGACCGAGTCCGGCTGCCTGGTCTATCCCTCCCAGGCCAACTTCCTCATGTTCCAGCCTCCTGGAAACGCCCGGACCCTATACCAGCGGTTACTGGAAAAGGGCATCATCATCCGCCCGCTGGACAGCTACGGCCTGCCGGATCACTTGCGCGTTACCGTGGGAAGGGAGGACGAAAATGGGGTCTTTCTCCGCGAGCTGCGGAGCATCCTTAGCGGGACAGCCTGAGGGAAAGCGTTATCAGCAGAAAAGGAAAAGGATGGCGGATACACTCGAAATACAAAAGATCCTCAAGGAGCGGACCACCTCCCCGCAGGTGATCACCCTGGACGGGGCGGCGGGCACGGGCAAGACCTCCCTGTCCCGGAGCCTGGCCTCCCTGCTTGGCTTCAACTATCTGGACACCGGGGCCATGTACCGCAGCATCGCCCTCCGGCTCGGGGAGGGGGCCTGGCTGCGATCCGGACCGTGGCTGGAGGAACAACTGGCCGAGCTCCGCTTCAGCCTGACCGGATCCGGGGAAGAAACATTGCTCGTTCTGGACGGGCGTCCCGTGGGTGAGGAGATACGCCGGGAGGAGGTGGGCATGTGGGCCTCGAAGCTGGCCCAGCTAACGGTGGTCCGCGAGCACCTCACCCGGTGCCAGCGGGATCTGGGGAACAGCTTCTCCCTGGTTGCCGAAGGTAGGGATATGGGAACCGTGGTCTTCCCCGGAGCCCAGTTCAAGTATTTTCTCTTCGCGGACAGCGAGGAGAGGGCCAGACGGCGTCAACGGCAGATCCGGGAGGAATACGGGAAGGAGGCGGATCTGTCCGAGATAAGACAGGATCTGGAGAAAAGGGACCGCCAGGACAGCGGCAGATCGCTCGCCCCGCTGCGCGCGGCGGAGGACGCGGTCAGCGTCGATACCACGGATAAAGCTTTCTCTCAGGTGCTGCACCTCATCCTAGAGGATATGCAGTCCCGCCTGGGGGCGATCCAGGACCCTGCCCACCACCGCGGCTAACTCTCCCTGTGACTCCAGAACCTGCCGGGCCTCGCCGACCCTGTCCTCGGGCACCGCCAGTAGCAGCCCCCCCGAGGTCTGGGCATCGAAAATCAGGTCCAGAAGAATCTCCTTGACTCCCTCTCCGGCCTGCACCAGGGAGCTACAGAAGTGCTTATTCGCGTGGCTCCCCTCCGGGAGGATCCCCATCTCCGCCAATTCCCTGGCGCTTTCCAGGACAGGTATCCGCTCGGACCAGAGCTCCATAGCCGTCCCGGCCGCCCGGGCCATTTCCAGGCAGTGCCCTCCCAGCCCGAACCCGGTAATGTCCGTGGCCCCCTGCAGCCCCAGCCTGTGGATCGCTTGGCAAGCCCCTTTGTTCAGCTTGGCCGCCCAGAAGGTAAGCTCCTCCTCCAGATCCGCTGCGTTGGGCCACTCCGCCTTGATGGCAGTCGCCAACACCCCGGTGCCCAGGGGCTTGGTCAGAAGGAGACGATCTCCGGGGCGGGCTCCGCTATTGGAAGCGTAGTGCCCGGGATCTATCACTCCGGTAACGGAGAGCCCGTACTTCATCTCCCTGTCCTCCACGCTGTGTCCTCCGCACATGATCGCCCCCGCCTCCCGGATGGCATCCAGCCCTCCGCGCAGGATCTCCTTGAGCACGGAAAGCGGTTGCTCCTTACTGGGAAAGCAGACGATATTCAGGGCAGTATAGGGCTCTCCCCCTACTGCGTAGATATCCGACAGGGAGTTCGCCGCAGCGATCCGCCCGAAGCTGTAAGGGTCGTTGACCACTGGGGTCAAAAAATCCAGGGACTGGACTATAGCCCTGTCCGGGGGGAAATGAACTATGGCCGCATCTTCGTTGTCCCTGGGGGAGACAATGATCCTTTCGTCCTCTTCCCAGGCTATGTCCGCCAAAATCTGCTCCAGGTCCCCTGGGGCGAGCTTGGCCGCTCACCCGGAGGCCTGGACGCTCTGCAACAGGTCCTTTCCATTATTCATGGCTTGCTCCCCCTGCCACCATCTGTTGTGCATTGGCTGTGGAACCCAGGTCCCGCTGGACTTCCCGGAAAAAACAACTGCTTGCCCGGGAAACGCTTCGCTGCTTGTGCCGCAGTATGTAAAAGGAGCGCTCAAAGGACCAGCCCGGGTTCTTTGCGCTAATCCCCTCCTGGCTGGACAGAATCTCATCCGCTGCCCAACGGGAGGTGAGGCTGACGCCCAACCCGGCCTGAATGCATTTTAGCACCCCCACTGTGCTGTCCACTATCGCTGCAATAGGGAGATGATCCAAGCACAGGCCGAAATCCTGCAAACCCCGCTCCAGGGCCTTGCGCGTACCCGAGCCCTGTTCGCGAACGATCCAGGGCATCTCCTTGATCTCCTGGGCGCTGATCGCAGTCTTGCCCTTATCCCGGAAAAAGCTGTCCTTGCCCAGGATAATCAGATTGTCCCGGACCAAGGGCCGGCAGTCCAGAGAGGGGTCCTTACTTTGCGACCCCACGATCCCCAGGTCCACCTCACCGGATTCCACGAGCTTTTCGATCATTTCCGAATCGCGAATACGAAGCTGCAGGGATACATCCGGATAAACCCGGTTGTAGCGCCCCAGCACACTCGGCAGGAGATAGTGCCCGGGAATGGTGCTCGCCCCAATAACGAGCTCTCCTGCGACCTTGTCCTGGAGCTGGTTTATCTCTTCCAGGGCCTGGTCCAGCTGCCGGATAACCATCCTGGCGTGAGAATAGAGCAATTTTCCAGCTTGAGTGGGCACGATGAGGCGGCCCATGCGATCGAACAGCTTCTGTCCCAGCTCGTTCTCCAGGACCAAAATGTGCGAGCTGACCGTGGGTTGCGATAAATACAGCTTTTCCGCGGCTTGGGAAAAGCTGGCCAGCTCAAACACGCGACAAAAAGTGGTGAGACGGCTAATATTCATAAAACAAATACTATGCATTTAAAAAAATAATGCAATAAGTCAAAAAAAAGCAGGGACAGGCCCCGCTTTTTGTGCTTGGAACAAATCTATAAGCGATTACTGTGCCTTGGAAGTGAACTCCACCACCGCCCTGGGAGCGGCATCGCCCTTTCTGGTATCGGCCAGCTTGACTATCCGGGTGTATCCTCCGGGACGCTCTGTAAAGCGAGGAGCGATCTCGTCAAAGAGCTTCTTTACCAGGGTCCTGTCTTCCAGGACCTGAAAGGCCTTTCTTCTGGCGTGGATGGTGTTTTCCAGACCATAGCTCACGAGCTTGTCGCTCATTTTACGAAGTTCCTTGGCCCTGGGAACTGTGGTCTGGATCTGTTCGCGTTCTATCAGGGCCCGGCTCAGATTGCGGATCATCGCCTTGCGATGCTCCCAATTCCGCCCCAACTTCCGGCCTTTTTGCCTATGTCTCATGGTTTTCCTTCCTCTTCAGCCATTGCTTGTACTTTTCCTGAAAATTGTCAATCTGCATGCCCAGATCGAGATTCATGTCCCGTAAGACTTTCAGGATGTCGTCCAGGGACTTTCTCCCGAAATTTTTCGCCTTGAGGAGGTCGTTTTCGGTCTTCTGCACCAGCTCGCCGACGGTATGAATGTTCGCCTTTTTCAGGCAATTGTTGGCCCGCACCGGGAGCTCCAGCTCATCAATGCTCTTGAAGAGCGTCTCATCGAGCTCCTGAGAAGAACTGTCCTGTTGCCCCTGCACGGCCTGGCTCTCATCGAAATTAATGAAGAAGTTCAACTGGTCCCGCAGGATCTTGGCCCCGTAAGCCAGGCTGTCTTCAGGTCGGACCGAGCCGTCGGTTTGTATCTCCATGACCAGCTTGTCGTAGTTGGTCATCTGTCCCACACGGGCCTGTTCCACATGGTAGGCGACCTTGCGTATGGGAGAGAAGGCCGCGTCAAGCACGATCACACCGATCTGATCGGCGAATTCGGTCTGCTGTTCCATGGGAACATAGGACTTGCCCATGCGCACCTCCAGCTCCATCTGGAGATCGCGGTCCTCGGACAAGGAAGCGATGTGCTGCTCCGGGTTGAGGACCTTCACATGCTGATTTTCCTGTATCGCGGCAGCAGTCACAGCCCCCTTTTCCTGGGACCGGAGCAGGAGCTTTTGGGGCTGTTCCGTGTCCATAGAGAGCCGCACCTGCTTGAGGTTGAGCATGACGTCAGTGACGTCCTCCTGAACACCGGGGATGGAGGCATATTCGTGGGGCACGCCCTCGATGCGCACGGCGACGATAGCCGCACCCTGAAGAGAGGAAAGAAGCACCCGGCGCAGGGCATTGCCCAGGGTGATGCCGAAGCCGCGCTCCAGGGGCTCACACTCGAACTTGCCGTAGGTGTCAGTGGAATCCGCATCACGCTCCAGCTTCTGCGGTTTGACCAATTCGGTCCAGTTTCGACTGTTCACAGTCCTGTCTTCATTTTGTGTGGTCATATCTTATCCAGAATAACTAAGTTTGTCTTTTATTTGGAGTACAACTCAACAATGAGGTGTTCGTTAATGGGGAAGGTGATGTCCTCGCGTTCAGGCTTTTGTTTGACCCTGCCCTTGTACTCCTGGCCGTCAACTTCTATCCAGCCGGGAATGCCGCGCCTGTCAATTACTTCGGTCGCTTCTTGAACAAAGGGTATCTTTTTCCCCTTTTCCGAGACAACTACCTCGTCCTCCGCATTGAGCTGAACTGAGGGAAGGTCGGTTTTTTGTCCGTTCACGCGCACATGGCCGTGACGCACCAATTGTCGGGCCTGATCCCTGGAGTTGGCAAAGCCCATCTTGTAGACCACATTATCCAGGCGCATCTCCAGCAAGCGCAGAAGATTGGTTCCGGTAACGCCTTTCTGCCTCTCCGCAATCAAGAAATAATGATGGAACTGGCGCTCCAGGATGCCATACATGCGGCGGACTTTCTGCTTCTCCCGCAACTGGAGCTCGTAATCGGAAGATTTTTTCCGCTTTCGCCCATGTTGCCCCGGTGGGTAGGGCCGACGCTCATAGGGGCACTTATCCGTAAAGCACCTGTCGCCTTTAAGAAATATCTTTGTGCCTTCCCGACGGCAGATCCTGCATTTGGAGTCGGTATATCTAGCCAAGGTAATTCCTCCTCACAGTGTCCTGGATGACGTGCATTAAACACGACGCCTTTTGGGGGGGCGGCATCCGTTATGGGGGACAGCGGTAATGTCCCTGATGAATGTCACTTTGAAGCCCTCATTGTTGATTGCCCGCATCGCGGATTCGCGTCCGGATCCGGGTCCCTTGACCAGTATGCCCACAGTCCGCATCCCGTGTTCCTGCGCTTTTCGCGCGGCGCTGGAAGCCGCTACTTGAGCGGCGTACGGGGTGCTCTTCTTGGATCCCTTGAAGCCCGACATTCCGGCTGTGGCCCAACTCACTACGTTTCCGCCCATGTCTGTGAAAGTTATAATGGTATTATTGAAGGTTGCGTTGATGTGAGCCAGGCCAGTGGGAATGTTCTTCTTGGCCTTTTTCTTGGTCGTCCTTCTCGCTTTCGCCATGCTGTCACTCCAAAGGGTTATTTCTTTTTCTTGCCGATGAGCGAACGTTTGGGACCTTTCCGGGTGCGGGCGTTCGTGCTGGACCGTTGACCGCGTGCCGGCAGGTTGCGCTTGTGTCGGTTCCCACGATAGCACCCGATTTCCATCAGTCGCTTAATATTGGCGTTGATCTCGCGTCTGAGGTCGCCTTCCACCTTATAATTTTGTTCTATTCCCCGCCGGAGTGTATTGATCTCTTCATTGGACAGTTCATCGGTCTTCTTGGTCCAATCCACTCCCAGAGAGTCCAAAATAGAATGTGCGGTGGAATGGCCTACACCGTAAATATAGGTCAAGGCCACATCCAATCGTTTGTTTTTGGGTAAGTCCACGCTTGCAATTCGTACCACTTCGGACCTCCAGTTAACCTTGTCTTTGCTTATGACGGGGATTGGGGCAAATGACGCGCACTACGCCATTACGCTTAATAACTTTGCATTTGGGACAAACTTTTCGCACGGAGGGACGGACTTTCATAATTAGCTCCTCACCTAAAAGCTAGAGTACACCCTTTTTCTTGGCTTTCTGCATCAAGCCCTCGTATTGATGGGTAATTAAATGCGACTGAACCTGAGTCATGGTATCTATAGCCACTCCCACCACGATCAAAAGGGCGGTTCCCCCAAAATAAAAGGGCAGATTAAACTTGCTAATCATAAGCATGGGGATTACGCAAATAGCCGCAACATAGAGCGAACCCCAAAAGGTAAGACGGGTTAAAACCTTATCTATGTATTCCTTGGTGTTTTTTCCGGGACGTATGCCTGGAATAAAGCCGCCCTGTTTTTTGAGGTTTTCCGCAACATCCTTGGGATCGAACACAATAGCTGTATAAAAGAAACAGAAAAAGATGATTAGTCCGACATAAATCAATGTATAGGGTAGTGTGCCCGGACGTAAATAAGCGGATATATCCTTAAGCCATGTTATTTGCGAAAAGTTGGTGATTGTTGCCGGAAACATAAGAATGGAGGAAGCAAAGATCGGAGGAATGACACCTGCTGTATTAATGCGCAGAGGCAGATGTGAAGACTGTCCACCATACATGCGACGGCCCATCATTCGCTTGGCGTATTGGATGGGAATCCGGCGCTGTGAGGTCTCTATAAAGCAAATAAAGGCGAGGATTCCCGCCATAAAAGCAATCACCAGCAAGAGGACAAAAACCGTCATCTCCCCCGTGCTCAGAAGACTGTAGGTCTTGGTCAACGCGCCGGGTATCCGGGCAACGATGCCCGCGAAGATAATCAGGGAAATCCCGTTGCCTATCCCGCGGGAGGATATCTGTTCTCCCAGCCACATGATGAATATGGTCCCTGCGACCATGGTCAAAACAGTGGTCAGGATGAAATCAAGGCCCGGATCCGGGACTACCGGGGCACCGGAAGGACTGGTCATTGTCTGCAGGCCAAAGGCAATTCCCGAGCCCTGAACAAGAGTAATCAGAACAGTAGCATAGCGGGTGTATTGATTGATCTTCTTTCGCCCCGCCTCGCCTTCCTCTTTCTTCAGGCGCTCCAGCTCTGGGCTCACCACCACAAGCAGCTCAAAGATAATAGCCGCGGATATGTAGGGCATGATCCCCAGGGCGAATACGGAGAGACGGCTCAATCCACCGCCGGAAAACATGTCGAACAGGCCGAAAAGCGTATTCTGGGCATTGGCGAAGAAATCCGCGATGGCCTGGCTATCCACTCCGGGAACGGGGACATGGATCCCCAGACGATAAACAGACAGCATAGCGAAGGTGAACAGGAGCTTGTTCCGGAGCTGCTTGAAGCCTGACTGCTGACCCTGAGCCAATTAGGATTCCTCCAGTGCCTTGGCTTGACCCCCGGCGGCCTCGAGCTTCTCCCGGGCAGCCTTGCTGAAACGATGCGCCTCGACCCGGAGGGGCCTGTTCACTTCTCCGTCGCCAAGGATCTTGACTGGGGCCTTCCCTCCACTGGCCCGGAAAAGATCGTCAAGGGATATTTCCTCCCGGCCGGGGAACTTGCTCTCTAGCTCCTTGAGGTTAAAGACGGCATACTTAACCGGAAAGGGACTCTTGAATCCGCGCTTGGGCACGCGGCGCACAAGCGGGAGCTGTCCCCCCTCGAACATGGGAGGGATGCTCTGTCCGGCTCGCTTCTTCTGTCCCTTGATCCCTCTGCCTGCGGAAAATCCCAGACCGCTACCCGGACCCCGGCCTTTGCGCTTCCGCTTCTTCTGATCCGTAGGGAATGCCTTGAGCTCATGAATCCGCATTATTTTTTCACCTCGACCAAGTGCTTGACTTGAAAGATCTTCCCCCAAATAGAGGGATCATCAGCGTGGCTCCGGACCTGGTTGATCTTCCTGAGGCCCAGGGCCTGCAGGTTCCTACGCTGATTGGGTGTTCGTTTATGAGGGCTGCGCACAAGCTTGACTTGCATGACGGATCTCGCTTTATCTCGCGATGGAGATTTCTTTGCCCCGGATACGGCTGACTTCCTCCGGTGTTCTAAGCTCCATCAGACCGGTGAGCGTAGCCTTGAGCACATTAACGGGGTTGTTGGAGCCCAGGGACTTGGTCAAAACATCGGTAACTCCCAGCGCCTCCATGGCTGCGCGCACCGGCCCCCCGGCTATAATACCGGTTCCTTTGCCCGCTGGCTTGAGTAGAACGCGGGCCCCGCAGTAGTCACCTACCACCTGATAGGGAATGGTCCCGTCCAGGACTGGGATATGACAGAGATTCTTCTTGGCCCGCTCCGTTCCCTTGGCGATAGCATCGGGCACTTGATTGGCCTTGCCCTGCGCGCTGCCTACTTTACCTTGACCGTCGCCCACAACGACAAGGGCGCTGAACTTGAAATTACGTCCGCCCTTGACCACCTTGGCGACCCTATTCAAATGCACGATCTTTTCGATATAGCCTAACTCATTTCCCGCCATCATCAACTCCAGCTAGAATTTGAGTCCTTGCTCTCGCGCGCTGTCGGCAAGAGCCTTGATCCGGCCCGTATATACATACCCGTTGCGGTCAAAAACTACGCGCTCCACGTCCTGGTGTAATGCCTTTCTGGCTATATCCTGTCCCACCAGCCGGGCAGTCTCCTTGGTCAGGGTCTTCCCCTCGCCCAGGGTAAGACTGGAGGAGGCGACCTTGGTCTCCTGCTGTTCGTCGTCGACGATCTGCGCGTAAATGTATTTGTTGGACCGAAAAACGACGAGTCGCGGACGCTGAGCTGTTCCCGAAATCTTTTTCCGTATGCGGCGTTTTCGCTTCTTCCGCGCTTCATTCCTCGTCAGCTTCATAGGGAGCTTTCCTTACTTCTTAGACGATTTTCCGGCTTTCTGCTGGATCTCTTCCCCGGAATAACGTATTCCCTTCCCCTTGTAAGGCTCAGGGCTCCTTATACGTCGAATGCGAGCTGCGAACTCGCCGACGCGCTCCTTATCCATACCGGAGACAAAAAGCCTGTTCCCTTCCACGCGCGCCTGCAAGTCCTCGGGAATGGGGACACGCTGCGGATTGGAATACCCCACGTTCAGGACGATGGTATTCTGCTCTATCTGTACCTTGTAACCCACACCGACCAGTTCCAGGCCCCTTTCAAAGCCCTGGCTAACCCCCTGCACAGCGTTGCTCAACAAAGTCCTCCGGAGTCCGTGCTGCTCCTTGGCCACCTTGCTGTCGTCCACCCTGCGAACATAAACAGTGGAGCCGTCCTGGTCGTACTGAATCTTGTGATGTGTGGCGAGCTTCATTTCTCCCTTCGGTCCTTTCACCGTGATGGTCCCCTTTCCCCAAGAGACTTCCACGTTTTCCGGAAGGGAAACAGGCAATTTTCCGATCCTCGACATATGTATCCCCGCTTACCAAATTTGGCAGAGAAGCTCTCCGCCCACGTTTTCCTGCTGAGCTCGGTAGCCAGCCACAACACCCCGCGGCGTGGAGAGGATATTGATCCCCAGTCCGCTCTGCACCTTGGGAGTCTCCTTGGCTTTCACATAACGGCGGCAGCTTGGCTTGCTAACACGCGCCATACCTTTGATGGCCGGCTTCCCGGTGACGTATTTCAAGCGAATATGGATCTCTCGCTCTGTTTCCTCAAAGGACTGTATGTAGCCCTCGTCCACGAGTATCTGGGCAATGGCCCTTTTCATCTTGGAACGCGGCACCCTGACCTCTTTGTGCAAGGCTATGTGGGCATTGCGTATGCGGGCGATCATATCCGCGATGGGATCGCTAGTGGGCATACCTCTCTCCTTACCAGCTGGCTTTGCGGATTCCGGGAATCTCACCAGCGAGACTCATGTTCCTGAAGCAGATGCGGCAAACGCCGAACTTACGCAAATATCCCCTCGCGCGTCCGCACAGTGGACAGCGGTTGTATTCCCGAACCCGGAACTTCTGCCTCTTTGCGGCTTTTGCCATCAAGGCCTTGCGTGCCAATTTGCTCCTCCTTTTCCCTCCGCAAAGGATCTATTTCCTTCCGGATAAAATAACTGCCTTAGGAAATGATCGGGTTTTCAACTTATAAGGGATAACTCCCCATTTTTATCTAACACGGCCTCTATACTTTTCCAAAAAAGTCCCTTAGAGGGGAAAACTATTAAGCGAAGGGCATTCCCAGGTTCGAAAGCAGGGACTTGCCTTCCTTGTCCGTATGAGCGGAAGTGACAATGGTAACATTCAGGCCCTTGATCCGGTCCACCTTTTCCTGATTGAGGTCGGGAAAAATTGTATGCTCGCGAATGCCCAGAGTGTAGTTGCCCCGTCCGTCGAATCCCCTGTCCGAAAGGCCCCGGAAGTCCTTGACCCTGGGCAGGGCGAAATTGACCAGCTTCTCGAAGAATTCCCACATCTGCATACGCCGGAGCGTAACCTTGCAGCCCACGGGCATGCCCTGCCGGATCTTGAAGGCGGCTATGGATTTTTTGGCCCGGGTCACGATCGCCTTCTGCCCTGCGATCACGCTCAGCTCATTCACTGCGTCCTGCAGAAGCTTATTGTCCTGGCTCGCTTCCCCGAGACCCATGTTCAGAGATATATATCGCAGCGCTGGCACCTGCATGAAAGACTCGTAGCCGAATTCCTGCTTGAGCTCAGGAGCGACTTTCTCCTTGTACACGTTCTGCGCACGGGTCATGATCGCCTCGCGTTTCCCTGTTTAATCGATGTACTCTTGGCACTTTTTGCAAAAACGCAGCTTCTTGCCGTCGCCTGTGATATGGTAACCGATTCGGGTGGGTTTGGTGCAGGAGGTGCACATAATGGCCACATTGGATATATTCACCGGGGCATCCTGATCCTGGATACCGCCCTGCTGTCCCGCCTGGGGATTACCCCTGGTATGGCGCTTAACCTTGTTGACGTTTTCCACAACTAGGTTGCCCTTTTTGGCGTCAACCTTCTTGACCGTGCCGATCTTTCCCCGGTCTTTCCCGGCCAGGACAGTGACTTTATCGTTAATAAGGATTTTCTTTTTCATGGCTTTACCCCTAAAGGACTTCGGGTGCCAGAGACACAATCTTCATGAAATTCCTCTGCCTCAGCTCCCGTGCGACAGGACCAAAAATGCGCGTTCCTACGGGCTCGTTGCTTTTGTTCAACAACACAGCAGAATTATTATCAAAAACTATTAGCGAACCATTATCGCGCGCAATCTCCTTCCGGGTACGCACCACAACAGCCCTGTACACTTCGCCCTTCTTAACTTTGGATCGAGGAATGGCCTCTTTCACAGAGACGACGATTATGTCGCCGATGCTGGCGTATCTCCGCTTACTGCCACCCAGGACCTTTATACAGTTCACCAGCTTGGCGCCGGAATTATCTGCTACATCGAGCTTGGATTCCACTTGAATCATTGAATCCCCCTAAGCGGCTTTTTCCAAGAGATTCTTGAGCGACCACCGCTTGCGCTTGCTCAGCGGACGGCTCTCAATTATCTGAACCTTATCTCCGGTTCGACAGGAATTGTGCGGATCATGCGCCATAAACTTCTTTCTGCGGCGTATGTACTTCTTGTAAAGCGGGTGTTGAACCATGGTCTCACAGCGGACAACGATCGTCTTGTCCGCTTTGTTGCTGACAACATATCCGGTCATAACACGTTTACTCATTAGCCTGCTCCAGCTTCCTTTCCCTTAAGATTGTCAGGATCCGCGCAATATTCCGCTTAACTGTGGCCATGCGCTGCGTATTTCCCAGCTGACCGGTCGCGTGCTGAAAGCGCAGGTTGAAGAGCTCCTTTCGGAAATCCTGCAGCTTGCTATTCAGTTCCGAATCCTTTTTCTCGCGTATCTCGGAGGGTTTCATCAACTACCCCTTTCCTCGATTTTCGCCTTCACCGGCAATTTCTGGGCTGCCAAAAGCATTGCCTCCCTGGCCCTGTTCAGGTTCACTCCGGAGACCTCGAACATGACCCGCCCGGGCTTTACTGGGGCCACATAGCCCTCGGGAGTCCCCTTGCCCTTGCCCATGCGCGTTTCCGCTGGCTTGCTGGTGTAGGGCTTGTCCGGAAAAATGCGGATATAGACCTTACCGCCCCTTTTCAGGTGGCGCATGATCGCCACACGCGCGGCCTCGATCTGCCTGTTGGTGATACGGCCGTGCTCCATGGTTTTCAAGCCGATATCCCCGAAGGAGACCCGCGTTCCCCGCAGAGCCTTGCCCTTATCGAAATTGCGGTGCTGCTTTCTCCAACGTATCCGTTTCGGGCTAAGCATGACTGGTTACCTCATCCAGGATTTCGCCTTTAAATATCCAGACTTTCACTCCGATGACCCCGTATGTCGTATTCGCTGTGGCGAATCCGTAATCTATGTCAGCGCGGAGGGTGTGCAGGGGAACACGGCCATCGCGGAACCATTCCGTGCGGGCTATCTCGGACCCACCCAGCCGGCCGGCACAACAGATCTTGATGCCTTCCGCACCGAACTTCCTGGCCAGTCCGATAGTCCGTTTCATAGCGCGCCGAAAAGCAACACGGCGCTCCAGTTGCATAGCTACATTCTCTGCGACTAGCTGCGCGTCAGTCTCTGGCCGGCGGACCTCATTAACCTCAATAACGAATTCACTCTTGAACTTATTTTTGAGATCGCTGCGCAGCTTTTCGATCTCAGCTCCCTTACGGCCGATGACAATGCCGGGTCGTGCGGTATAGATGATCAGACGCACCTTTTCCGCGGCGCGCTCGATTTCTATTCTGGAGATACCGCCGTGATAAAGCCTTTTCTTGACGTATTCCCGGATCTTTTTGTCTTGATATATGAATTGGGCGTATTTCTTTTCACTATACCATCTAGACAGCCAGTTCTTGTTGTAGCCCAGCCGGAATCCTAGGGGATGTACTTTCTGACCCAAAATTGCCCTCCTACGGTTCGTCGACGATCACGGTTATGTGACTTGTTCTTTTGAGAATCCTGGTAGCCCGTCCCATAGCTCTCGGCTTGATCCGCTTCCACATCGGCCCTTCATCCACATGGACCCTTTTGACAAACAACTTGTCCACGTCCATGGAGGCATTGTTTTCTGCATTGGAAATTGCGGAGTACAGAACGCGATAAAGGACCTGAGCCGGCTTCTTATTGGTGAACCGGAGGATATTGAGTGCCTCGTCCACAGGCAGATCCTTCACGTTTTTCGCAACCAGTCGTGTCTTTTGCGGTGACACTCGTGTATAGCGGGCCTTAGCTTGAACCTCCATGCTGCACCTCGAAAGCTGTTATTTCTTGCCTTTGGCTCGACTTTTCTTGTCCCCGGCATGGCCGTGAAAGGTCCGTGTCGGCGAGAACTCGCCCAGCTTGTGGCCGACCATGTTCTCCGTGACGAATACGGGGATGAACTTTTTACCGTTGTGCACGGCGAAGGTGGTTCCCACCATTTCCGGGGTTATCGTCGAGCGGCGGGACCAGGTCTTGATCACCGTGCGATCGCCGGTCTCCTTCGCCCGATTGACCTTATTCAGCAAGTGACTGTCCACAAAAGGGCCTTTTTTCAGCGACCTCGGCATACGGGCTCCTCTAACCTTTAAGCTGGTCTGTCCGGTTTGTTGTGAAATAAGGGGCGGAGTTAGATCCAATAACTAGCCAGCGTGTATTTTTCCCCAAAAAAACTATGGCTTGCGCCGTCTCACGATGAACTTGGAGGAAGCCTTTTTGCGAGACCTGGTCTTGTATCCCTTGGTCGGCATTCCCCACGGCGTGCAAGGATGGCGTCCTCCTGAGCTGCGGCCTTCGCCACCTCCCAGGGGGTGATCAATGGGGTTCATGGCCACGCCCCGGACTTTGGGCCGCCGCGACCTGTAGCGATTGCGGCCTGCTTTGCCGATCCGGATGTTCTCGTGTTCCAGATTTCCCACCTGACCCACAGTGGCCATGCAAGCGGACAGGATCTTGCGGATCTCCCCGGAAGGCATGCGGATCAGGGAATATTTCCCCTCCCTGTCCACAACCTGGGCATAAGTTCCGGCGGAGCGGCAGATCTGACCACCCTTGCCCGGCTGCAGCTCAATATTGTGGATCACGGTGCCGTTGGGCATATTCTTTAAGGGCAGGGCGTTGCCCCTCTTGATCTCGGCATTGGGGCTGGCCACCAGCCTTTCCCCGCTACTCAGGTGACGCGGTGCCAATATGTAGCGCTTCTCCCCGTCCACATAGTGGAGCAGGGCGATCCTAGCGCTGCGGTTAGGATCATACTCAATCGCGGCTACCTTGGCTTCCACCTCGAACTTGTTGCGCTTGAAGTCTATGCTGCGGTATTTCCGCTTATGACCGCCTCCCCGGCTATGACTGGTTACCCTGCCGTAGACGTTCCGGCCGCTCTTCTTGGTAAGGCCCTTAACCAGCTTTTTTTGGGGCTCCTTCTTGGATAGCTGCCGGAAATCGTGAATACTTTGCCCGCGCTGTCCGGGGGAAGTGGGTTTCAGATACTTGACCGCCATAATTAAACACCTTCAAAGTATGAGATTTTCTCTCCAGGCTCCAGAGTAATATAGGCCTTCTTGTATCCCGGCTCCTTGCCCAGGGTACGACCGAAGCGCTTTTTTAGCTGCGGCTTCTTATTTGCGGTGTTCACGCGTTTGACGCTGACCTGAAACGCCTCTTCAATAGCCTTTTTGATCTCGATCTTGTTGGCGCTGTACTGCACGAAAAAGACGAGTTGATTGTCGTCCTCTTTGAGAGCGGTAGTCTTTTCCGTTATCAGAGGCTTGCGCAGTATCTGGGTATAGTCCATGGCTATTGCAACCTTTCCTTGATTTTTTCTACACTCTCGGTGGTCAAGACCAGGTGCTCGTATTTGAGGATATCGTAGGTATTGACGTTTTCCGCGGTCACCAGCTTGACTCCAGGGATGTTGCGCGTAGCGAGATCAAGATGTGTATCTTTTTTGGAGACAACGATCAAGGGCTTATTGAGCTGAAAAGAGTTCTGGATCTCGGCGAAGTCTCTCGTCTTGGGACGATCCAGGCTCAAGCGGTCCACAAGTATTAGCTCTGAGTCGCGGTATTTTCCGCTCAGAGCCATCTTCAGGGCCAGGCGTTTGGTCTTTCTGTTCACTTTCTTGGCGTAGGCCCTGGGCTTGGGTCCGTGGATAACCGCTCCACCCGCCCAGAGGGGGGAGCGCACGGTACCGGCGCGGGCGCGGCCGGTGCCCTTCTGTCTCCAGGGCTTCTTGCCCCCGCCGCGGATGTTGGCCCTGTTCTTATAACTTACTGTGCCCAGTCTCCCCGCCGCGAGGTGGGCCTTGACCACAGAATTGAGGATCTCCGGTTTCACCGGAACATTGAAAATATCTTCCGGCAGCTCGTATTCCCCGAGGGAATTGCTCTGCTGATCGAATAGCGATATAGCGCTCATGGTTTCGGCCCCTTACTACTCCTTGCGCAAATACAGTATACCGTTCTTCGGGCCCGGCAACTGGCCCTTGATCAGGATCACGTTGTCCTCGGGCCGGATGTCCACGATTTCCAGATTCTTCTGAGTGACTTTCCCATTGCCCATTCTGCCGGGCATTTTCTTTCCCTTGTACACCCTGGCCGGATAGGACATCTGACCGATAGACCCGCCGTGGCGATGCACCTTGTGGGTTCCGTGGGATGCGGGGGCGCCGGTAAAATTCCACCGCTTCATCACCCCGGTAAAGCCGCGGCCCTTGGATTTGCCGGTCACCTTTATCCTGTCGCCGATTTCGAACTGGTCCGCAGCCAGGTTTTGCCCCTCTTCGTAGGGCTGGACGTCGGAGACCCGGAATTCCTTCAAATAACGGTAGAAGGCGTCGACATGCCGTCTGTAGTGTCCCTTCACCGGATTGGTCAGCTTGCGGCTGGCAATGGGCTCGAAGCCGAGTTGCACTGCGTCGTACCCGTCAGTGGAGGATTGCTTCTTTTGAACGACCTGACACGGGCCAGCCACAATAGCCGTACAGGGGATCCTCTGTCCGTTCTGGCCGAAGACAGCGGTCATGCCGATCTTTTTGCCGATAAGTCCTACCGAGCTCATATCCACCTCGTTAGAGCTTGATTTCCACGTCCACACCCGCAGGCAGGCTCAGCTTACCCAGTGCATCCACTGTCTGCTGCGTGGGCTCCAGGAGATCCAGCAGCCTCTTGTGCACCCTCAGCTCGAACTGCTCCCTGGACTTCTTGTTCACGTGCACGGAGCGGTTGACAGTATATCTCTGGATTTTTGTGGGCAAAGGTATGGGGCCGGCTATGCTAGCCCCGGTATTGTGCGCGGAATCCACGATTTCCGTCACGGCCTTGTCCAGGATGCGGTAGTCATAGGCCTTTAGCTTTATTCTGATTCTCTCTCTGGTCATGGTAGCCATTCTTCAACCCCTAATGCATTCAGCCGATTGTCTTGTCCTGCACCGCCAGGCTGCTCTATTACTCCACAATTTCGGAGACCACGCCCGCTCCCACCGTGCGGCCGCCTTCCCGGATGGCGAAGCGCAATCCGTGCTCCATGGCGATGGGATAGATGAGCTCCACCTGAAACTGGGCATTGTCACCGGGCATTACCATCTCTACGCCTTCCTCCAGGGTCACTACTCCAGTTACGTCCGTGGTCCGGAAATAAAACT
>JAIPEP010000039.1 GCA_021737085.1 Desulfohalobiaceae bacterium | reverse complement strand
CCCTGGCCGGAATAAGGCTGCCCAGATTTACTTTGCAGGCCGGGGGCGGTGGCTTTTTCCCTCCGGGAAAGCCACCCCGGGTCATCTGGGCCGGGCTCAAGCAGGGCGGCGAGGCCTGCACCGCTCTGGCCGGGGAGGTGGAGAACGCCCTGGTCGAGCTGGGTTATGCCGGGCGTGACAAGCCGTTCACCGCCCACCTGACCCTGGGGCGAGTGAAAAAGGGGGCGCGAGACGACTGGAAAGCACTGCTTAGCTCTCTGCAGGCCGCGGAGTGGCCGGAGATCGAGGCGGACTCCTTCGTTCTCTGGCAGAGCACACTCACTCCCTCGGGTCCGGTGTACGAGGAGGTGGAGCGCTATCCCCTGCGGTAGATCTTCCGGGTCCGGGGACACACCTCACAAGGCAGGACATGTGCTTGCTGAGGCGGCAAAGATCCTCCGGCGGGGCGGTGTGGTCATCTATCCCACGGAGACCCTCTTCGCCATAGGGTGCAGTGTGCGCTACGAGTCGGCAGTGCGACGTGTAGCCGCCTGCAAAGGGCGCGGGGAGGCCAAGCCCTTTCCCCTGATTATCGGCTCTCGGGAGCAGCTCCACCAAGCCGCGGCCGGGTATGGCGACGACGCTACCAGGCTCATGGAGGCCTTCTGGCCTGGAGGGCTTTCCCTACTGTTGCCGGCGCGGTCGGACCTGCCCTCCGGGCTGATTAGCCGGGAGGGCCTGATCAGTCTGCGCTGGACTTCGCATCCGGACGCCCAGTTCCTTTGCCGCGAGTGCGGCAGCCCGCTTGTGGCCACGAGCGCGAACACTTCCGGCCAGCCGGCGGTTACCCGCAGCGAGGACCTCGAGCCGGAGCTGACTAGCCTGGCCGATGGGGTGGTGCGGCGGCCCTGTTCGGACCATTCCGGACAGCCCTCCACCATGGTCCGGACGCTTGGTGGAGGAAGGCTGCGCCTGATACGGGAGGGCGCGATCTCTGCCCGCCGTCTGCGCGGTGAGGGATTTGTCCTGGATACGGATTGATTCTCCACAGGGTGTCAGACGCGATAGTCACGCTCTGTTTTGTCCGTCCTTGGGGGCAGCATGTGGCGCAACTCCTCTGCCACGCGCTCCGGGGAGATGCTTGTCAGGCAGACCGGATCGCGGCAGTGGATGACGCCCATCCTGGTGCACGGCCGGCAGGGGGCGCTCCCGGAGAGGGTAGCGATTCCCGGCGGCCCCCACTGGGTCGCAGGAGTGGGTCCGAAAAGGGCCAGCCCGGGCACTTGACAGAATCCCGCCAGATGGAGCGGGCCGCTGTCGTTGCCCAGGACGAATCCCGAGGTCCGGATCCAGTTTTGTAGTTGCTGCAAGTTTTGCGGCATTACCGTGTGGAAATCGGGAATACGCATTCCCCGCTCGATTTCTGCAGGCCCCAGAAGGAAAAGCACGTTGTAACCCAGGTCTTGCAGCCATCTTGCTATCCGGAGATAGTTTTGCAAGGGCCAGCACTTGGCCGGATGACCTCCGCCGGGGAAGATAAGCACGCGTTCCTGCCGGCGCGGGGTTCCGTCAGAGGCGAAGTGATTCAGCCAGGCCTGTCTCCAGTCCTGCTCAAGCCTAAGGCCCCAGGACCTCAGGTTGTTGCGGCAGAACTGCCGGGGTGGAATGTCTCCTTCCTCGTCCAGTATGGGAACGAACCAGAATCCAGGCAGGGCAGAGTGGGTGGGGGGAGTCCTCAGTCCGAACCAGATGATATGGGAGTCCCCCAGCGCCTTCGGCCGGGAGCGCGCGCCATAGACCCTGTCCACCAAAAGGCGCATACTGGGGGAGTCCTTGATACCCAGGGCAGAGGTCCACAGGGTATAGGCCTCCCTTCCGGCCCAGAGGATGTTTCGGTCCCCGAGCTCCCGGGTCAGGCCCAGTATACTGGGCCAGGTCTGGAGGAAATCTCCCATGGCCCCTTTGTGGACGAGGACAATCTCCCGTGCTAAGCGCATGAACATGGGGATAAACTCCTGTCCGGATCCGGTCAAACGGTGCAGGGAGTGCCTATGAGCAGACGGACTATCCATCGGCCTTGTCCTTCCTGCGGGGAACAGGTCGCCTTTGCTACCTACGCCAATCCCACTCCCACGGTGGACGTGGTTTTGCGAGCGGGAGAGGGGGGCGTGGTATTGATCCGGCGGAGGAATCCGCCGTGGGGCTGGGCACTTCCCGGGGGATTCGTGGACTACGGCGAGAGCGTGGAGCAGGCCGCGCGCCGGGAAGTCCGCGAAGAGGTCGGTGCGGATGTGGAGCTAGACGGGCTTGTTGGCGTCTATTCCCATCCGGAACGGGATCCCCGCAAACACACCCTGAGCGTTGTCTTCACCGCAGAGGTGGGCGATTACTTGGGGCTGCTTCCGGGTGACGACGCAAGCGAGGTCCGTGTTTTCCCCCTTGAGGACCTGCCGGAAACGGCCTTCGACCACGGCCGAATCCTGCGCGATTTTTTGCGGCATCTGCAGGGAGGGGAAGGGGGCCTGGAAAACGGTGCGAGCCGTTGTCAAGGCGCCACATAGGGAAGAATGTCCCGCATTAGACATTTGCAGGACATGGATCTGGAGGTGGTATGTACGCCTGCCTGGACATGGGAGGGACCAATCTGCGGGGCACCTGGATAGATACCTCCGGCAACCGGGGGGAGATACTTTCGCGTAGCAGGCCCAGGAGCTTGGAAGGCACCAAGAACGCGCTGCTGGAACTCATCGCGGATATCCGGGAAAGCGCGCCGGAAGAGGTGCACAGGGTGGGCCTGGGCAGCGCCGGCCCCTTGGATTATAGGAGCGGTTGCTATCTGCGGCCCACGAATATGCCTGAGCTGGAATATTTCCCTGTCGCGGAGTTCGTGCAGGAGCAGACCGGACTGCCTCTTCTGTTGGAGAACGATGCCCAGGCCGCCGCACTGGGCGAGGTTTGGAGCGGTTCCTTGGCCGGGAGCCAGGACGGCCTGGTGCTCACCCTGGGCACTGGAGTCGGCTCTGGCGTGATTTTCGGCGGCCGGATCTGGCGGGCCGCCCATTTCACCGGTCCCGAGCTGGGCCACATACATCTGGGCTTCGGGCGTCCGGAATGCGGTTGCGGTCAGGTGGGATGCGCCGAGACCTGGCTCAATAAGCAGGCCCTGCTGGATCTTTTCCGGGACTATGGCTGCCGGGTTGCGAGTTTGCGGCAGGGCATCGATCGTCTCCGCGAAGAGGAGCCACAGGCCCGGGGGGTTATGGGGGAATACGGACAGAGGCTGGGCCTGTTCATCTCCATACTTCAAGTTGTCTTTGGCCTGCAACATATCGGGATAAGCGGGGGGCTTAGCCATTTCCTTCCCTATTGTAGGGAGGCGGTCTGGCAGACGCTGCGCGAGCGGTTCCACAAGCGGCAGTGGTGGCTCCCGGAGCGGATCCAGGCCAGCCCGGACCCGGAAATGAGCGGACTGCTGGGCGCGGCGCGAGCCTGTATTCTTCATGAGCGCGACAACTGGGCCTAAAGCCCTTCTTGTCTTCACACGCCGCAGTCCTTACGGCTGACTGCCGTCCCTACTAGATACGGAGCCCTGTTTTCAGCATGGTATTCGGACAGCATCCCCTCCTGGTGACCCTGGGCGATCCCAACGGCCTGGGGCCCGAGTTGGCCTGCCGTTTTTTCGGCACCGCCCCACCCGGTGACATCCCTGTGGTCCTGCTCGGACCGGGCGAAGCCCTGGAGCTTCACAGAAAGCGGCTCGGCTTGTCCTTATTCTGGGAGGAGATCCGGGAAGAGGAAATGGATCCTCTCTCCGGGGGAATCTATTTGTTCCAGCCGAGCGGTACGGAGGGGTTGCGCATCACTCCGGGGCGTCCGGGACCGGACGGCGGCCGGGCCGCCGGAAGGAGCCTGGATGCGGCCTGCCGGCTCCTGAAAGCAGGCCTCGGCGCTGGTTTGGTCACCTGCCCGCTGGACAAAGCCACCTTAAAAGAGGCGGGATACGATTTTCCGGGACACACAGAATATCTCGCCCACAGCTTCGGCTTAGAAAGTGAAGACGTGTGCATGCATCTGGCCTCCCCGCAGCTCCGTGTCTCTCTGGTCACGACTCACCTGCCCCTGATGCGGGTTCCCGCGGCCTTGAGCCGTGAGCGGATTCTGCGCTGTCTGCGTCTGACCCGGGATCACTTGAACAGGCTGGGTGTGTCCGGCCCTATCGCGGTGTGCGGGCTGAATCCTCATGCCGGGGAGAAAGGGCTGCTTGGAGGCGAGGAGGAGCGGATTGTGCAGCCTGCGGTTGTCGAGGCCGAGGAGCAGGGCCTGGAGGTGTCCGGGCCTCATCCGGGGGATACTGTCTTTTATTCGGCCTTAAGGGGAGAGTTCGCCGCAGTGCTGGCCATGTATCACGATCAGGGTCTGGCTCCGCTGAAGGCCCTGTATTTCGGAAGCAGCGTGAACATAACCCTGGGCCTTCCCCAGGTCCGGACCTCGGTGGACCACGGGACAGGGTACGATTTGGTGGGCAGCGGCCGGGCCGGTGTGCGCAGCCTTTCTGCTGCGGTGCACATGGCCGTGCGGCTTGTGCAGTAGTCGGTGGCCGCTGATCAGAGGTCAGAGATCAGAGGTCAGAGGTCGGCAGGGCGATAGACTGGATCGTACAAGAGGATCGACCTCTGCTGACTAACTTCTGTCCATCTACAGTCTGTTGTCTGTCGACCGACCTCAGATCTCCGACCTCCGGCTACCGGCCCGGACCATCTCCGCGAACTCACGGAAGAAGCCCCTGGAGTCATGGGGCCCGGGAGCGGCCTCTGGATGGTGCTGCACCGCCATGATGGGCCTTTCCTTATGGCGGAAGCCTTCCAGGGTGTTGTCGTTCAGGTTGATGTGGGTGGTGGTGATATCTTCCCTGTGGGAGAGATCCACGCAGAAGCCGTGATTCTGGGAGGTGATCTCGATTTTTCCCGAGGCCAGGTCCCGGACCGGGTGGTTGACCCCGTGGTGTCCGAACTTGAGCTTGAAGCTGTCCCCGCCCAGGCAGAGGCCCAGGATCTGGTGACCCAGGCAGATCCCCCCCATGGGGTAGTCCTCCATCAACCGGGAGACCGTCTGGCGTATTTCCGGCAGAGGGGCTGGATCGCCGGGGCCGTTGCTAAGAAAGACAGCGTCCGGGGCGAGGCGGGCGATGTCTTGGTATGCGGACCAGGGCGGAAGCCCCAGGACATCCATGCCGCACTCCGTGAGAAGGCGCAGGATGTTCCTTTTGGCTCCCAGGTCCAGTAGCGCGATGCGCAGCCCCTTGCCGGACCAGGGGGAGGCCTCCGCGTCGAGCCGAGCCTCCCGTGGCCCCTCGGCCGTCCAGATATAGGGGTTTTCCGGCCCGACCCGGTCCACGAGGTTGAGACCTTCCATGGGCGGAATTTCCCTGGCCTTGTCCACGACCCGCTCCGGATCCCGTTCCCTGGTGGAGATGCAGGCCCGCATGGCTCCACGGATACGGATGTGCCGCGTGAGGGCCCTCGTGTCTATGCCCTCGATGCCGGGCACGCCGTGCCGCAGGAGATAGTTGGGCAGGGATTCGGCGCTCTGCCAGTTGGAGGGCCGCTTGCAGCACTCCCGGACGATGAATCCCGCGGCGTGGATCCGGTCCGATTCCCCGTCCTCCGGATTGATCCCGTAGTTTCCTATGTGGGGGTAGGTCATGCAGACCAGCTGCATGGCATAGGAGGGGTCGGTCAATATCTCCTGATATCCGGTCATTCCCGTATTAAAGATCACTTCTCCCCGGGCCTCTCCGGCGCCGGTGAAAGAGCTGCCCTCGAACCATGTCCCGTCTTCCAGACCTAGAATAGCCCGCATCTTTCTTGCTCCTGTATTATTTCCTCAGCCACTGGCACGTCCTGGGGCGAGTCCACTCCGTGTCCTGCGTGTTCTGTGGCAACAGCGTGAATGGGGACTTCGGACTCCAGGAGCCGAAGCTGTTCCAGCTTTTCCGTCCGCTCCAGTGGGCTCGGCTCCGTCTGGGCGAAGAAACGCAGAATCCGCATGCGATAGGCGTAGAGACCGATATGACCCCAGTAGGTGGCTCGACCGGGATTCCGGGCGTAGGGCACAGGAGAACGGGAGAAATATAAGGCCCGTCCCCATCGGCTGAGCACCACCTTGACCAGATCGGGGTTTTGGGCCTGCTCGGCAGAGATACGTTTGACCAGGGTGGTGACCTGGGCTGACCCGTTGTGGAATGGCTCCAGGAGTTGGGTAAGCATACTCGGCAGCAAGGTGGGCTCGTCGCCCTGGATGTTGGCGATGACTGCGTCCTCCTCGAGACCGAGGTTCTCCGCCGCCTCCAGCACCCGGTCCGTTCCGCTGCCGTGATCCAGGCGGGTGAGAACACAGGGTATGTCTCGTTTCTTAGCTTCTTGTGCTATCCGTTCATCGTCAGTTGCCATGTATGCTGCGGAAAAAAGGTCACATTGCCTGACCCTGCGGAAGACATGACTGAACATGGGCTCTCCCAGGATAGGGGCCAAAGGCTTGCCCGGAAAACGACTCGAGGCGTACCGGACAGGGATTAGGGCGTAGTAGCGCATACTGAGCCCCTGGAGGTTTTCTTTCGGATCGGGCACGAGAGCAGTTTTGCTCCATCTTCCGGTTTCACATTGCGGTATTCCGTAAATTATATTAGTTGTATCTGGCGACTTAGTCCAGTTTTTCGGAGCTGTTGCCTCCAATTTGCCTTTAGCAGGGGCTTGCCCGTTTGTCCGAGTTTGACCGTATCTTTATTTTTTTGCAAAAAAGTTGATAAGGCATCTCCTGCGGCTAGGTCACGTTAAATATTTTCCGGAGCAAAAGCAACACAATCCTGGAGGCTGCGTTGCTCTAGGGTTGACAGCGAACCATCCATCTGGAGTTCATCCTTCAAGAGAAAGGAGAGGACTATGCCGAGCTTCATCTACAGGGCCCGAAATAAGGCAGGGCGCAAAGTCAAGGGCGAGTTGGACGTGGCCAGCCTGGAAATGGCCCGGATGACTTTGCAGCGGAAGGGGTTCACCGAGATTAAGGTGAAGCCCAAGCCCAAAGACCTCTTGGAGGGGACCTTCCTGGAGGGGAAGGTCAAGACCAGGGATATGGTTGTTTTCTCCAGGCAGTTCTCCACCATGATCAATGCCGGAGTGCCCATCCTGGAGGCCCTGCAGGTCATGTGCGAGCAGACGGAGAACAAAAAGCTCCGCAGAAAGCTAAACGAGATCCGTATTGATGTAGAGGGAGGGAGCTCGCTCTACGAGGGCATGGCCAAGCACAAGGACGTGTTCGACGACCTTTACACCAACATGGTCAATGCGGGGGAGACCGGCGGTGTTCTAGATGGCGTTCTGGAGCGGCTGTCCGAGTACATTGAAAAGGCGGACAAACTCAAGTCCAAGGTAAAAGGGGCCATGGCCTATCCCATCGTGATCTTTGTCGTGGCAATCGCAGTGGTGGGCGTTATTTTGACTTTCGTCATCCCCACTTTCGCCGATATGTTTGAGGGTTTCGGAGCCGAGCTCCCTGTGGTCACCAAGGTGGTTATCAACCTGAGTAACGCGGTGACGAGTAACATTCTGTGGATCATATTGGGCATTATCCTCCTGGTGGTCGGATTCAGCCTGTTCTATCGCTGGGAGAGGGGCAGACAGATAGTGGACCAAACAATTTTATTTTTACCTATATTCGGGCCCCTTCTTCGTAAAGTAGCAGTGGCCAGGTTCAGCCGGATGCTGGGAACCATGCTTGCCAGCGGCGTGCCTATCCTGTATTCCCTGGATGTGGTCTCCAGGACTGCTGGGAACAAGGTCGTGGAGAACGGAGTGCAGAAGGCCAGGCAGAGCATCTCCGAAGGCCAGACCATCCACGAGCCCCTGGATGAGACCGGGGTATTCCCCCCTATGGTTGTCCACATGATATCCATCGGGGAGACAACCGGCAATCTGGACAGCATGCTGGGCAAGATCGCCGACTTCTACGACGATGAGGTCGATAATGCGGTGGACACTCTCACCTCACTCATCGAGCCGATCATGATTACTTTCCTTGGTGTGGTTGTTGGCGGATTGGTGATAAGTATGTATCTGCCCATCTTCAAGATGGCCGGAACCGTATTGTAGGGGACAAGATGATTTGACCCGGATCTGGGTTTCCCTTCCGGCCGTTTGGAAGGAGTGAAGAAGTTTACCCCTGAGGATCAAGGAACAAGAGAGGTGCTGAATATGGCAGGAAACAGTTTGAATGTGGCTGTTGTCGGAGCCACTGGGGTTGTGGGCAGGGAGATGCTCAAGATATTGGAGGAGCGCAGTTTTGAGGCGCATTCCTTCCGGGCCCTGGCTTCTCCCAGGTCCGCGGGGTCGAGAGTACCTTTCCAAGGGGATGAGCTGGAGGTGGAAACCCTTACCGAAGACGTCTTCCAGGAGCTGGACCTGGCCCTTTTTTCCGCAGGCGGGGACATTTCCAAGGAATTCGCTCCCTTGGCTGCGCAGGCTGGCTGTGTGGTGGTGGACAACTCCAGCGTCTGGCGTATGGATCCCCAGGTTCCCCTGGTGGTGCCCGAGGTCAACGCAGAGGATCTTTCCTGGCACAGGAATATTATCGCCAACCCCAATTGCTCCACCATCCAGATGGTGGTTGTCCTGAACCCCTTGCATCAGGCAGCGAAAATCAAGCGGGTGGTCGTGTCCACCTACCAGGCGGTTTCCGGTAGCGGACAGAAGGCCGTGGACGAGCTGGAGTCCCAGGTCCGGGCCCTGTTCAACATGCAGGAAGTGGAGTGCAACGCCTATCCCTACCAGATCGCCTTCAACTGTCTCCCCCACATCGGGAGCTTCCTGGACAACGACTATACCCAGGAAGAGATGAAAATGGTGAACGAGACGAGAAAGATCCTTGGAGAGGAGACAATAGGAATCAGTGCAACAACGGTGCGGGTGCCCGTATTCTATGGCCACAGCGAGGCGGTCAACCTGGAGATGGCAAGCCATGTGAGTGCCAAGGAGGCAAGGGGAATACTGAGCGAGGCTCCCGGAGTGGTCGTGTGGGACAATCCTGCGGAGAAGATCTATCCCATGGCCCTGGAGGCGACAGGACAGGACGCCACCTATGTAGGCCGCATTCGGCAGGATACAAGCTTGGAAAACGGTCTGGACATGTGGATTGTTGCGGACAATATCCGCAAGGGAGCGGCCTTGAACACAGTGCAGATCGCCGAGGAGCTGGTACGGCAGCGGCTGGTGAGGCCTTAGCTTTGATGGCCTTCGGCAGGGCCGGCTTCCGTGCCCGCGGGCAAAACCTACGGAGATGGCCATGTCCGGATCCGAAAAGGCGAGAATCCTCCTTGTCGACGAAGATCGACAATTGCTGGAGCTTTTGACCAAACGCCTGCAGCGGGACGGCTTTTCCGTGAAAGCTGCCTTCTCCGAAGAGGAAGCCCTGGAGGTGGTCACTGAGGAAGATTTCGATGTGGCAGTTGTGGACCAGAAGATCCCAGGCATGGAGGAGGCGGAGACGCAAAGGCGACTCCAGGAGGTCCTGCCCTTTCTCCAGTTTTTGGGACTAACCAGGCACGGTTCTAGCCGGGGCGCCTCCAAAAAAGGGCAGCCGAGTGTTTACGGACACCTGTCCAAGCCGATCGATTACGAGTCCTTGCTCGCGGCAATTCGCGGTGCACATGGGAAAAAGTTGGAGCTGGAGCGACGGGCGGAGAGCGGAAAGGCGGCCGCCCTCTTAAGCGGGAGGGGAGTTAAAAAGGTATGGGATACCTTGCGCGGAGTATATAGGGTCCCTGAACAGTAGGAGCAGCCTCAGTGTTGCTTCCGCTCCAGGGCTCATACTTAAGAATCAGCTTGTTCCATATATCTCCATCTAAACAAGGAGCCCCATTGCATGCCGGACAGAGAGCAGCATGCAAGCTGGACTACACGCGCCAAGTCCTTCAGTCTCACCTTCGTGCTAATGCTGGTGCTGTGGCTGATTTTTTCCGGGAAGTCGGAGCCCCTGCTACTGGGTTTCGGCGTCCTCGCCAGCCTCATTGTATCCGGCTTCTCGCATCACTTACTCTTTCCCGATCCGCACTACGGGACCTATCTCAAAACTGTCTGCAGGTTCTCCTGCTACATCCCCTGGCTACTGCTTCAAATATTTGCGGCAAACATCCATCTGTTGCGCCTGGTGTTTCATCCCCATTTGCGGGAGAAGATCGACCCCCATCTGATAGACTTTTCCACCAGCCTTAAAAGCAGCATGTCCATAACTACCATGTCCAACTCCATCACCCTCACACCGGGAACGATCACTGTAACTGCCGACCTGCACGGTAATTTCAGGGTGCATGCCATTGATAGGGTATCCTCGCAGTCCCTGCCCGGAGAGATGGAAAAGAAGCTGGCCTGGGTTTTCGGGGAGAGGTCATGATCACATTTTTCCTTTTTGTGGGATTGTTTCTGTGTTTTCTGATGTGCTTTTCTCTATATCGGGCTGTGGTGGGTCCGACTGTTCTGGACCGGCTGGTGGGGACCAACGCCATCGGGAGCAAGACTGTGGTCCTGTTATTACTGATCGGCTGCATCTATCAGCGGGTAGAGATGTTTGTGGACATCGCCCTGGCCTACGCCCTGCTCAATTTTATCGCAGTGCTCGCGGCATCGCGCTATTTTCACAAGCGGCGAGGCCTGTACGAGGAATCTCCCTTCGAGTAGGCCGTCTCTGGCACACTGCCTTCCATTCAGCTGGCGAAAGGCGCGCCTCGGCTCTATAAACTGAGCGGCGCGACCTTATACTTGGGCCCAAGCGGAGAGGCAAGACCGGCTTGCGGAAAAAGGCAAAAGTCCTTCAGCAGGGGGAAGCAAGGGCCTAAACAGGCAGGCAAGGAAGCCGGGAAATGATTATCCTGAACGCTTTGGTTATACTGTTCCTAGGAACAGGGCTGGTTTTCTTTCTGGGCGGGGCCGTGGGCATTATCCGCATGCCGGATTTTTACAGCAGGCTTCATCCTGTGGGAAAGCTGGATACTTTGGGGATCATGGCCATGGTTACAGGCCTGGCCCTGTATAATTTAGGCCATTTCTCCTGGGAGACCCTGCTCGTAAGCTTGAAGATGATGCTCATCGTATTCTTTGTTTTTCTGTCCAGCCCCACTGCCACACATTCCATTGTGGACGCGGGGATTCGGGCGGGCCTGAACCCCTGGTCCAAATCCAGGAAGGACTAGGCATGCACTGGCAAATCGACCTCTTCATACTGACTCTGGTCATCGTTTGCGCCCTGGCTGCGATCAATGTCCGCGATCTGTTGGGAGCCGCTGTCCTCTTCGGGGCGTACAGCTTTCTTATGTGCCTTTTGTGGGCAATAATGGGGGCTGTGGACGTTGCCTTCACCGAGGCCTCGGTGGGGGCCGGGGTGAGCACTGTCTTCTTCGTCGCCGCGGTGTTCCAGACCACCAGGAGGAGCAAGGATTGAAACGGATCGGCCTGATTGTGGTGATTCTCTGCGGAGCGGTGCTCTTGTACGCCACCAGGGATTTTCCAGCTTGGGGGGATCCCGCTTCCCCAGCGAGCACCCATGTCTCGCCGCACTATATTGAGCACGCCCTGCAGGAGACCGAGGTCCCCAATCTGGTCACTGCCGTGCTTGCGGACTATCGTAGCTACGATACCATGTTCGAGACCTTGGTTATCTTCGGAGCCGGAGTGGCCTGCTTTCTGCTGCTTCGCTCCTTCGGCGCTCGGCGGAGGGAGGGCTGGTACGTGCGGCATATCCCTACAGGGGTGGTCATCCACTTCAGGAAAAGACCCCGCATTCCCCATAGCCGCTTTTTCGAAAGGCTGGACACGGAATGGGTGCCCCACGATCTGATAATAATGACCATATGCCGGATTCTTCTCCCTTTTATCCAGCTCTTTTCCCTGTATGTGGTGGCCCACGGGGACTTTAGCCCTGGAGGGGGATTCCAGGGAGGTGTGATGTTCGGCGCATCACTGGTGCTCATGGCCATTTCCTTCGATCTGCGCACAGCCCTGAGCAGAGTGGGTGAAAGGATATTGGCCCTGCTAGCTTTCCTGGGAGTGGTCCTTTACGGGGGCATCGGGGTGCTTTGCATGCTGTTGGGCGGCGAGTTTCTGGATTATAGCGAGCTGGCCAAGATACTGCCCGTGCACGCGGAAGAAGCCCGTGCCCTGGGCATGATCGGTGTGGAGGTTGGGGTGGGTATCGCCGTCACCGCGGTTATGGCTGTCATCTATGTCAATATAGCATCTGCCGGGCGGCATGACGAGGGACTGTAGGTGCCGGGGGTCGGAAGTCGGAAGTCGGAAGTCGGATGTCGGAAGTGGAAAGATATGGGCTGTGGACTGGGCTAAAAGAATTTCGGGTCCTTCTTTCCGACCTCTGAACTCCGACCTCCGATCTCTGTACAACAAGGTGTGCTTATGGAACAGCTGCTCCAGGAGATCGTGGCCAAGTACAACTACTGGCTCTACATCATCCTCATGATGATCGGCCTTTACGCCATCATCTCCAAGAACAATCTGATCAAGAAGCTTGTGGGGATGAATATATTTCAAACCGCTATCATTCTTTTCTTTATCTCCATTAGCTACAAGGAACAGGCGACCATCCCTATTATCCGCAATGCCCACGGACCGGGGCATGTCTCCCCGGAAGCCATCCAGGCGACCGCGTATATGAATCCCTTGCCCCACGTGCTCATGCTCACGGCTATTGTGGTTTCCGTGGCCACCTTCGGGGTGGCCCTGGCTATCGCGGTTAAGGTTTATGGGGAATACGAGACCCTGGAAGAAGATGAAATTCGCACGCGGATACGGGAAAAGATAAAGTAGCCATGCTGGAGCACATCCCGGTCCTTTTGATCCTGGCCCCGCTGCTGGCGGCCTTCCTGGTTACCGGACTGGCCTGGATACAGTCGGCTTATTGTCTTCCTCTGGCCCTGGCCGGCCTGTTGGGGTCCCTGCTCGCCTCTATCGCCGCCCTCCATCAGGTAATGGCCCAAGGGGCGCTCAGCTACGAAATGGCCAGCTGGCCTCCACCCGTGGGGATCGAGCTCCGCATCGATCTCTTCAACAGCCTGGTTCTGGTGGTCGTCTCCGCTGTGTCCCTGATTAACCTCGTGGCGAGCTGGGAGTTCATCAAGCGCGAGTTCGAGGATCGCAAAGAGACCTTCCTGGCCCTGTATCTTCTCTTCGTCACCGGTTTGTTGGGGGTCACCGCCACTGCAGACTTGTTTAACCTCTACGTCCTGCTGGAGATCACCTCTCTGAGCGCGTACGCGCTCATAGCCATGGGACCGTCGTCCAGGGCCCCGCTGGCCAGCCTGCACTACGTCTATCTGGGGGTGATCGGGGCCAGCTTCTATCTCCTCGGTGTGGGCTATCTGTACATTATGACCGGCTCCCTGAACATGGGGGACATTGCTTCCCTTCTGCCGGCCATCTGGTCCTCGCAGACAGTGCTTGTGGGATTTGTCTTCTGCCTGGTGGGGGTCTGGATCAAAATGGCCTTCTTCCCCATGCATATTTGGCTGCCCAATGCCTACACCTACGCCTCCATGACCGCCAGCCGGGTACTCGCCCCGCTCATGACCAAGGTCATGGTTTACGTCATGATCCGCCTCATGCTCACGGTCTTCGGGGCACAATACATTTTCCGGGTGCTCGATCTGGGTCCGGTCATAGTCTGGCTCGCTGTTTTGGCCATCGTGGCCGGGGCGGTTATGGCCCTGGTCCAGAGGAACCTGGTCAAGATGCTCTGCTACATAATTGTTTCCGAGATCGGCTACATGGTGGGCGGGGCCTGGATGGGCAATCAGGCTGGCATGACCGGCAGCATTCTCCATCTGATCAACGACGCCCTGATGACCTTCGCCGTTTTTCTGGCTGCAGGCAACTTTGCCTTCAAGCTGGGCGAATTGCGCCTGGAGAACCTGCGCGATCTTTTCGCCCGCATGCCCCTTAGCTCTGCTGGTTTTGTTCTGGCCGGGATGAGTATCGTGGGGATCCCTCCCACCTGCGGTTTTTTCAGCAAATGGTACCTGATCAGCGGCGGACTGCAGGCAGGACAGCACGCCTATGTAGCGGCCCTTCTCCTGAGCAGCCTGATCAATGCCATATTGTTCATGCGGGTAGTGGAGTACGCCTATTTCGGGGAGGTTCGGACTGGACACGGTCACCACGGCGGACACGCCCACGGGGGAGAGATGGATGAGGCCCCTGTGGCCATGGTAGCCTGTCTGCTTCTCGTGGTGGCGAGTCTTGTACTAGTGGGCCTGTATTCCGAGAGTATTGTGAGCGGAATGATCCAGCCATTCCTTGTCCGGAGCTTCGTTTAATGGACCCTGTTGTTTCCGTGCGTCCGCTTTTGGCCGTCCTAGTTTCTCTGGCTGTGGTGCCCGTGCTCCTCTCCAGCGGCGGCAGGCCCAATGTGCGCGAGGCCTGGACCATTTTGGCCGGACTGATCAAGTTCGGCCTCATAGTTTCTCTGGTTCCGGGGGTGCTTGCCGGGCGGGAGTTCAGCCTCACCCTTTTCAGCTTTGCTCCGGGGGCGGACATTGCCCTTAGGGTGGACGGACTGGGCCTCGTTTTTGCCCTGGTGGCCTCCTTTCTCTGGATGGTGACCAGCCTGTATTCCATCGGCTATATGCGTGGTCTGGCGGAGCACAGCCAGACACGGTTCTACTGCTTTTTCGCAGTGGCCCTGTCCTCCACAATCGGGGCTGCCTTCGCCGCAAACCTGCTCACGCTGTACCTATTCTACGAGATCCTCTCCCTGTCCACCTATCCCCTGGTTACCCACCATCAGGACGAGGAGGCGAGAAAGAGCGGCCGCAAGTATCTGGCCTACATCCTGGGTACTTCCATCGGCCTGGTGCTTCCGGCCATGATCCTTTCCTATAATGTGGCCGGAACTCTGGAATTCAGCCAGGCGGGGATATTCGGGGCGGGTATCTCTCCCGCCATGGCCACGGTTTTGCTTCTGGTCTTCCTCTTCGGCTTCGCCAAGGCGGCCATTGTGCCGCTGCACGCCTGGCTGCCCGCCGCCATGGTCGCCCCCACTCCGGTCAGTGCCCTGTTGCATGCGGTTGCCGTGGTCAAGGTGGGAGCATTCAGTATTGTCCGCGTGATGACAGGTATCTTCGGGTTCGATCTGCTGGGCTCTTTCCATCTGGGGTACCCGGTGGCCATTATCGCTTCGGTGACGATCATTCTGGGCTCCCTAATAGCCCTGTCACAGGACGAGCTCAAGCGCAGGCTCGCCTTTTCCACGGTAAGTCAATTGTCCTATATTGTCCTGGGAGTTGCGCTCCTCACTCCCTATGGCGCTATGGGCGGAATTCTGCACATTGTGATGCACGCTTTGGGCAAGATCACGCTATTTTTCTGCGCCGGAGCCATCATGGTGGCCACAGGGAAAAAATACATCAGCGAGATGGCAGGCATAGGAAAGAGGATGCCCCTGACCATGGGTGCCTTTTTTGTGGGCTCGCTGAGCATTATCGGCCTCCCTCCCTGCGGTGGTTTTATAAGCAAGTGGTATCTCGCGTTGGGAACGCTGCAGAAGCAAAGCCCTTTGTTATTGGGGGTTATTCTGACCAGTTCCTTCCTCAATGCCGTATACTTCCTGCCCATTGTTTACAAGGCTTTTTTTCATGGTCCATCGGGTGGCAAGGGGGCCTTTTCCGTGACTAAAGAGCCCCTCATGTGCGTCGTTCCTTTGCTGCTTACAGCAGCCGGGTCCGTCGTATTGTTCTTTTGGCCGCAGTTGTTTATAGATCTCATCGAAATAGGTCTTAGATAATTGGACAGGACTGCTGGATTATGAAGGGAAAGCTGAATATATTGGGCAATCTCTGGAACAGAAAAACTCTCTTGTTTGTTTTTTTTAGCGTCATGGCGGTATTGTTGCTTTTGGATATATTTATCCACAGGCATTCCTACTTCAGCTTTGCCAAAGGATTTGCTTTCTTTGCTGTCTACGGTTTCTTGTCCTGTGTGGCTCTCGTGTTTATTGCCAGGGTGCTGCGTTTTTTCCTCAAGAGGGGGGAAGACTATTACCACACGGATAAGAGGGTCCGATAAGCGAGACGGGAACTACTATGTCCATCGGCTCCATTGTGAATCCGGGTTTTCCTCCGGCCCTTATCTTTTTCCTTGGCGCAGCGTGCGTGCCCCTCTTAAGGGGCAAGACAAAAGCCGGATTCATGTTGCTTTTGCCAGTGGCTTCCTTCGCGGTTTTAGCCAGCATCCCTTGTGGAATCCATTGGGGTGTCGACTTTCTCGACTATCAGCTCGTATTGGGCAGGGTGGATAGCCTGAGCCTGGCTTTCGGATATATATTCACCATTGTTTCTTTCCTCTCCCTTTTGTTCGCCCTGAATGTAAAAGATGACCTGCAACATGTGGCCGGGCTCTGCTATGCGGGAAGCGCCCTGGGAGTGACATTTGCCGGTGATCTCTTCAGTTTGTATATATTCTGGGAGATCATGGCGGTAGCTTCCTCTTTTCTCATTCTCGCCAGACGCACGGAAAGAGCCCAATCAGCCGCCTATCGTTACATCTTGGTTCATATATTCGGCGGACTTTGCTTTTTGGCGGGCATCGTCCTCTACTTCCAGAAGACCGGGAGCTTGGAATTCGCCTATATCGGGCTGGAGGGCCCCGCTTCTTTCCTGATCTTCGTGGGCATTGCCCTGAACGCGGCAGTTCCTCCCCTGCACTCCTGGCTCCAGGACGCCTATCCGGAAGCCACCGTTACCGGAGCGGTCTTTTTAAGCGCCTTTACCACCAAGAGCGCGGTCTATCTCATGGCCAGGACCTTTCCCGGAACAGAGGCATTGATCTGGTTAGGCGCTGTCATGGCTGCGTTACCGGTTTTATATGCGGTGCTGGAGAACGATGTCCGGCGGGTCCTGGCCTATTGCCTGATCAGTATAGTGGGATTCATGCTGGTCGGCGTAGGGATAGGCACCTCAATGGCAATTAACGGTGCGGTCGCTCTTGCCTTTGCCCATATCCTGTACAAGGCCCTTTTGTTCATGTGCGCCGGGTCTGTGCTGTATATGACCGGATCCATCAAGTGCACCGATCTCGGCGGCCTATACAGGACCATGCCTTGGACCTGCCTTTTCTGTATGGTGGGTGCGGCTTCGGTGGCCTTCCCGCTTTTTAGCGGCTTTGTCAGTAAGTCGATGATTCTTAGCGCCGCAGGCCATCACCACATGATGGCCCTCTGGTTGATACTGCAGTTCGCATCCGCTGGTGTTTTTATGACCGCCGGGATCAAGGTCCCCTATTTCACCTTTTTCGGACAGGATAGCGGCATGCGATCCCCAGAGCCGCCGCTCAACATGCTTCTGGCCATGGGGCTGGCAGCATTCCTGTGCCTCTTTCTGGGGTTATTCCCCCAGTATCTGTATGGGATTCTTCCTCATAGCGTGGATTATGCCCCGTATACGCCGAGCCATGTCCTTTCCCAGATGCATTTGCTCCTGTTCGGGGCACTAGCTTTTTGTCTCTTGATTATGTCCGGATACTATCCACCCGAGATTCGGGGGATAAATTTGGACACGGATTGGTTTTATCGTAAAGGGGCCCAATGGGGCTATGTGGCCTTTGATGTGGCCTTGAACCGTTTGAATGCCGTTTCCGAGAGGGCATTGGGACGTCTCGTTTCGGCTGTTTCCATTCTTTTCCGGGGCGCTCCGGTCCGTCTGATATTTCTCGTCCTGGTCACCTATTGGTTGGGAGCCGGTTACAGGGGCATAAGGCTGGAGCTGAAGAAGAGCAAGGCCTACAATGATCTCCTGGAGGCCAATATTCCCGTTGGTATCGGTGCGGGATTGACCGCTCTTTTTGTTACTGTATTCTTTGTCTTGGCCAACTTCTTTTAGCTCTGTAGGCGTATGATTTGCAAATTTTGCAGCTTTCATGATTCGTCCAGCTTATCGAAGCAAGATGATAGTTAGGTAGCAGATCCCCACTGAAACGATAATCGCCCTAGATGTTTTCGCCACATCATCCGGGGCAAAGGACAGGATTGCACAACGCATTATGGTGCCGCGTAACGATCTGAAACGGATTTACATG